>DASSTJ010000137.1:0-4672 GCA_035707965.1 Actinomycetales bacterium
CGAGAAGAGGAACGTCTGATGCCTGGACCCCAGCGCCGTGGAACCGGTGCCGGTGCCGGCGGCAACGAGCGCCGTGGTGGCGGTCGTGACCGCGACAACCGCCGTGGCGACGCCGCGGACAAGACCGCGTACGTCGAGCGCGTGGTGACCATCAACCGCGTGGCCAAGGTCGTCAAGGGCGGCCGCCGCTTCAGCTTCACCGCGCTGGTGGTGGTCGGCGACGGCGACGGCACCGTCGGTGTCGGCTACGGCAAGGCCAAGGAGGTGCCCGCGGCGATCGCCAAGGGTGTCGAGGAGGCCAAGAAGCAGTTCTTCAAGGTGCCCCGCATCCAGGGCACCATCCCCCACCCGATCGTGGGTGAGCAGGCGGCTGGCGTCGTCATGCTGCGCCCTGCCGCCCCCGGTACCGGCGTCATCGCGGGTGGCCCGGTGCGCGCGGTGCTGGAGTGCGCTGGCATCCACGACGTGCTCAGCAAGTCGCTGGGCTCGTCGAACGCGATCAACATCGTGCACGCGACCGTCGCGGCCCTGAAGGGCCTCGAGCGTCCGGAGTCGGTGGCGGCTCGCCGCGGCCTCCCGCTCGAGGACGTCGCACCGCCCGCCATGCTGCGGGCGCGCGCCGCCGGGGCAGGTGCCTGATGGCCCGGCTCAAGGTGACCCAGACGCGGTCCACGATCGGTGGCAAGCAGAACCAGAGGGAGACGCTGCGCTCGCTCGGCCTCAAGCGCATCGGCGACGTCGTCGTCAAGGAGGACCGGCCCGAGATCCGCGGCATGGTGGCGACGGTGGCTCACCTCGTGACCTACGAGGAGGTCGACTGACATGGCCAAGGAGTCCACGCTCAAGGTCCACCACCTGCGTCCCGCCCCGGGGGCCAAGACGGCCAAGACCCGGGTCGGCCGCGGTGAGGGCAGCAAGGGCAAGACGGCCGGTCGCGGCACGAAGGGCACGAAGGCCCGCTACCAGGTGCCCGACAGCTTCGAGGGCGGCCAGATGCCGCTGCACATGCGCCTGCCGAAGCTGCGCGGCTTCACCAACCCGTTCCGGGTGGAGTACCAGGTCGTGAACCTGGGCCGCATCGGCGAGCTCTTTCCCGACGGCGGCGACGTGACGGTCGACGCCCTCGTGGAGAAGGGCGCCGTGCGCGGCGGGCAGCCCGTCAAGGTCCTGGGCACCGGCGAGATCACGGTTGCGGTGCAGGTCACCGCGCAGAAGTTCTCGGCCAGCGCCAAGGAGAAGATCGTGGCTGCCGGAGGCTCGGTCACCGAGCTCTGAGGCGGCTGTGCAGCCATCCGTGCGACAGCACCCCGGACCCCGGGCCACCGGGATCCGGGGTGTTATCGTCCCCAGGAGCGCGTCGGTGCTCCACCACTCGTCCGCACTGTTCGAAGACACACCTGAGCCGCCCGAGGGCGGTGCGCTGGAGGATCCGTGCTCACCGCGTTCGCCCGAGCATTCCGCACGCCGGACTTGCGCAAGAAGCTGCTGTTCACCGCGGCGATCATGGCGCTGTTCCGGCTCGGCTCCTTCGTCCCGACTCCGGGCGTCAGCTACACGAACGTGCAGCAGTGCATCGCGTCGAGCCAGGGCGACAGCCTGCTCGGCCTGGTCAACATGTTCAGCGGCGGCGCGCTGCTGCAGCTGTCCGTCTTCGCGCTCGGCATCATGCCGTACATCACGGCCAGCATCATCGTCCAGCTGCTCACGGTGGTGATCCCTCGCTTCGAGGAGCTGAAGAAGGAGGGCCAGCAGGGTCAGACGAAGATGACCCAGTACACGCGCTACCTGACGATCGGCTTGGCGATCCTGCAGTCGACGACGCTCGTCTCGATCGCGCGCAACCCGGGCAACCTCTTCCGCAGCTGCGCCGCCGACCTGGTGCCGAGCGACAGCCTCTTCACCATCCTCGTCATGGTGGCCACGATGACGGCCGGTACCGGCCTCATCATGTGGCTCGGTGAGCTCATCACCGACAAGGGCGTCGGCAACGGCATGTCCCTGCTGATCTTCATCCAGATCGCGGCGACCTTCCCGACATCCCTCTGGGCCATCCGCCAGACCAAGGGCTGGTTCTACTTCTTCATCGTGCTGCTCATCGGGCTGGTCATCATCGCGGCCGTCACGTTTGTCGAGCAGAGCCAGCGGCGTGTGCCCGTGCAGTACGCCAAGCGCATGATCGGCCGCCGCCAGTACGGGGGCACGAGCACGTACATCCCGCTCAAGGTCAACCAGGCGGGCGTCATCCCCGTCATCTTCGCGGCGTCCCTGATGTACCTGCCGGCGCTGATCTCGCAGTTCCAGCAGGACCAGACCAAGGGCTGGGTCGTGTTCATCAACACGTACCTCGTGAAGGGCGACCACCCGATCTACATGGCGATCTACTTCGCCATGATCGTGTTCTTCACGTACTTCTACGTGGCGATCACGTTCGACCCGACCGAGGTCGCCGACAACATGAAGAAGTACGGCGGGTTCGTGCCCGGCATCCGAGCCGGCCGGCCCACGGCCGAGTACCTCGAGTACATCCTGTCCCGCATCACCCTCGCGGGGTCGCTCTACCTCGGCCTGCTCTGCCTGTTCCCGATGATCGCGTTCGGCGCGATCGGGGCGCAGGGCAACTTCCCGCTCGGCGGCGTCAACATCCTCATCATCGTCGGCGTGGGCCTCGAGACCGTGAAGCAGATCGAGGCGCAGCTGCAGCAGCGTCACTACGAAGGATTCTTGCGGTGACCCGACTCGTCATCCTCGGCCCACCCGGCGCAGGCAAGGGCACGCAGGCCGCCCGCCTGGCACGGCACTTCGACATCCCGGCCATCTCGACCGGCGACATCTTCCGGTCGAACATCGCCGAGCAGACGCCGCTCGGCCAGAAGGTCAAGGCCGTGCTGGACTCCGGGGGCTACGTCTCCGACGACATCACCAACGCCATGGTGCGCGACCGGCTCGGGCAGGACGACGCGGCGGGCGGCTTCCTGCTCGACGGCTACCCCCGCACCCAGCCGCAGGTCGACGAGCTGGACGCCATGCTGGCCGAGGCTGGTTCGACGCTGGACGTCGTCATCGAGCTGACGGTCGACGAGGACGAGGTCGTGGCGCGGCTCCTCCGCCGTGCGCAGACCGCCGGTCGCAGCGACGACACCGAGGAGGTCATCCGGCGTCGGCAGCAGATCTACGCGGACGAGACGGCACCGTTGTGCCGGATCTACGGCGAGCGGGGCCTGCTGGTGTCCGTCGACGGCCTCGGCGAGGTCGACGAGGTGACCGAGCGGCTCGTGTCCGCCGTCGAGCGCGCGCGCTGATGCTGGGCCGCGACCGCATCCAGTACAAGACGCCACAGCAGGTGCTGGCCATGCGGCGGGCCGGGCTCGTGGTCGGCGAGACGCTGCAGCTGCTCAGCGAGGCAGCGAAGCCCGGCATGACGACGTCCGACCTCGACGCGCTGGCCGAGGAGCACATCCGGGGAGCGGGAGCGACGCCCTCGTTCCTCGGTTACCACGGGTTCCCGGCGACGCTCTGCGTATCCGTGAACGACGAGGTGGTGCACGGCATCCCCGGCGACCGCGTCCTCGCGCCCGGGGACGTCGTCTCGATCGACTGCGGCGCCATCGTGGACGGTTGGCACGGCGACGCCGCAGTGACGGTCGTGCTCGACCCGGCTGACCCCGCCGATGTCGAGCTCGCGGAGGTCACCCAGGAGTCGATGTGGCGGGGCATCGCCGCGCTGGCCGTCGGACAGCGGCTGCACGCCGTGGGGGCGGCGGTCGAGGACCACGCGTCGGCTGCCGGTCACGGCACGCCGTACGGGATCGTCGAGGAGTACGTGGGCCACGGCATCGGCACCGAGATGCACCAGGACCCGCAGGTGCCGAACTACCGCGTCCGGGACAAGGGGGTGCGCGTGCGCGAGGGGCTCGTCGTCGCGGTCGAGCCCATGCTGACCCGCGGCACCGAGCAGACCCGGGTGCTGGACGACGACTGGACGGTCGTGACGGCCGACGGCGCCAGGGCCGCGCACTTCGAGCACACCGTCGCTGTCAGTGACGACGGCCTCTGGGTGCTCACCGCGCTCGACGGGGGCCGTCAGCAGCTCGAGCGGCTGGGCGTACCCGTCGCCGCCCGCGACTAGCTGCATTTGGGATTGTGCGGCGTCCTGGCGTATCCTGCTGTGTCGGCTCTCGAGCACGGCTGTCCTCGCCCCGTCCCGCGGCTGGTTCTGGCGGTTGGAGGACGCTCACGTGTGCGCGGGCTGCACCCCCAAGGGTCGTGCCGCTGTGGCGGGCCCGACAACGGAATGCGGAGGACATGGCGAAGAAGGACGGTGTCATCGAGATCGAGGGCACGATCGTCGAGGCTCTGCCCAACGCGATGTTCCGCGTCGAGCTGAGCAACGGCCACAAGGTGCTGGCCCACATCTCCGGGAAGATGCGGCAGCACTACATCCGGATCCTCCCCGAGGACCGGGTGGTCGTCGAGCTGAGCCCCTACGACCTCACCCGGGGTCGGATCGTCTTCCGCTACCGCTAGCAGCACTCCTACCCATCCACGAGCAGACAGCAGGGCGATGAAGGTCAAGCCGAGCGTCAAGAAGATCTGCGACAAGTGCAAGGTGATCCGCCGTCACGGCCGGGTCATGGTCATCTGCGAGAACCAGCGCCACAAGCAGCGTCAGGGC
>DASSTJ010000138.1:0-8312 GCA_035707965.1 Actinomycetales bacterium
TCGCGCGAACTGGGGCATCGCGCGCCGGTGCGGTGCCCCCGTTCGCGCGAAACGCGTGGACGCGGGCGCACTACGATCGCCGCATGACCAGCGTCGTGGAGACCCGCGGTGACGTGCGTGCCGACGTGCTCGCCGCCTGTCGTCGAGCGCGCGTCGCGAGCCGGGCGGTCCGGCCGCTGACCCGAGGCGACAAGGACGCGCTGCTGCTCGCCATGGCCGACGCGCTGGTGGCGACGACGCCGAGCATCGTCGCGGCGAACGAGCGGGACCTGCAGCGGGGCGAGCGGGACGGGCTGTCCCCAGGACTGCTCGACCGGCTGCGGCTGGACGCGGCCCGGGTCGCAGCCTTGGGCGACGCGCTGCGCGAGCTGGCCGCCCTGCCGGACCCCGTCGGGGAGGTCGTGCGCGGCCAGCGTCTGGCCAACGGGCTGGAGGTGCGCCAGACCCGAGTGCCGATGGGCGTCGTCGCCATGGTCTACGAGGCACGACCGAACGTCACGGTGGACGCCGCGGGCCTCGCGCTGAAGAGCGGCAACGCGGTGGTGCTGCGCGGCGGGTCGGCCGCGCGTGAGACCAACCGGGCCCTCGTCGCCGTGCTGCGCGAGACGCTGGAGCGTGCCGGACTGCCCGCCGACGCGGTCACCCTGCTGGACGGCGGACGGGAGGAGGTGCAGCACCTCATGACGGCGCGGGGTGACGTGGACGTACTGATCCCTCGCGGGGGCGCCGACCTCATCCGCACGGTCGTCGAGGGCTCCACGGTGCCGGTCATCGAGACCGGCGTGGGTAACTGCCACGTCTACGTCGATGCCCTGGCCGACCCGGACAAGGCGCTCGCCATCGCGGTCAACTCCAAGGTGCACCGTCCGAGCGTGTGCAACGCCGCCGAGACGCTGCTCGTGCACCGGTCGAGGGTGGGGGACGTCCTGCCTCGTGCGCTGAAGGACCTGCACGACGCGGGCGTGCGGCTGCACGGGGACGCCACGACGGTTGCCACGGGCGCGGCCTCCGGCATCGACGTCACCGCGGCGACGGACGACGACTGGGGCCGTGAGTACCTGTCGCTCGACCTCGCGGTGCGCGTCGTCGACGACCTCGAGGAGGCGCTGGAGCACATCCGCCGCTGGTCGAGCGGCCACACCGAGGCGATCGTCACGGAGGACCAGAGTGCCGCCCGATCGTTCGTGGCGGGGGTCGACGCAGCGGCCGTGATGGTGAACGCGTCCACGAGGTTCACGGACGGCGGGCAGCTGGGTCTGGGGGCGGAGATCGGCATCTCCACCCAGAAGCTGCACGCACGTGGGCCGATGGGGCTGGCCGAGCTCACGACCACGACCTGGGTCGTCACCGGCGACGGGCACGTGCGCGCCTGAGCCGGTCAGGCGGCAAGCCGCGGCAGCCCCAGCCGGCCGTCGTGGAACTCGACGTGCTGGTCGACGAGGTCGAGCTGCGCGAGGTCGTGGGTGACCATGAGGGTCGCGACCCGGTGCTCGTGCGTGACCGTGGCGAGCAGCTCGACGATCGCGCGTCCGCGTTCGGGGTCAAGGGCGGACGTCGGTTCGTCGACGAGCAGCATCTCCGGGTGGTTCACCAGGGCCCGCGCGATGCCGACGCGCTGCCGCTGGCCGCCGGAGAGCTGGTGCGGCCGGCGGTCGAGCTGGCGCTCGAGCCCGAGCGACGCCAGCAGGTCGCGCGCCCGCGCGGTCGTGCCGCGGCCGTCCGTGCCCGCGAGCCGCGCAACGGCGACCAGCTGCTCCGTCGCTGTCAGCGAGGCGATGAGGTTCGACTGCTGGAACACGAAACCCAGCCGCTCGCGTCTGATCCTGGTGCGCTGCTTGGGGTTCAGCGCCGTCACGTCCCCGGTGCCGATCGACACGGTGCCGCTGTCCGGTGCGATCAGCAGACCAGCGACCGCGAGCAGGCTCGACTTGCCGGAGCCGGACGGGCCCGTGACGGCTACCAGCTCTCCGGCGGGCACGTCCAGGCTCACGTCGTCCAGTGCGACGACCCGCTCGTCGCCGTCCGGGTAGGTGAGCGTCACGTGGTCGAGTCGAAGGCTCATCGGGCGGCTCTCAAGGCGGTCAGCGGGTCGACGGAGGTGATGCGTCGGACGGCGGCAGCGGCACCGACCAGCCCGACGACGATGAGGGCGAGGAGCGGCAACGCGGTCGTTGCCGGCGAGACGACGAAGGGCACGACGCGCTGAGCGAGCAGCCCGACCCCAGCGGCCAGTACCGTCCCGAGTCCTCCGCCGACCACCAGCACGACCAGCGACTGCCCCAGCGCGTCGCGCACCAAGGCGTCGCTGGAGGCGCCGATCGCCTTCAGCACAGCCAGGTCGGGCTGCCGTTGCACCGTCCAGACGGTGAAGAAGGCACCGACCACCAGGGCGCTGATGGCCAGCAGCAGCAGGCGCATCAGGGTGAGCGAGCCGTTCTCGGCCGTGTAGGAGCCGACGGCGGTTCGGGCGTCGGAGAGCGTGCGGACCGTTGTGCCCGGCACCGCGTCGGTGACGGGGCCGCCGCGCAGGGCGACGACGGTGGCAGCGGCGCCACCCGCCGCATCCAGCCGACGCCACTGGTCGAGCGTCGTCCAGACGACTGGCGTGTGGTTGAACGAGGAGCTGGTACGCACGGCGGCCACGCGCAGGCTCTGCCCACCCAGCTGCACGGTGTCGCCCGTCGCCAGGTGCTGCTCGTCCGCGAGCTCGTCGCTCACCACGACGGCCCCCTCGGCGAGGGCCGGCGGAGCGAGGAAGCCGTCGGGCACGGCGCCGAAGACGGTGGCGGTGACCTCCCGGGCGGACGACGGGGAGCTCCCGCTGTCGCGGCCGACGCCGACCCTCCCGTTCGCGACACCGAGCGCGGCGGCATCGGCCCCAGCGGCGCTCGTGAAGGCGTGCACCTGCTCGGCGGAGAGCCGGCTGCCGGCGAACGACAGCTGCTGACCCTGCGCCGGTGCGGCGAACGCGAGCCGGTCGGCGGGCAGCGTGTCGAGGGCGGAGACGCTCTGCGCCGACAGCCCGGCGGTGAGGCCCGACAGCAGGACGACGAGCAGGCCGACGAGCGCGATGACCGCTCCCATCAAGGCGAAGCGACCACGTGCGAAGCGTAGGTCGCGAATAGCGAGGTACACGAGCGAGGGCTCCTTCGGTCAGGTGCTTCCAGCCTCGGTCGCCGACCGGGTGCGCGGCATCGCGCACCAGTCGGTCTGCGCGGTGCGACCTTCGGTCGAGCCCGGCATCCATCGAAGGTCTGATCCGACGTCCGGACGGCCGTCGCCGGTACCTGCGCGCGGTCGTATGCCGGTTACCGTGGACGCAGACTGCTGCCGCGGCAGTCGCTCCCGCCAGGTAGAAGGTCCTCCCCGTGCCGAGTCCCGACCTATCGACGCCGGGTCCCGTGCCAGCACCCACGGACTCACAGGCCAGCGGCCGCGGGCACGGGGCGGCGAGCGGCGCCGGCTCGTCGCCGGTGCTTCGAGGGCTGCAGCTCGGTCAGCACGCGCTGTTCGCCGCGCTCCTGGCGGTCGGAGCCGCCCGTGCGGCCGCGGACTCGGGTCACACGGTCCTCGCGATCGTCGGCGCGGTGCTCCTCGCGCTGTGGTACGCGGGCGGGGCGCTCGTGGCGCGACGTCGTCGTGACCGCGTGACCGGTGCCGTCTGGCTCGCCGTGCTGCTGCTGGGCTGGCTCGGGCTCGTCGCGGTCTCCGCGCAGTTCACCTGGGTCGCGTTCGCCTTGTTCTTCCTGTGCCTGCACCTGCTGCCGCTGCGCGCCGGACTCGGCGTGGTGGCCGGTCTCACGGTCGTGGTCATCGCGTCGCAGCTGTCGACACCGGACGGCAACCGCGCCGCTCAGGTGCTCGGCCCGTGCTTCGGGCTCGTCGTCGCCGTCGGGATGTCGCTCGCCTATCGGCGACTCGTCGCCGAGAACCTCGAGCGTCGCCACCTGATCGCCGAGCTCCTCGCGGCGCAGGAGGACCTCGTCGTCACGCACGACGCGCTCGCGGCGGCACAACGTGAGTCGGGAGCGCTGGTCGAGCGCGCGCGGCTGGCGCGCGACATCCATGACACCCTCGCGCAGGGGTTCTCCTCGATCGTCCTGCTCGCGCGAGCAGGACTGGCGGAGGCGGACGCCGGCACGGGGGGCCGCGGACAGCCTGCCGACACCTCGGCCGTCGGCCACGATACGGCCCTCCTGCGGCGGATCGTGGCCACGGCGTCGGAGAACCTGGACGAGGCACGACGGGTCGTGCACGCCCTGGCGCCCGCAGCGTTGGAGCAGGCGCCGCTGCCGGCCGCGCTCGGGCGGCTGCTGTACCGCACGGCCGAGCAGGTGCCGGTGCGGACCGAGCTGCGGTGCGACGGCGAGCCGGTGGTCCTGCCCAAAGCGGTCGAGGTCGCCCTGCTCCGTCTCGCTCAGGGCGCCCTCGCGAACGTGCGGCAGCACGCTCGGGCGACGAGGGTGAGCGTCACGGTCACGTACGGGGACGCGGAGGTGCGGCTGGACGTGGTGGACGACGGCGTCGGCTTCGACCCCGTCCAGGTCCCGGAGCGCTCGGCTGACGGCGCCGGGTTCGGGCTGCGCGCGATGCGGGAGCGCCTCGCCGACGTGGGAGGGGACCTGGACGTGGAGTCGGCCCCGGGCCAGGGAACCGCGGTCGTGGCCACCGTGCCCGTGCCCCTGCCAGGTGCGGGGGAGGGGTCGTGACTCGGGTGGTGCTCGTCGACGACCACCCGGTCGTGAGAGGGGGTCTGCGAGCGCTGCTCACCGCGTCCGGCGTCGAGGTGGTGGGCGAGGCGGCGTCGGTCGACGACGCGGTCGCGCGCGTGCGGGAGAGCGGGCCGGACGTCGTCCTCATGGACCTGCAGCTCGCCGACGGCGGTGACGGGGTGACGGCCACCACGAGGATCGTCGCGCTGCCGACGCCACCGCGCGTGCTGATCCTGACGACGTACGACACCGACGCTGACATCCTGCGCGCCGTCGAGGCCGGGGCGTCCGGGTACCTGCTCAAGGACGCCGAGCCGCAGGTGCTGCTCGACGCGGTGGCCGCCGCAGCGCGCGGTGAGACGGTGCTGGCGCCGCAGGTGGCGACGCGGCTCCTCGCGCGCGTACGCGCACCGGCGTCGGACCTGTCAGCCCGCGAGCTGGAGGTCGTCGCCCTGGTGGCGGAGGGGCTCTCGAACCGCGACATCGCCCGACGGCTGTTCGTCAGCGAGGCGACCGTCAAGTCGCACCTGGTGCACGTGTTCACGAAGCTCGGCGTCACGAGCCGCACCGGCGCGGTTGCGGCGGCGCGGGACCGCGGTCTGCTGCGCTGACCCGGCTGGCAGGATGGTCCTTCGTGGAAGCCACCGAGGTGCGCAAGCTCGCCGAGCTCGAGGGCACGCACTGGTGGTATCGCGAACGCCGGCACCTGCTCGCCCGCGAGGTGCGGGACCTCGTCCCCGGCGTCGCCCTCGACATCGGGGCGGCCGGCGGCGGCAACACCAGGGTGCTGCAAGGTCTGGGGTGGCGCCCGGTCGCGCTGGAGTACGGCGCCGAGGGCGCCGGCGTCGCCCGTGACCGAGGCCTCGCCACGCTCCGCGCGGACGCCACGGCCCTACCGGTCGCCGACGCGAGCCTCGACCTCGTGGTGGCCTTCGACGTCCTCGAGCACATCGAGGACGACGCCGCTGCCGTGGCCCAGGTGTTCCGGGCCCTGCGCCCCGGTGGGCGGTACCTGGTCGCCGTGCCGTGCGACCCGAGGCTCTGGTCGGCGCACGACGAGGCCGTGGGTCACGTGCGGCGCTACACGAGGGAGACGTTGGGAGGGGTGCTGTGCGGCGGCGGCTTCGAGGTCGGTCCGATGCGCAGCTGGAACGTGCTGCTGCGGCCCGTCGTCGCCCTGCGCCGCCGCACCAGCACCGGCAGCGACCTCGAGGAGATGTCGCCGCTCGTGAACGCGGCCCTGCGCGGCATCATCACCGCGGAGCGCTACCTGCCGGTGCGCTCGCTGCCCGGCGTGTCGCTGCTCGTCAGCTGTCGCCGCCCTTGACCGTCGTCGCCGTCCGGTGCGTCCCGCCGTCCGGACGGCGCGGGCTCGAGCGAGTCGTAGGCGACGAAGTAGGACGGACGGCCCTGCAGCTGCGTGTACATGCGCCCCACGTACTCGCCGAGCAGCCCGAGGCAGAGCAGCTGGACGGCGCCGACGGCGGCCACCGCCACGAACGTGGACGTCCAGCCCGGAGTGGTGTGCCCGGTCGCGAACGACACCAGGGCGTAGACCAGGAGGGCAAGCGCGACGACGCCGCCCAGCAGCCCGAACCAGGTGGCGAGTCGCAGCGGGGCGATCGAGAACCCGGTGACGCTGTCGATGCTGAGCTTCAGCATCCTGGCGAACGGGTACTTCGAGCGTCCCGCGGCGCGGACCTCGCGGCGGTAGCCGACCTCGGCGCTGGGGAAGCCGAGCGCGGGGATGACCAGGCGCAGCACCCGGTGGTGCTCGGGCAGGACGTTGACCGCGTCGACCGTGGCCCGGCTCATCAGACGGAAGTCACCGGCCTGGGCGGGTCCGGACGAGCCCGCCATGCGACCCATGAGCCCGTAGAACAGCCGCGCGGAGCCGCGCTTGAAGACGGAGTCGGTGCTGCGGTCCGTCCGGACGCCGTAGACGACGTCCACCGCCTGCGACCGGGCGGCCTGCAGCATGTCGCCGATGACCTCGGGCGGGTCCTGGAGGTCGGCGTCGATGCTGACCACCCAGTCACCGCGGGCCCGGGCCAGGCCGGCGGAGAGCGCCGCCTGGTGCCCGCTGTTGGCCCGCAGCCGGACGACGCGCAGCGCGGGCCACTCACGCCGGACCCGCTCCAGCACGGCCGGGGTGGCGTCGGTGCTGCCGTCGTCCACGGCGAGCACCTCGTAGGTCGCCCCCAGGGCGTCGAGGACCGGCCGTAGCCGTCCGACCAGGAGGGGCAGCACGTCGGCCTCGTCGTACAGCGGGACGACCACCGAGAGCGTGGGCGCGTCGATGTCGAGCTCCTCGGTCCGGATGTCGTGGCTGTGCGGGGCAGGACTCGTGCCAGACTGTACGCGGACGCCCCGTCGGCCGCTGCAGCCGCACGCCTCGGTGGGGCCGGGCCGAACCGAGAGAGGACGACATGTCGAACGCGCTGCTGGCCGCCACGGAGCACTCGAGCACACCGGTGGGCGCTGTCGCGTTCGCCGTGGGCGCGCTGGTCGTCTTCGCTGCCCTGCTCGGGCTGACCTGGTCGTTCCGCAACTTCAGCAACAAGCACCGCTGAGACGCGCGGCGACCGCCGACCGGTGACCCCAGCAGACGCTGACCCCGGCGCTGGCGTCGTGCCGCTGCGGCCGCGTCGCCTCGGCGTCATGGGTGGCACCTTCGACCCCATCCACCACGGGCACCTGGTGGCGGCCAGTGAGGTGCAGGCGGGGCTCCACCTCGACGAGGTCGTCTTCGTGCCGACGGGCCGGCCCTGGCAGAAGGACTCGCGGGACGTCACCCCCGCCGAGCTGCGCTACCTCATGACGGTCATCGCCACCGCGTCGAACCCGCGCTTCACCGTCAGCCGGGTCGACATCGACCGGCCGGGTCCGACGTACACCATCGACACCTTGCGTGATCTGCACTCCCAGGAGCCCGAGACCGAGCTCTTCTTCATCACGGGTGCCGACGCCCTCGCCGAGATCCTGTCGTGGAAGGACGTCGACGAGCTCTTCGAGCTGGCGCAGTTCGTCGGCGTCACCCGGCCCGGGCACGAGCTGAGCGGCAAGGGCCTGCCTGCCGACCGGGTGAGCCTGCACGAGGTGCCGGCCATGGCCATCTCATCCACCGACTGCCGCGAGCGCGTCCGTGCCGGCGAGCCAGTCTGGTACATCGTGCCGGACGGCGTGGTCCAGTTCATCGGGAAGTACGGGCTATACCGAACGGGTGAACCTGCCGATAGCCCGTAGGTGGCAGACCTGCACCTCGCCAGTGGCGACACCCGCTCGGACGGCACCGCGGCCGTCCCGACGGGGGACGACGGCGTCCACCCGCCTGCCCGCTCCGGCGGCTCACGCCCCTGGGACCGGCGCGGCGCGACCGCCGCCGACCGAGGTGTGCTGTGGGAGCCGCAGGGCGTCGAGTCCTCGCAGTACCCCACCCGCATGGCACGTCGGCGGGCCCTGGAGGCCGCGCACATCCTCGACGGCTGGCACCCCGACCCCGTCCTGACTCCGCCGCTGCTTCAGCAGGTGGGGGAGGAGCTGCTGCGCCTGTTCGACGACGGGGTGCAGGCCGAGACCGGAGCACAGCTCGACGCGCAG
>DASSTJ010000139.1:0-22484 GCA_035707965.1 Actinomycetales bacterium
GTCCGGTCCCTCATGCGTCTTCTGCCGTCCTACGCGCGTGTCGTGTCCGGCCGGGTCGACTTCGACGGCGTCGATCTGGTGGCAGCCAGCCCCCAGGAGATGCGGCGCATCCGCGGAGGCCGCATCGGCTTCGTCGCACAGAACCCCTTCGGGGCGCTCAACCCCATCCTGTCGATCGAGAAGCAGTTCGCCAACGTGCTTCGCACGCGTCGGCGCGCCAGCCGTTCTCAGGTCCGCGAGCTGGCGCTCTCCCGACTGCGGGATGTGCAGGTCCGGGACCCCGAGCGGGTGCTGCGCGGGTACGCCCACGAGCTGTCGGGCGGCATGGCACAGCGTGTCGTCATCGCGTTGGCGATGCTGCACGACCCCCAGCTCGTGATCGCGGACGAGCCGACGACGGCGCTGGACGTCACGGTGCAGCGTCAGATCCTGGACTTGATCGCCGCCCAGCTGTCCGGTGGGAATCGCTCCCTCCTTCTGGTGACCCACGACCTCGGCGTCGTCGCGCAGTACTGCCAGCACGTCGTGGTCATGCGCGATGGACGAACGGTCGAGCGTGGCCCCGTGGCGGAGATCTTCGCGAGTCCTCAGCACGAGTACACCCGGCAGCTGCTGGACGCCATCCCCCCGGTGCCAGAGCTGTCGCCGGTGTCCCAGACGCCAGAGGGTTTGACATGAGCCTGTTGGAGCTCAAGAACATCCACCACGTGTTCCGCCGCGGTGGGAAGCGCGTCCACGCCGTCAACGGGCTCACGCTCAGCGTCGGGGAGCGGGAGACCGTCGCCGTCATCGGAGAGAGCGGGTCTGGCAAGTCCACCTTGGGGCGCATCGCCCTGGGCCTCATACGTCCGACCCAGGGTGAGGTCGTATTCGACGGGACTTCTCTCACCGCGATCAGCTCCAAGGAGATGCGTTCTCTGCGGGCTGATCTGCAGGTGGTCTTCCAGGAGCCGTACGAATCGCTCAACCCGCGCATCAAGGTAGGCGACATCGTCTCCGAGCCGTTGCTCATCCACGGCACTGGACACGACCGAGCGGGACGTCGTGCTGCGGCCATCGAAGTGCTCGAGCGTGTGGGTCTGAAGCGTGAGCACGCGTCGCGCTACCCGAAGCAGCTGAGCGGCGGCCAGCAGCAACGGGTTGGCATCGCCCGGGCGATCATCACCCGCCCTCGCCTGGTAGTGCTGGACGAGCCGACGTCCTCGCTCGACATGTCGGTGCGCGCCAAGGTGCTCGACCTGCTGCGCGATCTGCAGCGCCAGGAGGGCATGAGCTATGTCTTCGTCTCGCACGACCTGGCGACAGTGGCCACCATCAGCGACCGGGTCGCCGTCATGTACCTGGGACAGGTCGTCGAGCAGGGGCCGACCCGTGAGGTCCTGTCGAACCCGCGCCATCCCTACACCTGGGCGCTGCTGTCCGCGGCGCTAAGCACCGATCCGAGCGACCGACGCCCGTACGTGCCGCTGCGGGGCGAGATCCCCAGCCTGGCGACACCTCCTCGCGCCTGCGTGCTGTCCGGCCGCTGCCCCATCGAGCTCCCGGAGTGCTCGTCTGGCCCGATCGCCGATCGCGCCGTTGCTGAGCGACACGTCGTGAGGTGCATTCGGGCGCACGAGAGCCCCGCTCTCCTGAGCGCACAGGTCGATCATGAGTAACTCCGACATGTCGGGGCTGATGGCCAGCGGGGCCGGCTACCTCGAGCTTGCCTGGGGACGAGTGCACGTTCGGACGGCGCGTACGTCGGCATCGCGAGGTCCTGCTGACCGCGGGTCGATGCCGCTTCTGCTGCTGGCACATCAGAGTCCGCTGTCCTCACGTCGCTATCGGTACGCCCTCGATGGTCTGGGTGACTTCTGCGTGCCCGTGGCGGTAGACACGCCGGGGTACGGTGAGTCCGACAGCCCCCCGGGCCCATGGGAAGTTGCGGACTACGCGAAGGTGCTGTGGCACGTCGCCGACGCGCTGGGCCACGAGAGGGCCTGGCTCTTCGGACGCGCCACGGGCGCGGTGTTCGCACTGCACGCTGCCGCCCTGCAACCGAACCGGCTAGCTGGGGTCATGCTGCACGGCGTGCCGGTGTACACCTCGGACGAGAAGGCCGACCGGCTCGCCACGTTCGCGCCGCCCTACGAGGCGAACGTGGACGGTCGCCACCTGCAGTGGATCTGGTCGCGGGTTCAGTCCGAGTACCCCTGGGCAGACGCCCAGCTCCTGACGGAGCTCGTTCGTGACTACCTGAGCGCTGGCCCCGACTTCGCGAACAGCTACCGAGCCATCTGGCGTCACGACCTGGCGGCCTCGCTGTCGGAGCTCGCGCCTGTCGACCTCTTGATGACCGGGACCGATGACCGCATCGGGTACATGCACGAACGGGCCGTGGGGTCGATCAGGCACCGCCGGGCCGTGGTGCTGCCGGGGGCCACCGACTTCGTGGCCGAGCAGGATCCGGAGACCTTCGTGGCCACCTTGCGCGACGTCATGGGCGCGGGGGGCGCGGCATGACCGAGGCGAGTCCACTTCAAGGGCTGCGCGTGATCGACGCATCCACGATCCTGGCGGGGCCGTTGTGCTGCCAGCTCCTTGGCGACTTCGGGGCGGACGTCGTCAAGGTGGAGCATCCGCAGCAGGGCGACGGCATGCGGGGGCATGGCCCCTCCAAGGACGGTGTGCCGTTGTGGTGGAAGGAGATCAGCCGCAACAAGCGGACGATCGGCCTCAAGCTGTCGGACCCGGACGGCGCACGGGTCTTCCTCCGGCTCGCCGCTGAAGCGGACGTCGTCGTGGAGAACTTCAGACCGGGAACCCTAGAGCGATGGGGGATCGGACCGGAGGTGCTGCTTGATCAGAACCCGCGGCTGGTTCTCGTGCGCATCACCGGGTTCGGCCAGCAGGGACCGTACGCAGAACGAGCTGGATTCGGCACGCTGGCTGAGGCAATGAGCGGCTTCGCCGCGCTGACCGGTGAGGCAGACGGTCCGCCCACCTTGCCGGCATTCGGCTTGGCAGACACGATCTGCGGCATCGCCGCGTCCTCCGCCACCATGATGGCGTTGTGGGCCAGGGAGCGTGACGGCCGAGGCCAGGTGGTGGACCTCAGCATCCTCGAGCCCATGATGGCGGCCGTAGGGCCGGGACCGACTGTCTTCCAGCAGCTCGGGCTGGTCGGTCGCCGACATGGCAACCGCTCGACCAACAACGCCCCGCGCAACACCTACCGGACCAAGGACGGGCAGTGGGTGGCGGTCTCCACGAGTGCCCAGCGTGTCGCAGAACGGGTCATCACCCTGGTCGGGCACGGTGAGCTGGTCGACGAGCCATGGTTCTCCTCCGGGCGCGGCCGCGTTGAGCACGTGGAGCTGCTCGACGAGCTCGTGGGCGGCTGGATCGCGGCAAGGTCGCGAGCCGACGTGCTGGACGCGTTCGAGGCGGCGGGTGCGGCGATCGCCCCGGTCTACGACGCGGAGGACCTCGTCCAGGACGTCCATGTCCGCGCCACGCAGATGCTGACCGAGGTGCCGGATGACGACCTGGGCCAGCTGCTGATGCACAACGTGCTGTGGCGCATGTCCAGGACGCCGGGTCAGATCCGGCGGACGGGTCGACCCCTCGGCGCCGATACCGACGAGGTGCTCTGCCGCGACCTCGGCCTCGAGGCCGACGACGTCGCGGACCTCCGTGGGCGAGGGGTCGTCGCATGACCAGCGCTGAAACAAGGTTGCAGGACGTGACTTCGACGGAGGGTTACCCGATGAGGGCAGGCACGAGCGACAACGCCAGCAATGATGTGCTGCTCCAGGCCCTCGAGGGTGGCGTGCGCGTGTTCGACCTCGGCCGCATGTTGCGGGTGGGAATGCCTCAGTCGCCAAACCATCCGCCGTTCTGGCACGCCCTGCCGCGTCGGCATGGGGACGCCGTCCGTCAGGACGGCGGGTCGGCCGCGAACGACATCATCACGATGGGTACGCACGTGGGGACGCACATCGACGCCTTCGCGCACGTCTCCCAATCAGGTCGCCTGCTGGACGGCTCGGATGCCGTGGCCGCGAGTGTTGGTGGCCGCTTCGTCCACCTCGGCGCTCACACGATCGAGCCCATGGTGCGGCGTGGAGTATTGCTCGACGTCCCCACCGCTCTCGGCCAGCAGCAGGGCTGCCCGGACGCCTATGAGATCACAGCGAGCGACCTCGAGACGACTTCCGCGCGCCAAGGAACGCCGGTCCGGCGCGGCGACGTGGTGCTCGTCCGCAGTGGCTGGGGCCGCCACTTCGACGACGAGGACCCCCAGCGGTACGTCGGCCGGTCCAGCGGCGTTCCCGGGGTCGGCGCCGAGGGGGCGACGTGGCTTGCCGATGCCGGAGCCCATGCAGTGGGCGCCGACAGCATCGCCTTCGAGCGTCTCGCCCCGCAGGCGGGCCACGGGCTGCTCCCGGCGCATCGCATCCTGCTGGTCGAGCGAGGTGTCTACATCATCGAGGCGATGGACCTGGAGGGCCTGGCCGAGGCCCGTGTGCACGAGTTCTGCTTCGTCCTGTCGCCACTGGCGATCTACGGCGCAACGGGTTCTCCCGTGAGGCCCTTGGCGGTGGTCGGACGTGGCTGAGCTCACGCTGGCCGAGCAGGTTGCCCAGTTCGCCTGGGCGTGTGCAGAGCAAGGGGTGCCCGACGCCGTGCAAAGCAGCGTCAACCAGCGGGTGTTGGACGTCCTCGGACTCTGCGTGGCGGCCTACCGTGTACCGACGAGTGACGCCGTTGCGTCCCTGGTCGACGAGCAGGGCGGCCGTGCGCAGGCCCGAGCCGTCGGGCTGGACCGCCGGGTGCCGGCAAGCCAGGCAGCGCTGCTCAACGGTGTGCTCGCGCACTCGCTGGACTACGACGACACGCACCTGCCATCGGTGCTGCACCCGAGTGCCTGCGTGGTCCCTGCGGCGCTGGCTGCGGCAGAGCTGTCCAACGCCTCGGGCGCACAACTGGTCTCGGCCGTGGCGGCGGGCCTGGAGGTGACCGTCCGGCTCGGGATGGCCGGATACGACGAGACGCTGGGCAACTCGGTGTTCTTCGAGCACGGGCAGCACGCCACGTCGATCTGCGGAGCGCTCGGTGGCGCCGTAGCCGCCGCCATGCTCATGGGCCTCGGCCCGGAAGGGGTGCAGAACGCCCTCGGCGTGGCCGCGTCAATGGCCTCAGGAATCATCGAAGGCAACAGGAGCGGTGGCACGGTCAAACGGATGCACTGCGGCTGGGCGGCCCACGCGGCGGTGGTCGCAGCGCAGCTGGTCGAGCGGGGCGTCACCGGCCCACCCACCGTGCTCGAGGGACGTTTCGGATTCTTCGAGGCCTTCCTGCGGGGCGAGGTGGAGGAGCAGCAGGTCACAGACGCTCTTGGTGAGCGGTGGTCCGTTCCCGACATCTTCTTCAAGCCCTACCCCGCGAACCACTTCACGCACGCGGCGGTCGATGCGGGTCTGGCACTCCGCGCGCGCGGGCTGGTCTTGGCCGACATCGAGCGAATCACGCTGCGGGTCCCGACCGCCGTGGTCCGCACCATCGGTGAACCACTGCTGATCAAGCAGCGACCTCAGACGGGCTACCAGGCGCAGTTCAGCGGGCCGTACGCGGTCGTCGCCGGTCTCGTGGGCGGTTCAGGTCTGGGCGTCGGGCTGCAGGACTATCGCGACGAGCTTGCTCAGGATCCCGAGCGTCGAGCGTTGATGGCGCGGGTCGACGTCGTCGGCGACGAGCGTTGCGACGCGATCTTCCCGCACCAGCTGCCAGCGATCGTCGAGGTGGAGGCAGCGGGCAGCACGTGGGTCGAGGAGGTACTGGTCAACCGCGGCGGTCCGGATCGTCCCTTGTCGTCGGACGAGCTCGCCGCGAAGTTCCGCGACAACGTGCAGGGGCGACTGGCAGGCGGCGACGCCCTCCGTGTGCAGACCAGCTGTTCGGACCTCGGTGCGCTCGGAACCGTCCGTGAGCTGACGGAGCCGCTCGGCCGGCTGAGCAACATTCACTCAGAGCGGCCCCGGTAGAGCGCGCTCACGTGGCCGTACAACACTCGAAGGAGCAAGCAATGTCAAGGCAGGCCCTGGTGGTCAAGAACGTGGTCGTCATCGCTCCGGAGCACAGTGAGTCGGACCCGGTGGACATCGAAGTGGTGGACGGGGTGATCTCCAAGATCGCGCCGGGCATCACGCCGGAGGAGGGCGCGGACGTGGTGGACGGCAAGGGAAGGCTGGCCTTTCCCGGCGTGGTGGACGCACACCAGCACTGGGGCATCTACAACGAGCTGTCCACAGATGCTGAGTCGGAGAGCAGAGCGTGCGCGCAAGGCGGCGTCACGACGTCCCTGACCTACATGCGCACCGGCCAGTACTACCTCAACAAGGGCGGCCCCTACTCGGACTTCTTCCCGGAGGTTCTGGAGCGCACGCGTGGGCGCGCCTACGTCGACTACGGTTTTCACCTAGCGCCCATGATGCGGGAGCACATCGAGGAGATCCCCGAGCTGGTGAGCCAGCACGGCGTGACGTCCTTCAAGATCTTCATGTTCTACGGTTCGCACGGCCTGCACGGACGCTCCGCCGACCAGAGCTCGTTCCTGATGACGCCGCCTGGCGAGCGCTACGACTACGCGCACTTCGAGTTCGTCATGCGGGGGATCCAGGCTGCTCGGGAGAAGTACCCGGAGATCGCCGACCGCATCTCCCTCTCGCTGCACTGCGAGACGGCCGAGATCATGGCGGCGTACACCAAGATGGTGGAGGAGCGCGGGGACCTGCAAGGGCTAGAGGCGTACCACGAGTCACGGCCGCCCCACTCCGAAGGCCTGGCGGTGAGCATCGCCTCCTACCTCGCGCACGAGACAGGTCTGCCGACCATCAACCTCCTGCACCTGTCGTCCGCCAAGGCGATGGACGCCGCCCTGCGGATGACCCAGGCGTTCCCGCACATCGACTTCCGCCGTGAGGTGACCATCGGCCACCTGCTGGCTGACATCACCACAGCTCAGGGAATCGGCAGCAAGGTCAATCCGCCGATCCGTCCTCGGGCAGACGTCGAGGCGTTGTGGCAGCACCTGCTGGATGGAAAGGTGGACTGGGTCGTGAGCGACCACGCCTGCTGCCGAGACGAGCAGAAGTTCGGTGCCGATCGGAATGACGTCTTCCTCGCCAAGTCTGGCTTCGGTGGGACTGAGTACCTTCTCGCTGGCCTGATCAGCGAAGGGCGTAAGCGAGGTCTGACCTATGGGCGCATCGCCGAGCTCCTGTCAGGCAATCCTGCTCGTCGTTATGGGCTCGGGACCAAGGGCGCACTGCAGGTGGGCCTCGACGGTGACATCGCGTTGGTCGACCCGAACCGGACCTGGACCGTTCGCGCTGCCGACTCGGAGTCGAGCCAGGAGTACACGCCATTCGAAGGCTTCGAGATGACCGCGGCAGTCACTGACACGTTCCTCCGCGGCCAGCAGGTGCTGAAGGACGGTCGAGTCGTTGGTGAACCACGTGGTCAGTACCTGCACCGTCCGACGAACCTCCCGTGACACATCCCGTCACGACGCATGAAGCGGTCGCCCGGCAGGCTCTACCGCGCAGCTACCTCTATGTCCCGGGTGACCAGCCCCAGAAGCTGGCCGGTGCCGGGCGCTTCGGCGCGGACGCGATCATCGCGGATCTCGAGGACTCGGTGCTACCAAGCGCCAAGGAGGCGGCGCGCCACGAGGTCGCACACGTCCTTTCTCACATGCCGACGGGAGCGACGCCCTGGTGGGTCCGGGTGAACGCCGGGTCACTCGAGGCAGACCTCGAGTCAGTCGTCTGCGATCAGCTTGCTGGCATCGTCCTGGCGAAGGCGGAACCGGAGCGACTTCACGAGGTCGTGGCGTTGCTGGATGGCCTGGAACGGCTCCGTGGGCTCGGGCGTAGGGTGCCCGTGCTCGCCCTGCTGGAGAGCGCGCGTGGTGTCTTCAGCGTCGTCGAGATCGCCGAGCACGAGCGCGTGGTGCGGTTGGGTCTTGGTGAGGTGGACCTCGCCGCGGAGCTGGGCCTGCGGCCGGGCCCGTCCAGGGAGCAGTTGTGGCCGATTCGCCTGCAGGTCGTCTTGGCGAGCGCCGCTGCCGGAATCGCGGCGCCTGTGGGCGCCACCCAGACGTCTCTGGACGACGAGGCGACGTTGATCCAGTCGACTCGTCTTCTGCTGAGCCAAGGGTTTCGAGCGCGAACGGCAGTGCACCCCAAGCAGGTGGACGTGATCAACGACGTCTTCACGCCGTCTGACGAGGAGATGGCCGAGGCTCAGAAGATCGTCGACGCGCTCGGAGACGCGCAGGCGAGAGGTGCCGGCGTGGGCATGACGGCCTCGTCGGAGATCGTCGACGCCGCTGTCGTGCGCGCGGCCCGAGACGTCCTGGCTCGCGGCAGGGCGACAGCGAGATCGTTGAACCGGCGATCAGTCAGAGACTGATGACGGCGGCGCGGTGCCGGGACCTTCGGCCCTGGCAGAGACGTGGAGAATCCGCCTGATCAATTGAGCTGTCCACCACTTGGCAGGTCTTGCGCACCAGCGATGCTCAGGTCTCGTCACGGTCGCCGATGCGGAGAGCAGCGACGGGTTGGGGGTGCTGCCCCTGGGCGTCGAGACCTGTTGGTGTGGCCGCCCGTGATCAACCACGTCGGCGGCTCGTGCGATGAATGCCGCGAAGGGATGGTCCGAGCCAGTGAAGACACGCCAGATCACCGAATTGCCGTCGAAGACCCCAGATAGGTCACGTCGTCTGGTCTCGAACCGAGGTGTGCGCACCAAGATCTTGGGTGCCGTCGGTTCCTTGGGTGTGGTCGCCGTGGTGGTCGGTGGGGTCGCTGTGAACGAGATCAACGCGCTCGACCACGACACGAAGGCCGTCGCGCAGCTGATGGAGCGCATCAGCTTCGATCGCGCCGTGGTGGAGGCCGGCCAGGTCCAGGCTCGACTGGTGGTCGCCCAGATGGCGTCGGCCGAGGACGCCGAGAAGGCGGCCTACCTTCAGCAGCTGAAGGACGTCGACGCCGAGGTGGACGCCGCGCTGAGCAGGGTGCAGGCGGCCGGCGGTGCGAGGGTCATGCCCTCCTGGCCCGCGCTCGTCGACCGCTGGCGCACCTGGCAGCAGGTGCGCGACAGCGCCCTGGTCCCGGCAGCCATGGCTGGTGACGGGGCGGCTTACCAGAGCGCGGCCGCCTCGAAGGGACAGCCGGCCGTCGACGCCTACCAGGCAGAGCTGACGACCACTGAGAAGGAGCTGCGCGCTGAGGCGAGCCGGCTCTCGAGGCTGGCAGACTCTGGCGCCGCCAAGAGCCGGGTGACGATCGTGGCGGCGCTGGGCGTCGGGCTGGCTCTGGCCAGCGCCCTGGCCGTGTACGTGGCCGCCGGGATCATCGGGTCACTGCGCCGGGTGCAGGTCGCCTTGACGGCCATGGCAGGCGGTGACCTCACCGCCAGGGCCGAGGTGGACAACGCGGACGAGATCGGGCGGATGGCGGAGGATCTGGCCAAGGCTCAGGAGTCGGTGCGGGCGGTGGTCGAGCAGGTCGCGCGATCCAGTGAGGCGGTGTCCTCCTCGTCAGAGGAGCTGTCTGCTGCGTCGACGCAGATCGCAGCCGGCGCGGAGGAGACCAGCGTTCAGGCGAACGTGGTCGCTGCCGCCGCCGAGCAGGTCTCACACAACGTGCAGACCGTCGCTACGGGCGCGGAGGAGATGTCCGCCTCCATCCAGGAGATCTCTCAGTCGGCGAACGAGGCCGCGCGGGTCGCCCACGACGCAGTTGCGGCGGTGCAGACCGCGAGCGGCATCATCGCCCAGTTGGACGGCTCGTCGACAGAGATCGGCGCGGTAGTCCGGGTGATCACCTCGATCGCGGAGCAGACCAACCTGCTCGCGCTGAACGCCACGATCGAGGCGGCTCGCGCCGGGGAGGCGGGGAAGGGTTTCGCCGTTGTCGCTGGTGAGGTCAAGGAGCTGGCGCAGGAGACCGCACGTGCCACGGGCGACATCGCCGGGCGGGTGGAGGCGATCCAGAGCGACAGCCGCGCTGCGGCGGAGGCGATGGCACGCGTGTCAGAGATCATTTCCGCGATCGACGGCTACCAGCTGACCATCGCCTCTGCGGTCGAGGAGCAGACCGCGACCACGACGGAGATGTCGCGCAACGTCGTGGAGGCTGCGGGCGGCTCGGGACAGATCGCCGAGAACATCGTCGGGGTGGCTGGGGCCAGCTCGTCGACGTCCGAGGCAGTGTCACAGTCGCGCATCGCGATCGACGAGCTGGCTCGCCTGGCAGCCGAGCTGCACGATGAGATCACTCGGTTCACCTACTGAGCGCGGGAGTGGCCGCACAGCGGCGTCGGACGTCGCGGCGTGCGTGCACCTGGAGACGACCAGCCGATTGGTCTCTCCCGGGAGCGCCTCAAGATCCAATACTGTGGCCAAGGTGCCGAACGTCCGCCCACCTGAGGCTGTCAGGGGCAAGAGCGTCACGAAGGTCCCGTTCACCCTGCTGGCCGTGCTGGTCGTGGTCACCGTGATCCTGATCTGGCTGCAGCTGCTGGCGCGGTTCACGGGCCGGTGGACGGGTGCCGACGTGCACCTGGCCTGGCTGCTGACAGCGGCGTCGGTGGTCCTGCTGCTCGCGACGGTGGTGATGCACCGCGCGCGCAGCCGCGCGATTGCGGCGAGCGAGCTCACCGGCTGGCGGCTTGGCGCGTTCATGAGCGCCTCCAACGAGGTCGCCTGGGAGACGACGGCCGACGGCGTGATCACCTTCGCCGGTCCCCACCTGAAGGAGATCCTGGGCTACGAGCCCTGCGAGGTTATCGGGTCCAACAGCGCTGACCTGCTCGGACCGGGGCAGTTCCAGCGTCTGCAGCAGCTGCGCGCCCAGGCGGTCACGACCACCAAGGGCTGGACCGACCAGCCCCTGGTCTACGTCAGCAAGGCGGGCGAGCTGACCCGGCTGTCGACCAGTGCTCTGCTGCGGCAGGATCGCGACGGCGCCCCCGTCGGGTTCACCGGCATCCTGCGCCGCACCGACATCCCCAGGCTCGAGGAGACCGAGCGCCAGGCGATCACCCGACGGGTGCAGGACGTCCTGGTCCACGGCGGCCTCGAGATCGCCCTGCAGCCGATCATCGACACCGCGACCGGGACCCTCATCGGCGCTGAGGCGCTGTCCCGGTTCCCCCGGCACCCGCACATCACGCCCGACCGCTGGTTCGACGAGGCTGCCCACGTGGGACTGGGTGCGGACCTCGAGCTGCTCGCCATCACCGCGGCCCTGACCAGCGCTGCTCGGCTGCCCGTCTCGGCCTACCTGTCGATCAACACCTCGCCGGCAACCCTGGCGACCGGACGGATCCGTCACGTCATCGAGCAGTCCGACTGGCCGGCACGGCAGGTGATCGTCGAGATCACCGAGCACGCGTCAGTCGACCATTATGAGGACCTACGCCCGGCGATCAGCGACCTCCGCTCTCGCGGCGTACGGCTCGCCGTCGACGACGCCGGCTCGGGCTACGCCTCGTTCCGGCACATCCTCGAGCTGCAGCCGGACTACATCAAGCTCGACCGCCAGATCGTCGAGGGCATCGACCGGGACCCTGCCAAACGCGCCCTGGTCGTCGCCCTGGTCGCCTTCGCGCGCGAGGTCGACGCCAGCATCGTCGCCGAAGGCATCGAGAACAATGACGAGCTGAGCACGATCGCCAAGCTCGGCGTCCACGCGGCTCAGGGCTACCACATCGGCGTACCCGCACTCACCGGGGCTCTGGCCTGACATGCCGTGGTGCCATCAGAGGTCTGCTCGCCTACGTCGACCTCCAGCGCCTCTCCCGTGCCGACGCGACGCGCCGCCCGCCGTGGGTGGACCCACGACGAGGCCGGTTCACGGTCGGCGCAGCCGTTTGGCGGATCGCGCCGACTCACCCGCACCCCTCCACCGCCGGCGAACCCGCCGCCGTTCAGATGGCC
This sequence comes from Actinomycetales bacterium, assembly GCA_035707965.1. Taxonomy (GTDB): domain Bacteria; phylum Actinomycetota; class Actinomycetes; order Actinomycetales; family Angustibacteraceae; genus DASSTJ01. Next base: position 11,996 of record DASSTJ010000139.1, read on the forward strand.
GTCGGCCCCTTCATCTCGCTGGTCGACCGCGCCAGGGACGCCCTCACCGGCTCGGGCCGTTGACGCCGCCTACCTGGCGGGGGTCTCGGGTGTCGCGGTGAGCAGCGCTTCCGCGATGACGCGGTGCCCCGCGGCGTTCGGGTGGTCGCCGTCTCCGGCGAGCAGGGCGGTGGGGTCGTCGGCTCCGTCTCCCTTGAACGCTGCGTAGAGGTCGACCGGCACGGCGCCTGTTGCGCGCGCGGCAGCCGCGATGCGCTCGTTGAGTCGCCGGGTCAGACCGTCGCTCCACCGCAGGTACTCCTGCCCGCGGTCGGCGGCAGCGACGTCGCCGTCCTCGAACACGTTCCAGTACGTGGTCACCAGCACCAGGGTGCGGCGACCGCCGCGGAGCTGGTCGATCGCCGCGAGCGTGGCCTGGATGGTGCGGCCCACCCGGTCGAGGTCGGTCGTGCCACAGGTGCCGCCGCACGTCCGCTCGTCCTGTCCGGAGCCGTCGTCCCAGGCGTGCAGTGCCGGCATCAGGTCGTTCGCGCCGATCGTCACCAGGACGACGTCCGCCGACGCGATGTCCGCACGCTCGGTGCCGTCGTCCTCCACGGCGGCGAGCAGGCCGTCGCTGGTCAGCCCGCCTTGGCCGAGGTTCGTCGCTCGGGTGGTCCGGTGCCACCGCCTGCTCAGCCCCTCGGCGTACAGGTCGACGAAGTCCTCGCAGTCGCAAGCGGTTCCTGCGGTCACCGAGTCACCCAGGCCGACCACCTGCAGCGGGCGAGGCGGCGACGACGGGCGCGAGACGGGCGCGGGCGCCGCCGCCGCGGATCGTGACGCAGCGGGAGGGGACGCCGTCGCGCCGGAGCAACCGGTGAGAAGGAGAGCGACCACGACGAGCGCGGGAGCCCCCAGGGCGCGAGCGCGCGTCGTCAGGCGCGCGGCGCGGCGCGGCGTCACGCCCGGTCCGACGCCAGGAGTGTCACGCGAGGTAGAGGCCTCCGGTCAGCAGGGCGCACCAGACCACTGCGCAGCCGAGGATCGTCGGGTCGGCGACGGAGCGTTCCGGGCGTTCGCCGTGCCCGCGGTCGACGAGCAGCAGGTAGCGCAGCAGCGCGACGAGCAGGGGCAGCACCGACACCGCGAGCAGGGACCGGAGGGTGTCGCCTGGCTGAGGCTGGAACGCCCACATCGCGTAGGCGAGGACCGTGCCGCCCAGCGACATGGTGACCACCTGGTCCAGCCACCCGAGGGAGTACTGGCCCAGCGCGTCCCGGGCAGTGACGACCCCGGACGTCGAGGCAGAGAGCTCAGCTCGCCGCTTGGCGCAGACCAGGAAGAGCGAGCCGAACAGTGCGACGAGCAGGAACCAGCTCGAGACGACGACGTGGACGGCCGCCGCGCCGGCGAGAGCGCGCAGCACGAACCCGACGGCGACGGTCACGACGTCCAGGACGGGAACCCGCCGGGTCCGCAGCACGTAGACGCCGCTGCTGACCAGGTAGGCGCCGACCACCGTCAGCGTCAGCCAGCCCAGGAGAGCAGAGACAGCGAGACCGGCAGCGGCGCACGCGGTGGCGAGTCCGAGTGCGGTCGGCACCGACACGGCGCCGCTGGCCACCGGACGTGACCGCTTGAGCGGGTGCACCCGGTCACCGGCTGCGTCGACGACGTCGTTGCTGGCGTAGACCGCGCACGACGCGAACGTGAACGCCACCGCTGCGGACAGCGCGCGCCCCAGCTGGTGCGGCTGCGTCAGGATCCCTGCCGCTCCTGGGGCAGCCAGGCACAGGAGGTTCTTCGGCCACTGGCCGGGCCGCAGCAGGCTGACCATCGCGGTCAGGTGACCACGCGATCCGTGGCTCGGCCGAAGCCGGCTGTCGGCGGCCCTCAGCATGACGACAGCCCGATCACGGCGCACTCACGGCTGTCAGGTAGAGGAAGTCGCGCTGGTCCGTCTTGAGGTACCGACGCGACGACGACGCCATGGTGGACAGCAGTCGCCGCATGACCACCTGGTCGCCGTGCCGGGCCACGACGGCGTTGAAGCTCACCATGTCGGTGTGGATGTCGAGCTCCATGCCCTCGACGACGCCCAGCCGTGCCATGGCGTCGGCGAACGTGGACAGGCGCATCGAGCGGCCCGCCACGTAGATGAGGTCCCCGGCCTGGTCGACGCCGATGCCGGAGCGCCACGTGTACTCGAACTGGCTGTGCGCTGACCCCCACCGGCCATGGGCGTTGCTCGTCAGCCCCGCCACCGGACGCCCGCCCGTGACGACGAGGTCGAGGTTCTGCCGGATGGCTGCGACGTCGGCGGCGGGACCCACGTCGTGCCCCCACGCGCCGACGCGCCATCCACCGGCGCGGGTGATCACCAGGCTGGCCCGGCCGTTCACCAACGGCACCTGCGGCGACCTCCCGACCTCCCAGCCGCCGTGGGAGTCCTTCATCTTGAAGCCGGCGTTGAACGTCGCGAGCAAGGTCCCGAGAGCGGACGACGGGACTCTGCCGGTCGCGTTGGGGTCGGGCACCGGCTCCCGGGTCCCGCCGACGAGGTGCAGGCGTGCCACGCCGGCAGGCACCAGAACCGCGGCGGCCACGACAGGGGGATGGCGAGGGTCCGGGCGCACCCACGTCTGCCACATCCGGCCGCCGACGCCCAGCGGCCGCCACACCCCCTCGCCGGGGGCGGGGCTCAGGGTGGTGACCAGCCTGACACGAGGCGCGCCCAGGGGCAGCAAGGAGCCCGCACGGTGCTGGACCGCCCGCCCGACCGCAGGGGCAGACAGTGCGTCCTGAGGCCGGCCCGACGTCGCCGGCGCCTGCCGCGAGTAGTACCAGCTCTCGATCGCGTCGACGACGCCCCCGCCTCCGTGGTCGCGCACCCACTCCACGGACCTGTCGGACCAGCTGGCGCTGCCGGGATACGTGAGCGCCCGCACGTAGGAGGTCCCGGTCACGAGCAGCAGCGCCGCGACCGCGGTCACGACGGCCTGACGGCGTCGTCGGCGTGCGTGGCGCATGGTCGCTCCCGAGGGCTGAGGGCCTCCAGGACACCCCGCCGCTCCTGAGGATCGTCTGAGGCGGCGCACCGTCACGCGAGCGACTTCGGGAGGAGGGCGCGTGGGACGGCTCGAAGCACCCGCATGGCGGTCGCCATCGTGGACGGCGACCAGATGATGGTGCGCCCGGCCGCGATCCCGGCCACGACGTCCTCCGCGACCTGCTCGGGGTCCCTCGTCAGCGGTGGCTGCGGCAGGCCTCGCGTCATGGCGGTCCGCACGTGGCCTGGCCGCACGACGTGGATCGACACGTCGCCCGCACGCCGCGCCGCGATCCGCGCGAGCTGGTCGAGGCCCTGCTTGGCGACCGAGTACGCGGCGATGCCTTGCCGTGGCCTCGTCGCCGATGCCGAGGAGACGACGACCACGCGTCCACCTCTCGGGACCAGGTGCTCGACGCTCGCGACCAGGACACCGGCCGGCGCGACCAGGTTGACGGTGAGGGCGTCCTCGCACGAGGCGGCGGCATCGGCGTCCTCGCCGTCGAGGAGACCGCCGCTGAGGCAGCCGACGGCGATGACGACCAGGTCCAGCGACCGGCCGCACAGGACGGCGGCGTCGTCGATCACGGCAGACGGCCGCGCCCGGTCGCGAGCATCCCAGTCGAGCTCGTGCACCTGGTGGTCCGCCGACATCGCGGCGGCGACGGCGCTGCGACGGCTCGACGGGCGACCCGCGAGGACGACGTGACTGCCGCGCGCCGGCAGCAGTGCCGTGAAGATCGCGGCGCCCAGGTCGGACGAGCCGCCGACGAGCAGGCCCGCCTGAACCGGAGGTCGCACGAGGTGCTGGCTCATGACGCCGGGACCAGGCCGAGTCGCACGCCGAGGTTCGAGGTCATCGCGCCCGTTGGGTCGAGGCGGTCACGGTCACGCCGCCACTCGTGCAGCCGCGGGTACATGGCCTCGACGTGGTCGGCGTCGAGCCGCGAGTCCTTCGTCAGGTACACGCGTCCGCCGTGGTCCGCCACGAGGTCGTCGAGGTGCTGCAGGGCCGGTTCGAGTCCGCTCCACCGACGCGGGAAGTCCAGGGCCATGCTCCACCCGGCGTCCGCGAAGCCGAGCGGCGCCGCCGCGCTGCCGGTGAACCGCTTGAGAACGGCCAGGGCGGGGGGCACCCGTTGGCGACGCAGCACGTCCAGCACCGTCTCGAGCTGGTCGACGGCGTCCCCCGGCAGCAGCAGCTGGTACTGCACCAGCCCCAGGCTGCCGAACGCCCCTGGCCACCAGCCGATCGCGTCGAGCGGGAGCAGGGCCTTGTCCATCGGCACCAGCTGTCCTCGACCGGTGGACGTGAGCCACCAGTGGCCGGCGTCCGCCGCGCGGATGGTGGGTCGGCCGATGACGCCGGCTCCCGGCAGCGAGGGGAAGCGACGTCCTCGGCGTCTGGTGACGCTCGGTGGCGCGTCCGCACCGTCCGCCGGTCGGCACACGTCGACCAGCGCGCGCCCTCGGCCTCCGCCGCCGGTCGCGTCGAGCCAGGCGGCGACGTGCAGCTGGGGGTCGTGCTGCTGGCGGCGCGAGAGGGACTCCACGACGCTCAGGGTCTCGGTCAGCGTCCCCGCGCGCAGCCGGTGCCGCACCGCCGTCCTCGCGGTGGCGGGCGCGAGCCGGACCGCCACCAGGTCGATGACGCCGGTCAGTCCGAGCCCGCCGACGGTGGCCCAGAACCCGCCCGGGTCCTGGCTGGGGCTGAGGCGGACGCCAGAGCCGTCCGGCTGCAGGAGCGTCATCCAGTCCACGTGCTCGCCGAACGACCCGGCACCGGGCTGGTTCTTGCCGTGGACGTCGCTCGCGATCGCGCCCCCGACCGTGACGTCAGCGGCGCCCGGCAGCACCGGAACCCGCCAGCCGTGCGGTGCCGCCAGCGCGGTGAGCCTGCGCAAGGTCAGTCCCGACTGCACAACAGCGACCCCGCCGTCCAGGTCGAGGTCGACCAGCCGGGTGCGGCTGCTCATGTCGAGCACCTGGCCGCCTTCGACAGCCGGCAGGGCGGCATCGCCGTAGCTGAGCCCGGACCCGCGGACGGTGATGGGCGCGCAGGCGCTCGCGGACCTCACTGCTCGACCGAGGTCGTCGTGAGCCGCGGGGGTCCGGACGCGACCCAGGCGACCGGGGCCACGGCCCCATCCGGTGAGCGGGGACAGGCTCGAGACCATGCTGTGTTCCTCCGTGTGCGGACGGCGCACGCTACGAAGCCGTTGCTGAGGGCGGGCTGAGGTCGCGGACTGCGGCGTCCGTGGACCTGGTCCGTGCCCGGTGGACCTGCCGGTGCCCGGTCACAGACCGTCGAACACGTCCCGGGCGCGTGCCTGGGGGCGAGAGGCGTCGACGAACCACTCGTGGCCCACGACGGCTCGCAGGATCGGGGACGGGAGGCGAAGGAGCAGGTCGAGCGTGCGTGGGCCGACGTCGGAGGTCGTCTGGCTGACGTGCGCTGCCATCGCGGCGCGCTTCTCGCCCAGGTGGTCACGGACGTCGATGGTGTGGGTGATGGCGGAGCGGGGTGTGAACGCCCGCAGGAAGTCGTGAGGGTCGACGGAGTCGAGGAGGCCGGGCACCCGGGCGCCGAGGCGGACGGCGCGGTGCAGGCGCTCTCGCGGGAGCGTCGCCTGCAGCACGACGGGAGTACGAGCCTGGCGGGCCGCCTCCGCTCCCACCCGGTGCACCTGCCGGTGGTCCGGATGGCCGTAGCCGCCCGCGGCGTCGTAGGTCGTCAGCACGTCGGCGTGCTCTTCCCGCAACAGCTCGGCAAGAGGGACTGCGGCCTCCGCGACGCTGAGCCGGCTGAAGACGTGCGGGTCGTCGCGGGCCGAGTCCCGCCAGCCCGAGTCGGGGAACCCCAGTCGCACCAGCCGCGCGCAGCCGAGGGCTGCCGCGGCCGCGTCGAGCTCGTCCGAGCGACGCGCGCCGAGGTCGGGACGCAGCGCGGACGCTGCGAGCCCGGCCTCGCCGTCCGTGGCGACGACGAGGATGACGCGGTGACCTTGCGCTGACGCGCGGGCCAGCGTGCCGCCGGTAAGAAGGGCCTCGTCGTCGGGGTGGGCGTGGAACGACACCACGGTGCGCCGCATGGGCTCAGGGTGGCACCGCCGTCCGCGCGCGCCCAGGGACGTCGTCCGGCCGTCTCTCAGCGGACCCTCAGGATCCTGCCCGAACCATGGCGCTGTGGTGACCTCGTCGACCCGGCCGCTGCCGGTCCCCGCCGGTCGCGTGCTGGGCGCACTCGGCGGCAGGTGGACGGGGGTCGCGACGACGGTCATGGTCGGCGCCTGCGTCGCGCTCGTCGCGGTGGTGCCGTCGGCCGCTGGGTCGTCCTGGCACGGCGTCCTCCACCAGGTGCGAGGCATGGACGTCGGGTGGCTGGTGGTGCTCACCGCGGTGTGGTGGGCGGGGCTGTGGGCGCACAGCTTCGTGCTGACCGCGTCGCTGCCAGGGCTGACCTCGAGGCGCGCCATCGGCCTGAACCTCGCCGGCAGCGCCGTCGCGAACTCCGTCCCGCTGGGCGGTGGCCTCAGCGTCGCGGTCACCTCGGCGATGATCTCGTCCTGGGGGTTCAACCCGGCGGCCTTGGGTGCCTTCCTGACGGTCAGCACCGTCGCCAACCTGGTCGTCCGGCTGGCGGCGGGGGCCGCCGCTCTCGTGTGGCTCACCGGCAGCGTGCCCGGCTCCATCGGCCCCGGCAGGGTCGCGACGCTGGCGGTCCTCGTCACGCTCTGCCTGGTCGCCGTCGCCACGTGCCTGTCCACCGACCGCGCCGCGGCGACGACCGTCGCGTGGTGCGGTCGAGCGCTGCGGCGCCTTCGTCGCACCGGCGACCCGGCGCGCTGCCGCACCGACGGGCTGGCGGGGGTGCGCCTTCGCCACCACGTGGTGCGGCTCGTGAGGCGCTCGTGGTTGCGGCTGGGGGGCGGGATGGTCGCCTACATCCTGCTGCTCTCGGTGCTGCTGGACCTGGCGCTGCACGCGCTGGGCACGCCGATCGCGTGGCCTCTCGTGCTCGCAACCGTTGCGCTGGAACGGTTGGTGACCGCCGTGCCCGTCACGCCGGGCGGTGTCGGGATCGCCGAGCTGACCGTCACCGGCTGCCTGGCCGTCGCCGGCGCCCCAGCGGTTGACGCAGCGGCCGGCGCCTTGGTCTACCGGCTCTTCACGTACTTCATCGAGATCCCGGTGGGCCTGCTGGTGGCCGGCGCCTGGGGATGGGCCCAGTCCCGCGCGCCAGCCCGGCCGGCGTGGCGAGCCGCATGAGGATCCTTCACGTCAGCGACGTGTACGAGCCGAGGCTCGGGGGGATCGAGCGGCAGGTCGCCGACCTGGCCGCGCAGCAGCGGCGTCGCGGCCACCGGTCGACCGTGCTGACCGCGACGCACGGCCCCGCTGGACCGCACCTGCTGCGCTGGCCCTCGGCGATGGCGCAACCGTTGACGGCGTTGCAGCACACGGCACCGGACGTCGTGCACTGCCACAGCTCTGTCATGTCCCCCTTGGCGTGGTCGGTGGCACGAGCGGCCTCTCGACGTGGCGTCCCCACCGTCGTGACCATGCACTCGCTGGTGGCGTCGCGATCGCTGCAGTCGCTGCCGCTCCGTGCTCTCGCCGCGCGGCTGCCCGCCGGTGTGGTGTGGAGTGCCGTGAGCACCGTCGCCGCGACTGCCCTTCAGGGTGTGGTGGGACGCGACGTCCAGGTGCTGCACAACGGCATCGACCCGTCGTGGTGGAGGACGTCGGACGTCGGCACGCGTAGCCCGCTGACCGTGGTGTCGGTGATGCGGCTGGCGGCCCGCAAGCGCCCGCTGTCCCTGGTGCACACGCTGCACGAGGTCGACCGGCACCTCGGCGGGAGCGTGCCGTGGACGGCGGTGATCGCCGGGTCCGGCCCCCAAGAGACCGCTGTGCGCAGGGAGATCGGCCGACGCGGTCTGGAGGACGTCGTACGGCTGGCAGGTCGGTTGGAGCACGCCGCCGTGGTGGACCTGCTGGCGCGGTCCGACCTCTACGTCGCTCCGGCGCTGCTGGAGTCCTTCGGGATCGCCGCGCTCGAGGCCAGGTGCGCGGGGGTGCCGGTCGTCGGCGTCCGGGGGACGGGGGTGGCGGAGTTCGTCCGGCACGACGTCGACGGCCTCCTGGTCGATGACGGCAGCGAGATGGTGGACGCCGTCGCCGGCCTGCTCCGTGAGCCGGCCCGACTGCGAGACCTGGCCCGAGCCTCCGCGGAGAGCGCCCCGCGGCAGTCGTGGTCGCACGTCCTGCAGCGCTGCGACGAGCTGTACGAGCGGGCCGCGTGGCAGACTTCTGGCGCCCACCGGACCGCCGCCGTTCACTGACCAGGACCGCCATGCCTCGTCGTTCACCGAGCGGACGACGCCGCGCCTGGCGCGGGATCCGTGGGCGCTCGACCGCCGTGGTCGTCGTCGTGCTCGCCGTGACGCTGCTGGCCGGTGCCGCCGCGTTCCTCACCCTGCTGCAGCGCGAGCTCCTGGCCACGGCTCGCGGCGCGGCCCACGGGCAGGCCGGGGAGCTCGCGGCCCAGCTCGAGCGTGGTGGCGTGCCCGCAGTGGCGGACCTCGTGGACTCCACCGCTCGAGCTGGCGACCTGATCCAGGTCATGGACGGGTCGGGCGCGATCGTCGCCGCCTCCAGCCGGCGGGCCGAGCAGCGCCCTCTGACCACCGTCTCGGCCGCTCCGGGTGAGGTCGTCGACGTGCCGGCCGGGCGGCTTCCGCTCATCGACGACGACGCCCCGTACCTGCTGGTGGTGGCCGGTGCCACCCGGTCAGGAGCGTCCTACCGCGTGGTCGTCGCGACGTCGATCGACGCGCAGCAGGAGTCGGTGGCCACCGCCCTGTCCCTGCTGCTGATCGGGCTCCCGCTGCTGCTGCTGCTCGTGGGTGTCGCGACGTGGCAGCTGGTGGGACGGACGCTCCGCCCCGTGGAGCAGCTGCGTCGCCGGGTCAACGAGATCGGTGCACGCAACGTCGGCGACCGGCTGACGGTGCCGGAGCAGGACGACGAGATCGCTCGCCTGGCCATCACGTTGAACGGGATGCTCGAACGGCTCGACGACGCTTCTCGGGCCCAGCAGCGGTTCATCGCGGACGCCAGCCACGAGCTGCGCAGCCCGCTCTCCACGCTGACCGCGTCGGTCGAGCTCGCTCGCGCGGACGCCTCCGGGCAGACCTGGGCCGAGACGTCGGAGCTCGTCGCCAGCGAGGTCGACCGCATGACGAACCTCGTGGCAGACCTGCTGCTCCTGGCGAAGGCGGACGAGCACGGCCTGCCGCTGCACCTGGCGGACGTGGACCTCGACGACCTCGTGAGCGCGGAGGCGCGGCGCCTTTCTGCGGTCACCGCTGCGCGTGTCGAGCTCGACGCCGCACCGGCTCGCCTCCGCGGTGACAGCCGCCGGCTCGCGCAGGTGCTGGCCAACCTCGGCGACAACGCCGCTCGCCATGCCCGCACCCGCATCCGGATCTCGCTGAGGGTCGGTGAGGGCGGTGCCAGGGGCAGGGACCACAGCACCTTCGCCGTCGTGGACGTCGATGACGACGGGCCGGGCATCCCGGAGGGTGAACGCGAACGCGTCTTCGAACGGTTCGTGCGCCTGGACGACAGCCGCGACCGCAGCCGCGGCGGCAGCGGCCTCGGCCTCGCGATCGTTCGCGAGCTGGTCCGAGGCCACGGCGGCACGGTCGAGGCCACCACCTCGCCGTTGGGCGGTTGCCGCATGGAGCTGCGACTGCCGCTGAGCCCGGACGACGAAGGCGGGTGAGGTCAGGGGTCTGCCGTCCTCAGCCGCCGTCCGCGGCCATCCGGTACCCCATGCCCCGCACGGTCTCGATCGCGTGCCGCCCGAAGGGAAGGTCGATCTTGCGGCGCAGGTAGCCGACGTACACCTCGACGATGTTGGGGTCGCCGTCGAAGGCGGGGTCCCACACGGCATCGAGGATCTGCGCCTTGGTGACGACGTCCCCCCGGTGGTGCAGCAGGCACTCCAGCAGGCCGTACTCGCGCGGGGTCAGCGAGATGGATGTGCCCCCCCGGGCGACCTCGCGGCTGGCGGGGTCGAGCGTGAGGTCGCCCGCGGACATCACGACGGGCCGTTCGGGCGCGCCGCGACGGATGAGCGCACGCAGCCGGGCGATGAGGACGACGAAGCTGAATGGCTTGGTGACGTAGTCGTCGGCGCCCAGGTCGAAGGCGTCACCCTGGTCGTAGTCGCCGTCCTTCGCCGTCAGCATGAGGATGGGGACCCAGTTGCCCTGGGCCCGCAGCTGCTTGACGACGTCGTAGCCGTTGAGCTTGGGCAGCATGATGTCCAGGACCATCACGTCGTACTCGTTCTCGGTGGCCGCCCACACCGCGTCGTTGCCGTCGTGCACGACGTCGACCACGAAACCGTCCTGGCTCAGGCCGCGCCGGACCGTCTCGGCGAGGCCC
>DASSTJ010000140.1:0-2089 GCA_035707965.1 Actinomycetales bacterium
CGACGTCGACGGCCTTCACAGGATCGCGCCAGGGCTGTAGGCCGCGCCCTCCGGGTCGTCCTCGACGACCTCCTCGATGCGTCGTACGACGGCCCGCACCTGGTCGACCGCCGCACCGGTGAAGGTGATCGGCTCGGTCACCAGGGCCTCGATCTGGTCGCGGGTCAGCCCGAGCCGCGGGTCGGTGGCCAGCCGGTCGTAGAGGTCGTTGCGCTCCAGGCCCTGCCGCATCTCCAGCGCCGCGGCGACCGCGTGCTGCTTGATCGCCTCGTGCGCCTCCTCCCGGCCGACCCCGTTGCGCACCGCGGTCATCAGCACCTTGGTGGTGGTCAGGAACGGCAGGTAGCGGTCGAGCTCCCGCTGCACCACCGCGGGGAAGGCGCCGAACTCGTCGAGCACGGTGAGGAACGTCTGGAACAGCCCGTCGGTGGCGAAGAACGCGTCCGGCAGCGCCACCCGGCGCACCACGGAGCAGGACACGTCGCCCTCGTTCCACTGGGCGCCGGCGAGCTCGCTGACCATCGACAGGTGGCCGCGGAGCACCACCGCGAGGCCGTTCACCCGCTCGCAGGAGCGGGTGTTCATCTTGTGCGGCATCGCCGACGAGCCGACCTGCCCCTCCTTGAAGCCCTCGGTGACCAGCTCGTGCCCGGCCATCAGTCGGATGGTGGTGGCCAGGTTCGACGGGCCTGCCACGACCTGCACCAGGGCCGAGACGACGTCGAAGTCCAGGGAGCGTGGGTAGACCTGTCCCACGCTCGTCAGCACATGGGCGAACCCGAGGTGCCCGGCGACCCGCCGTTCCAGCTGCTCGAGCTTGCCCGCGTCACCGTCGAGCAGGTCGAGCATGTCCTGCGCCGTCCCCATCGGCCCTTTGACGCCGCGGAGCGGGTAGCGCGCCAGCAGGTCGTCGACCCGCGCCAGCGCCACCAGCATCTCGTCGGCCACGGTCGCGAACCGCTTGCCCAGCGTGGTCGCCTGTGCCGCGACGTTGTGCGACCGCCCGGTCATCACCAGCGCCTCGTGCTCGACCGCCAGCCGCCCCAGCCGTGCCAGCGCCGCCACCATCCGCTGCCGGACCAGCTGCAGCGACGACCGCACCTGGAGCTGCTCGACGTTCTCGGTCAGGTCCCGTGACGTCATCCCCTTGTGGACGTGCTCGTGCCCGGCGAGCGCGCTGAACTCCTCGATCCGCGCCTTCACGTCGTGCCGGGTGACCCGCTCGCGTGCCGCGATGCTGGCGAGGTCGACCTCGTCGACCACCTTCTCGTAGGCCTCGACCACCCCGTCGGGCACGGCGACGCCGAGATCCCGCTGCGCCCTCAGCACTGCGATCCACAGCTGCCGCTCGAGCACCACCTTGTGCTCCGGTGACCAGATCCGGGCGAGGTCGGCGCCGGCGTAGCGCGTGGCCAGGACGTTGGGGACGCTCACGACCCCCGATTCTCCCATGGTCGCCCGGGACGTCCTGCACTGTGGCCGCCCCGACGACCAGGGTGCAGGACGTGCCGAACGTCAGTCAGCGGCAGAGCCAGCGGCAGCCGCAGCGATGTCGGTGCGGAGCTGCTTGCCGGGGAAGTCGATCTTGGACGCCCCGGCGTAGGCGCGAGCACGCGCCTCGGCGACCGACGGACCGACGCCCACGACGGCCAGCACCCGGCCCCCGGCGGTCACCAGCGGCCCGTCGGAGAACGTGCCGTCGGCCGGCCCCCCGCCAGCCAGCGCCGTCCCGGCATGGAGGACGCTGACGCCCTCGAGCGCCTCGGCGTCGGCGATGCCGGTGATGAGGTCACCGCGAGAGGACGACGCGGGGTAGCCGCGCGAGGCGAGGACGACGGCCACCGCCGCCGCGTCGAGCCAGCGGGGCGGGCCGGTCCGCTGCAGCGTCTCGTGCAGCCGGCACTCGGCCGCGGCGAGCAGCAGCGTGCCGAGCCCGGGGCCGGCGGAGGCGTCGAGCAGCGCGAGCAGCGGCTGGGTCTCGGGGTCGCCGAAGCGGGCGTTGAACTCGACCACCCGGACGCCGCGGGAGGTGAGCGCCAGGCCGGCGTAGAGCAGCCCCTGGAAGGGCGTGCCCCGGCGGGCCATCTCG
>DASSTJ010000141.1:0-18503 GCA_035707965.1 Actinomycetales bacterium
CGCACCGTCGTTGACCGCCAGGTTGCGGTACGCGTTCATCGCCGCGATGTTCTGGTTGATCCGAAGACCCATGATGTGCTCCTCCGTGAGGGGTCCGATAGCGCCCGTCCATGGGCTGCCACCGTGCTGATCGGACGACGGCGGGTGTGCCTGAGAACTTCTCGCTACGCCGTTCGGCTGACGTCTGGCCGCGGCAACGTCGTCGTCCGGGCCATCGCCGGCTGCGCGGCGAGCGCCGCCACCTGGGCGTAGTACGCGCTCCGGCGGCGGGCCACGACGCCGTCAGGACGGTCTACCGGTGCCACCTTCCCGGGGTCGAGGTGGGTGTTCAGCCCGTCGCGCAGCAGCACGAGCGCCTCCGCGCGCAGCTGCGAGACACGGGACTCGGTGACGCCGAGCTCCTTGGCGATCTCCGTCATCGGCCGTTCACCGAGGAAGTAGTGCTCGACCACCAGGCGCAGCCGGTCCGGGAGCGCCTCCACCGCGGCCTTGAGGTACTTCATCCGTTCGCTCACCAGCAGGCTCTGCGCCGGGTCGGGCTGATGGTCGTCGGCGTCCACGTGGTCCTCGGCACCGCCGGTGACCTCGACAAGCTGGTCCAGGCTCAGCACCACGCTGCGGTGGGCGTCGTGCCGGACGGCCGGGATGGACGCGCGATCCGCCTTCAGCTCCTCAGCCAGCTCGGCGTCGCTGGGCCAGCGACCCAGCTCCGCGGCGAGCCGCTCCTCTGCCTGCGCCAGCTTCTTCGCGCGGCTCCGCGCCCCCCGGCTCGCCCAGTCCGCGGCGCGCAGCTCGTCGAGCAGCGCGCCGCGGATGCGGGTGCGGGCGTAGTGGCCGAAGGGCACGCCGGTCGTGGGGTCGTACGAGCGCGAAGCGAGCACGAGGGCCAGCTGGCCGGCGGAGGTGAGGTCGTCGCGCTGCACCTGCGGAGGGACGCGCGTGATGATCTCGGACACCAGGTAGCCGACCACCGGAAGGTGCTCCCGCACGAGCGCGCGCTGCTCGTCGGTCAGAACCGGCGCGTCAGCGGGCCGAGAGACCTTCCGCCGGTCGCCTCCGTCGCGCCGGGGCTGCGGACGCGCGCCGTCGTGGCGGTCCTCGTACGTGATCGTGGGCAGCGCGTCAGCCGACCGGGTCGCCGAGGTGCGGCGGCTGGTCGTTGCCGGGGTCGACCCCTGCCGGAGGTCGCTCACCACGCTGCGCATGCCTGTGCCATCGGACGCACGGCCTGGGAACTGTAGGGACGTCGGGCTCTAGTTGAACGCGCAACTGATCAGAACGGCTCAGGTCCGCGCGTCGCACGCCGATGGGTAGTCAGATGGTCCGATCAGGACTAGTCATCCGCGCGCCACGGTGGGAGGTGGAGATGGGCCTGGCAGAGGTGTCAGCCGTGCTCTGGAGCGAGCGCGAGCTGCTCGAGCTGCTGCTCTTCAAGCTCGAGGAGGAGCAGCTGGTGCTCGCCAGCGGCCGTGCTCGTTGGCTCGCCCACGCGACCCGTGAGGTCGAGATGGTGATCGAGCAGATCCGCGAGGCGGAGCTGTCCCGCGCCGTCGCCGTCGACGAGCTCGCCGCCGAGCTGGGTCTGGGGCCGTCACCCAGCCTCACCGCCCTGGCCGCAGCCGTCCCCGCGCCCTGGGACGAGCTGCTCCGGGGCCACCGTGAGGCCTTCCTCACCCTGACCGACGAGATCAGCGGCATGTCCAAGAGCAACCGGGAGCTTCTGGGACAGCAGCAGCGCACCAGCCGCGAGGCGCTCCTCGGGCTCGACGCCGCTGTCCGCACCTACGGCCCCCGCGGCTCGACGCCCGAACCAGCCCGCGCTCGAGTGATCGACAAGGCACTGTGAGCACGCCATGAGCAGCACCTTCACCGGGATCACCACCGCGCTCAACGCGCTCATGGCGCACCGTCAGGCCATCGACGTCGCCGGCCAGAACGTGGCCAACGCCAACACCGTCGGCTATACGCGGCAGCGCGCCGACCTCACCGCGGTCTCGGCAACGGGGCACGGCGGTCTGTTCACGAAGATCGACGCGCCCGGCTGGGGCGTCGAGGTCACTTCGATCACGCGCATCGTCGACTCCTTCGTCGACGCCCGGCAGCGCGACGCGCACGCTTCGAGCGCCTTCGCGAACGCCGTTCAGGCGGCGTGGACCGGCATCGAGCAGGTCGTCAACGAGCCGAGCGACACCGGTATCTCGGCGCAGCTCTCGGAGTTCTGGTCCTCCTGGCACGACGTCGCCAACCACCCGGACGACGTCTCGGCACGGAGCCAGCTGCTCAGCCAGGCCCGCACGCTGGCGTCGACGATCACGAGCTCGCGAGCGGCCGTCGACACGCAGTTCACGACGACCCGCAACCAGCTGAGCGCCGTCGCGGACCAGATCAGCAGCACGGCCCGATCGGTGGCCGACCTCAACGACCGCATCCGGACAGCGCAGGCCACCGGCTCGCAGGTCAACGAGCTGGCCGACCAGCGTGACCAGCTCGTGCTCCAGCTGAGCGACCTCGCCGGAGCGACAGCTCGCAGCAACGACGACGGCACGGTCGACGTCCTGCTCGGCGGCTCCATGCTCGTCTCGGGCACGAGGTCGACGGCCGTCCGGGTCGCCGGGTCGGACAACGTCGACAACGTCGGCACCACGTCGCCGACGGGGCCCGGACCCGTCCACCTCGAGTTCACCGATGGCCGAAGCGTCGTGGTGACGAGCGGTCAGGCGGGCGGACTGATGACCGCCATGAACACGGTCTACCCGTCCGCAGCCGCGGGACTCGACAGCGTCGCCACCACGCTGCGCGACACCGTCAACACGGTGCACCGCACCGGCAAGGGACTGGACGACGCCGACGCGGCTGGACGCGACTTCTTCAGCGGAACGAGCGCCCGCACCCTCGCCGTGGCCATCACCGATCCGCGCCAGGTGGCCGCAGCAGCCGGCGACAAGGGCAGCTTCGACGCGTCGCTGGCCGACTCCATCGCGCAGCTGGGGGGCGCACCGGGCAGCGCCGACGTGACGTGGCGGTCCTACGTCGCGCAGATCGGTGTTGGCTCGCAGGCCGCGACCCGCAGGGTCACGCTGCAGGACAGCGTCGTCAAGCAGGCGGACGGTGCGCGGGACAGCGTCTCGGGCGTCAGCGTGGACGAGGAGATGACGAACCTGCTCATGTTCCAGCGCGCCTACGAAGGCGCTGCGCGCGTGATGACCGCGGTGGACCAGACGCTCGACACCCTGATCAACCGCACCGGCCTGGTCGGCCGCTGAGGGGGATGACGACACCATGCGCGTGACCCAGCACACGATCGCCACGAGCAGCCTGGCGAACCTGCAGGCCAACCTCGGTCGCGTCAGCCAGCTGCAGGAGCAGATGACCAGCGGCAAGGTCATCAACCGGCCCTCGGACTCCCCGACCGGCACGATCTCGGCGCTCGACCTCAAGGCGCAGATCAAGGCGACCGAGCAGTACAGCCGCAACGCGGACGACGCCGTCTCCTGGCTCGGGGCGCAGGACACCACCCTGGGCTCGATCAACGACGTCCTGCAGCGCGTCCGGTCGCTGACCCTCACGGGCATCTCCACGGGCAACAGCGACGTCGACGCGCGCAAGGCGATCGCCACGGAGATCGCGAGCCTGCGTGACTCCGTCCTCGGCATGGCCAACACGACCTACCTCGGCCGACCGATCTTCGGTGGGACGACGAGCGGCAGCCAGGCGTTCGCCGTCGACACCTCCGACCCTTCGGCGACACCATCACCAGTGACGTACGTCGGGGACGGCGGGCAGGTCGACCGCCGCGTCAACGCGAACGCGACGGTGCGCGTGGACTCGTCGGGCACCGCGGTGTTCGGGCCGGACGGGGCCTCGCTGTTTACGGTGCTCGACCGCATCGCGAAGAACGTCCTGGACGACCCCGCGGCGCTGCAGGCAGACCTGGGAGCGTTGGACACGGCGACCATGGCGGTTCGCACGGCCCGTACCGACGTCGGCTCTCGCTACGGCCAGGCCGAGGCGGCCCGCCAGACGGCGGACGACCGGGTCCTGACGCTCCGCGCTACGCTCTCGGGCGTGGAGGACATCGACCTGCCCCACACGATCATGGACCTGCAGATGCAGCAGATGGCGTACCAGACGGCGTTGGGTGCAACCGCGAAGGCGTTGCAGCCGTCGCTCCTGGACTTCCTGCGATGACGTCGGCCTCGGGCGGCGTGCCGACCGACGACCTCCCGGTCATCGAGCTCGTCGACGCGATGCCTGGTCTGCCGGCCATGGCGAGGTGCGTGCTCGTGCAGCTCGATGACACGGGCGCACTGTTCCGGCTGCAATCGGTCATCGACCCTGAGCTACGCCTGCTCGTCGCCGCGTCACCGGTCTTCTTCGCCGACTACGCGCCCGAGATCGACGAGGAGACGGCGTCCAAGATCGGGCTCACCGAGGCCGCCGACGCGTTGGTCCTGCTCGTCGTGACCGTGGGCGGCAGCGCCGCGGACTCGACGGCGAACCTGCTCGCACCGATCGTGCTCAACTCGCGCACGCGGCAGGCTGCCCAGGTGCTGCAGCAGTCGTCCGACCTGCCGCTGCAGGCCCCCCTCATCCCGGCCGCCTGAAGCCAGGATCCCGCCCGCCTCGTCGCTGCTCTCAGCCGACAGCCGAGACCAGCTCTCCGTAGAGCGCGGGGACGTAGGTCTGGAGCTGCTGCACGAGGGCGGCACGATCCTCCTCCGGCGTGGCCAGCAAGGCTTCGTCGAACACGACACGCAGGTCCGACTCGCGCCACACGTCGAGCAGGACGGCCGCCGCCAGGCAGCGCGCCTGAGGGGCACACCGGTCGGACTGCGCGACCGCGTTGAGGGGACAGAACTCGCCGTGCCCGCTCTCGCGCGCGCGAAGGGACCACACCAGCTGGCGGTCGAACGGTCGGTCCACCGCGACGATCGACGCCGCGACCAGGATGCTGGCGTCGGCAGATCGTTGCCACAGTGCCTCGAGCCATCCGTCCGCCACGTCCGGTGGCAGGTGGAACACCTCACGGAGCGACCTGGTCACCAGCTCGTCCGGCGCCACCAGCGCCAGGCGAGCGAGGTCCCATCCAGCCGCCTCCGCCACGGGCACAACCCCCGCGAACGACACGAGGTCCGCGCGGCGCTCGCTGAGCTCCAACAAGGTCGTGAGGGCCTGCTCCGCGTGACCTTCCCACCGCTCCAGCTCGGCCCGAGCGACGATGACGGCATCCAGGTCGAAGGGCATGCCCCAGAGGTCGACACCGCCGTCCTCGATCGACAACGCGGAGCGAGCCCGATCCAGGTCCCCGCTGCGCATGGCGAGCCGAGCCTCCCAGACAGCCACCTGGCCGGGGGCTTCACCGCAGGCCTCCATCGCCGTGAGCCAGCGGTGAGCACGCAGCTCGTCGGCAAGTCCCTGCGGCGACTCCAGCACCGGTCTTCCTGCCGTCACGACGACCTGGCAGTCCGCGCGGCCAGGCCCGGCTCGGTGGTCGACCCGGTCAAGGACCTTGTCCAGCGCCTCGATCCCTTCCGCGACCCGACCCGCCGCCATGAGGGACCGACCGTAGCCGGCCCAGTCGGCGGACGTTGCGTCAGGCGACTGGACGGCGGTGGTCGCGATGCTCAGATTGCGTGCCGCCTTGCTCTTCGCCCCGAACACGTCCATCCGGTAGCCCGAGTGCTCCAGACGTACCGGGGCGGCTGCGGGGGCGAGGAGCAGCGTCCTCTCCGGGTCGGTCGAGGTCAGCATCTCGTGGAGGGATCCCACCCAGGTCGACCGTTCTCGGCGGAAGATCCGGCCCAGCAGGTAGTCGCGGCCCTCGGTCGCTCCACGCCATCGGGAGTTGCTGAGCACCACCTGGACCACGTCGTCCCGCGTGCTGGCCAGGTGTGCTCGTAGCGCCCGCGGGTCCCCGGAGGCCACCTCGTCGGCGTCGAGGCTGAACACCCACTCGCCGCGGGCATGCCCCAGTGCCCGGTTGCGGGCCGACGCGAAGCTGCCGTCCCAGTAGCCGCTGACGACGACGGCTCCAGCGTCGCGGGCCACCGTCATGGTGCTGTCGGTGCTGCCGGTGTCGTAGACGACGACACGGTCGACGAAGGGCGTGACCGCCGCGAGGCACTCGCCGAGGACCGACTCCTCGTCCTTGACGATGAGCACCGCGTCGATGCTGACCGTCGCGCCGTCCCCGTCACCACTGGTGAGTCCGTGCTCGCGCCCGCCGCCTGGCACTCCCACACCTGGCATCGGCGGCAGCGGCTGCTGGGCGGCCGCCGAGGATCGCACTGCGGAGGGGAACACCAGCAGGTGCGCATCGGCACCCCCGGCGACACCCACGCGTCGAGGCTGCGCGCGAGCCGCGTCCCTCACCTGCGCGAACCAGTCGTCGTGCACACGGCAGTCCGACCTGAGGACGACGACCAGACGTGGCTCGGTGGCGACCGCCGACACCGCGTCCGAGAGCTCGCGTCCCTGCGCTGGGGACACCACCCGCACGCGGCGCTTCAACGACGTCGGGAGTGACGGCCGGCGTCGCGTCACGCCGATCACCTCGATGTCACGGCTCACCGTGGCACAGACCGAGCGCAAGCAGCGCAGGTACTGACCGGGGGTCGTCGTGTCGGTGACCAGGACTGCTGGTCGCAGGTCTCGGGCGGTGCTCACCGCGGCGCACCAGCGGACGGTGCGGACGTCGACCGGCCGCCGCGCCGCCTGAGCGTCCGAGGTAGCGGCGTGCTCCTCCAGCCCCGCCCCGCGATCCCGACCACCATGACGGCGTCCACGTCGCCGGCCCTCCCTCTCTCAGACCAATCGTCCTGTCTGTCGTCGGCTTCAGGCAGCGGGCGCTTGAGGTCGCTGCGACGGCACCGGCGTGCCGCCTCGCCGCCTCCGACGTCAAGAACGGCGCAGGGCATGCCGATAGCAGGTCGTGCCCATGTCGTCTGTGCAGCTGCGCTCACGCCTGTTGCCCAGCGCCGACCAGATCCGGCTGGCCGGCAGGGCCGCCCAGCACCATTCCGCTCACAGTCGTCCGGGCGCACCTCGCACGAGGCCCGGAGCACCTGCCCCTCGTCTGAGGGTGTCGATCCTCGTCCCGAGGACGGATGTCGGAGGCGGGGCGCGGATCCTGTTCGAGCACGCGAACCGCCTGACGGCCCGCGGGCACGACGTGGTGCTCTACTCGCACCTCCCCCGACCGACCTGGTTCGAGCTGACGGCGGGATTCGTCGAGGTCGCTGCCGGCAAGCGACTCACGGACGACGTCTGCCCGTGCGACGTCATCATCTGCGGCTACTGGAGCCAGGTCACGGAGGCATCACAGGCCCAGATCGCACCGGTCATCCACTTCGAGCAGGGAGACTTCCACCTCTTCGAGGAGCTCTCACCTGCGACTCTGAAGACCGTGGGAAACCACCTGGCCCAGGCGGACGCCACCTCGACGGTCAGCAACGCTGCCGCACGTCTCCTCTGGGAGCGTTACGCGACCGCCGCCACGGTGCTGCCCAACTCCGTCGACCACGCCGTCTTCACCCCCGACGGGCCGCGTCCGGCCCTCCCTCGGCCCTACGTCCTGTGCGTCGGCTGGGACGGCAACCAGTTCAAGGGCATCGACGACGCCCGAGCAATGTCGACGATGCTCAGGAGCAGCCACCCCCAGCACGAGGTCGTCTGGGTCACGCCGCGCCAGCCGGTCGGCCCGGTCGGGGACATCGGCCGGGTGGTCGTCGCTCCCGAGCAGGCGCAGCTCGCGTCGCTGTACCGGGGCGCCGAGGTGTACGTGTGCGCTTCGTACTACGAGTCCTTCCCGCTGCCCGGTCTGGAGGCCATGTCCTCGGGAACCCCCGTCGTGGCCACCAGCAACGTGGGTTCGCTTGAGTACTGCCGGGACGGCGAGAACTCGCTGGTCGTCCCGATCGGCAGCCCGGTCGACCTGCACGCCGCGGTGTCTCGCCTGCTGGACGACGACACGGTGAGCCGACGCTGTCGCCGCGGCGGCCTGACCACGGCGAGCTCCTACTCCTGGGAGGTGACGCTGGACGCGCTGGAGTCGCTGTGCATCGAGGTGGCGTCGTCTGGCGCCCCGGCCGGGTCGGAAGCGGACTGGACGCCACCCCCCTGCTCCCTCGTCCCCGTCGACCGCGCAGCGGAGGCGAAGCTCAACCACGTCCTGGGTCGAACGGGCGCCGCGACGGTGCGGGTCCCGGTCGCCCGCTCTCTGTTCGAGGGCCACGACGTGATGACGTGGGAGACCATCGCCAGCCGCGAGGAGGGCGAGGGCACCGTCTGCGTGTTCGCCCCCCACCGGTCCGACCAGCCGGGACGCTTCCCGGTGTACCAGGCAGGGGTCGACCTCTTCCTGGAGGGCCGGTTCGCGGACGCTGCCGACGCCTTCGCTGGTGCCTGGCCCGACGAGGAGGACCTGCCACTCCAGGGCTCCTTGGTGCGCTGGCTGGCGCTGTGCTTCAACGAGCTCGACCGACCCGCCGACGCGCTCGACCTCCTGCTCGACGCGCACGCCCTCTTCTTGGACAACCCCGACTACGTGTACCTGATCAGTGTCATCGCGGCACGTGTCGGCCACGAGGTCGACTTCTCCCTGGTGGACGAGCTGCTGCGCGTGGCGGGCCAGGGCACCCGATACCTCGACTGGTTCGTGCATCCGTGCGGCGCCTTCCGCGCCTGACCCGGGGAACGTGCTTCCACAGCATTGACGGCAGGACCCTGAGGCGCCACTGTCGTGCGCGTGACCCCTGACGACCCGGCCACCAGCCCGCTCCCCCGGACGGTCACCGAGCTGCGGCTGGCGCTCGTCTGCTACGGAGGCGTGTCGCTGGCCATCTACATGCACGGTGTCGTGAAGGAGCTGCAGAAGCTGGTTGTCGCGTCCCGCCGGTTCGACGAGCTGGGCCCGGCAGCGGCCAACCCGTTCGACGCCGCCACGGACACGGAGCACGCCTACTTCGAGACCCTCGGCGACCTGGCGAGGGCCAACCACCACCTGTCGGTCACCATCGACATCGTCGCCGGCACGTCGGCCGGTGGCATCAACGGCGTCTGCCTCGCGAAGGTGCTGGCGCGCAACGGCTCGCAAGCCGCTCTGAAGAAGCTGTGGATCGACGAGGGCGACCTGAAGAAGCTGCTCAAGGGGCCGCCGATCGGCGGGTGGCGGCTGCGGGCGGCCGTGGCCGGCCTTCTCACGCTCGTGCGCCTCAGCAAGCCGGTGTCACCGCTGCGGGGGGACCGCATGTCGCGCCTCCTCTACGACGCCATCGCCGACATGGAGGCACCCGTCGACGACCGCCGCTCGCTGCTGCTGCCCGCCACGCCGCTCGACCTGTTCGTCACGACCACCGACCTCGACGGCTACCAGCTGCTCGTCGCGAGCGGCGCAGGCGGGGCTAGCCAGCGCGAGACCGACCATGCCCAGGTCGTGCAGTTCCGCTCCAGCGTCTCCGGGGCAACGACCGCGGACGACGACCTCGGCCCGGGCGCGACCGGGGCCCTGGCCTTCGCGGCCCGCGCCACCTCGTCGTTCCCTGGCGCGTTCCCGCCGGTCAGCCTCAGCAGCTTCGCGCGCGAGCTGCAGGGCCGCAGCGTCGACCTGGACGCCGTCGCGCGCCGCTTCCGCCACCGGTACGACACCGCGCCACCCACCTCGGCGGCTGCACCGGCGGGTGACGTGCGCGGTCCCTGGTTCGTCGACGGAGGCGTGCTCGACAACGCGCCGTTCGACCTCGTCGTGCAGGCGATCGGAGCGAAGCGGGCGCAGAACGAGGTCGTCCGACGGCTGCTCTACATCCAGCCGGACCCAGGGATCCCGCTCGACGCTCAGGCGGCGACGTCCGAGAGCACCGGAGGCGACTACCCGGGCGCGGTGCCGACCGGAACCCCCGAGCCCGGATACCTGTCGGCGCTGGTGACGAGCGTCCTCGGGGTCAAGGGCAGCCACTCGATCCTGCGGGACCTCGTGGCGCTGCGTGACCTCAACGTGCGGATCGCCGAGGTCGGCGCCATCGCGGAGCTGCAGATGGTTCAGGTGATGCACGCCATCGACGCGGCGTGGGACGCTGCGACGTCGCAGGTGGGAGCAGCCGACGCGGACCACCCGCTCCCGCAGACAGCCTGGAGCATCGACGACCCGCAGGACGTGCGGCGGTTGTCCGACGCCCTGTACGCCAGCGCCCCGCAGCTCACCGGCGCCGGCTTCTCCACGTACTGCCGGCTCAAGGTGGACGTCGCAGGCGAGCGGCTCGCCGAGGAGATCGCGACCCGGTTCGTCTACCCGCCGGGATCGAGCCGCTCGAGCTTCGTGAGGGCGGCGATCGGCGCGTGGGCACGGGGTCACGTGGAGTGGAGCGACCCGGACCCGACTCGGCTCATGGAGCTCCTCGGTCCGGTCGACGTCCCGTACCGCGAGCGTCGGATGCTCTTCGTACTGGCGGGGGTCAACGCCCTCTACCCGCTGGTGGACGAGCCAGCGGCTGGGACGGGCCTGCGGCCACGGCGTAGCGAGCTGGACGCGCTGAAGGCGACGGCCTGGCAGCTGCTCGAGGACCTGAAGGCCGCCCCGCGGGACGCGGTGGCAGCGGTGCCCGACGAGCTCGTGGCGTTCCTGGGCGGGGATCTCACCGACGAGGGGACGCTCGGCAGCGCGGAGGAGTTCGGCGCCGCGCACGACGCCGACTTCACCCGGCTGTTCGGTGCCTACCGCGAGAGCCTGGCGAACCAGCTGGGCGACGGCAGCGGGCCGGTGTGGCAGGCGTTCGTCGACCACACGAGCACCTGGCCCGACGACCTGCGCCGGGCCCTCGCCTCCCGGTACCTGGGGTTCCCGCTGTGGGACGCCCTGATCTTCCCCACGGTCGCGTTCGCCCAGCTGCCGCAGTTCAGCCCGATCGCGACGCACCAGCTGAGCCCGCTGGCGGCCACGGCCCTGCCGACGCCGGCCGGTGGCAAGCTCAAGGGCGTGTCGCTGCACCACTTCGGGGGCTTCGTGGATGCCACGTGGCGGGAGAACGACTACCTGTGGGGTCGCTTGGACGGTGCCGAGCTGGTGCTGCGCCTCCTGCGGACCAGCGTCGGCGAGCACGACGACGGCGGCCGGTGGCTCAAGGGCGCCCTCGGCGCCGTCCTGGCGGACGAGGGCGACCTGACGCGCATCGCGACGCTGCGACGACGGCTCGCCGAGGACGTCGCGAGACTGCCGTAGCGCCAGGTCTGCGCCACAATGACCCCATGCCACGCGACCCACGCGCCTCGCGAGCGCAGCAGGATCGCGACGCTCGCTGGGAGGCGGCACGAGCGGAGGCGGAGCGGATCGCGCGTGCCGAGGTGGAACGCATGGAAGCCCAGCTGGCGCGGCTCGACCCTCGCACCCAGCCCAACCGAGTTCGCGAGGTGTCGGCCCGTCGAGGCGCGGCGCTGCACGAGCTGCGCCGCACCCGGCACCTGCGGGACTGGATGGAGCACCTGCGCGTCACCGCCCCCTCGCGGTACCGGCGCCTGCTGAACGACCCGGACGTCGAGACCGACGACTGAGCTCAGCACGTGTGCCGCCCGGATCCCCGGGTAGGGCGACAGCACAGCATCGCCGCGGGAGGGAGCGCACGTGCAGCACAAGCTGATCGAGGACGAGAACGGTTGGGCGACGGTGGTCGCGATCGTCGATGCAGGCGACGAGGCGGTCTCCTGCCTCACGGACGCGGCCCGCGCGCACGACCTCTCGGCCGCCTCGGTGACCGGTGTCGGTGCGGTGGAGCACGCGACGGTCGGCTGGTACGACCTCGACCGGCAGGAGTACGAGCAGATCGAGGTCGACGAGCAAGCCGAGCTCCTCAGCCTGGTGGGCGACGTCGCGCGGGGGCCCGACGGCTCGGTCGCCCTGCACGCTCACGTCGTCCTGGGTCTGCGCACGGGAGAGACGCGGGGGGGCCACCTCCTCGAGGCCACCGTGCGACCCACGCTCGAGGCCGTGTTCCGGCAGTCGCCGGCCCAGCTGCGCAAGACGTTCCGCCCGGAGTTCGGCCTGGCCCTCATCGACCTCGACCAGTCCACGGAGGACTGACCCGCCCACGGAGGACTGACCCGCCGTCCTCATCGCTACCACGACGACGTTAAGGTGCCGCCCGTGAGCGATGATCTTCAGCTGGTCGTGCTGCCTGTCGTGTCCGGCGAGCTGCGGGAGCGGGCGTGGGACGCCTACACCGACGCGTTCGCGGAGCTGCGTGCGGCCGCCATCCAGCGGCACATGATGACCAGGGACGAGTTCGACGCCGTCATGGCGGACGCGCGGGTACAGGTCTTCCTGGCCGAGCGCGCCGACGGCACCATCGCCGCGATCGCGACCCTGGCGAACGACCTCGCCGCCATGCCTCTGGTCTCACCGGACTTCTTCCAGGCACGCTGGCCGGACCACTACGAGGCCGGCCGGTGCTGGTACATCGGGCTCGTCGGCGTGCGGCCCAGCGAACAGGGCGGGGGCGCCTTCCAGCTCATCGTCGGCACGGTGGCAGCCACGCTGGGGCCACAAGGTGGCGTGCTCGTGCTCGACGTGCCGCAGCGCAACATCCAGGACTTCCACGTCCCGAACGCGGTGAAGCGGATAGCGGACGCCGTCGTCAAGGGCGTGAGCATCGAGATGGTGGACGCGCAGACCTACTGGGCGTACACGACCCCCGTCCCGGCCGGTGCGCCGTCCGAGGTCGACCTTCGAGAGCCGACGCCGGTCGACCTTCGCGACCGGGACGCCGTCAGTGAGCTGGGCCCGGAGGGGCCGCGTCCTGCCACTGGGCGCTGACGAGCTCGAGTGCCTGCGCGGCCGGCATCGGCCGTCCGAAGAACCACCCTTGCCCACGCTCCACCCCCAGAGCGACGAGGGCATCCCGTTGCTCGGGGGTCTCGATGCCCTCGGCCACCACGCCCAGCTGCATCGCGTGCGCCATCGCTGCCGTCGCTCGGACGATGGCGTGGTCGTGAGGGCGGGTCGTGATACCGGACACGAACGATCGGTCGATCTTGACCTCGTGCACCCGCAGGCGGCTGAGGTAGCTGAGTGAGGAGTAGCCGGTCCCGAAGTCGTCCACGGAGACCGAGACTCCGGCCACCTCCAGGTCGCTGAGCGACTGGTTGGCCGTGGCGTCCTTGCCGACGAGCGTCGACTCGGTCACCTCCAGGCGCAGCACGCTCGTGGGGAGGTCGCGCGAGCTCAAGGCGGCGAGCACCTGGTGCACGAATCGGGGGTCCTGCAGCTGGCGCACCGAGACGTTGATGTTGACGCCGATGTCGAGCGGCGTCGCCCGGCGCCACCGGCACAGCTGGTCGAGGGACTGCGCGAGCACGATCTCGCCCAGACGCAGGATCAGGCCGTTCTCCTCCGCGACGGGGATGAACTGGTCCGGAGGGCACGGTCCGTCCGGACGGTTCCAGCGTGCGAGGGCCTCGAACCCGACCAGCCGTCCCGTGGCGAGCTTGACGATCGGCTGGTACGCCACGTCGATGTCGCCTGCCGACACGGCGTGCCGCAGCTCACGGTCGAGGGCGACCCGCCGGCGCACGTGCTCCCCCATCGTGGGGTCGTACGCGACGGCGCGTCGCCGGCCGGCGTCCTTCGCCCGGTACATCGCGGTGTCGGCGTCGCGCACCAGCGTCTGGGCCGTGTCGGGCTCGCCACCGCCGAGATGGCGGTCGGACGACGTGGCGACGCCGATCGAGGGGGTCACGACGACCTCGCCGACGGACAGCTGGAACGGCTGCGACAGCTCGGTGATGACGAAGCCGGCCAGCACCAGCCCGTCACGGTCGTGGTTGCGGGTGGGCGCGACGACGAGGAACTCGTCCCCTCCCGCGCGGCAGAGCACGACGTCGTCCGGCAACGAGGTCGCCATGCGTTCGGCGACCTGCACGAGCAGCTCGTCGCCGACCGCGTGGCCCCAGGAGTCGTTGACGAGCTTGAAGCCGTCGAGGTCGATGAAGAGCACCGTGACGTCCGTGCCCGAGGCGATGAGGCTCTCCAGCCGCTCGTTCAGGGCCACACGGTTCGCCAGCCCGGTCAGCGAGTCGTGGCTCGCCATGTGCTGGAAGACGCGGCGCGACCGGCTCTGCTCCTGGACGGCGCGTCCGGCGCGGACGAGGAGCACGGCCACCAGCACGGCTGAGCCGATGCCCTGCAGCCAACGCGTCCAGAGCGGCAGGTTGGCGTCGGGGAGGATGAGCAGCGCAGGCACGAGCAGCGCGGGCACGATGACGGCCAGACGAAGCACCGACCACGCCTGGACCGGCTGGTTCCGGCCGGTCGTGAGCTGGCGCATCGACGGGTGCAGAGCGGCCGCGCCAAGAAGCCCGAACGACACCAGATAGGGGATGTCGTACGACGGGGAGGCGAAGAGCACGCCGTCCCGCGCGAGCCAGTTGTAGCGGACGTCCCCGACCAGCATGATCACGATCGCCGCGCCAAGCAGCAGGACGGCGGGGTTCCGGTCGCGCGCGGTGAACACCAGCATGGCGAGCAGCGCGAGCAGGACGACGTCGAGCACGGGGTAGACGGACGCCAGCAGCGCCTGGCTCACGGGCAGCTGCGAGTGCGTGATCGCCGGAGCCACGACATAGCTGACCGACAGCAGCATCGCGCCGACGACGACCACCACGACGTCGAGCACCGCCTCGGCGTCGCGCGCCCCGCGCAGCCGCATGACCCGCAGCAGCGCCGCGATGGCGATGACGTACCCCGGGATGAGGAAGACGTCGGGCAGGGCGACCAGGGCGTTGCCGGCGTGCTCGACCCAGGGCCGCACCGACGGCCCGATGGCGAAGAGGAAGCAGACGAGGAGCATCAGCCGCCACGCCACCCGCTCCGGCGAGGCGTTGAGACGCGGGCCCACCACCATCGCGACGGCCGTCGACACGCCGATCAGCAAGAACGAGGCGACGCTGACCGCCAGCGAGATGCCGGCCGCGTAGACCCCGACGCACACCGCCGTCAGCACGACGTGGGCAGCGAGGAGCCGGGCGGCGCGCGAGGGCGACTCGGCTGGCTGGCTCATATCACTCATCCGAGGATCAGGTCTGGCGGTCGCGGACGGCCGGCGTGCTGCCGCGGTCAACCCGGGCGGCTGACCTCCGCACCTGCTGTATCGGCTGCTGCACGGCGTCCATGAAGCGAATCACGCCCCTGACGCACAGCGGCGCGCCACCTGCGCTCTCGCCGCACGCGAACGTGGCCGATCTCACAGTGAGCTGGGCCTCGACAGGTACGGGACGACGAGATCGACCAACGCGGCACTCGGCTGCACTCCCAGCTCCCGGCTCAGCGCGTCACGGCACGCGCTGTACTGACGCAGTGCCGCGTCAACGTTCCCCTCGGCGAGATGGATGCGTACCACCAACCGGTGCGCCGACTCGCGCAACGGGTCCGCGCAGAGTGCCGTGAACGCCGTGGCCAGGGCGGGACCGGGCGCTCCTCGTCTCAGCTGCTCCTCCGCCGCCGTCTCCAACGCGTGCAGGTGCAGCTGGTGCAGCCGTTGCCGTTCGGGTTCGAGCCAGTCGTCGAACCACCCCGGCAGCAGATCCGCCGTCGGGCTCGGTGGCTCGAGCTCGTGGTCGGGCACGAGGTCCGCCTGGCGGAGGACGCGATGCGACCACGCGAGGCACTCATGCAGGTC
The DNA here is from genome assembly GCA_035707965.1 of Actinomycetales bacterium. Classification (GTDB taxonomy): domain Bacteria; phylum Actinomycetota; class Actinomycetes; order Actinomycetales; family Angustibacteraceae; genus DASSTJ01. The sequence continues at coordinate 15,660 of DASSTJ010000141.1, forward strand.
GACGCGTACGTGGCGGGACAGCGCGAGCGTGTGGACTCCGACATCCAGCACCTGAGGAGTGTGGTGCTGCAGGCGCCAGACCGTCGTCCTCAGGGCCGCGAGGGCGGCGTCCTCCGGGTGGTCCGGCCAGAGCATGCTGGCGATGACGTGGCGGCTGGGCCAGGAGTGGACGGCGAGGAAGGCGAGGAGTCGCTGCAGAGCCGGGCCGACCTGGCGCGTCTGGCCGTCAGCGGCGAACGCGAACGTGCCGAGAAGCTGAAGAGTCATGAGCGGCGGGTCCACGGGCGGCTCCCTCAGACGCACCGGCCATCGTCACGCGCGGGCGTTCCGGACGTCAACGGTGACGGCGCTGTGACGGTCGCCTGCTTCGCTCTCCCCCATGAGCACCGACTCCCTCGCGCAGGTCAGCCTCCCTGACAGCTTCAAGGGGAGGGCGATCCGACCGGGAGACCCCGGGTACGACGAGGCGCGGGCCGTCTACAACGGCAGCATCGACCGGTACCCGGTGCTGATCGTGCAGCCCTCGGGCAACGCCGACGTCAGGGACGCGGTGGGCTTCGCCAGGCAGCAGCGGCTGCCGTTGGCGGTGCGCTGCGGTGGCCACCAGGTGGCCGGCCTGGGGACGGTCGACGACGGCCTCGTCATCGACCTGTCCAGCCTCAAGGGCGTGCGGGTGGACGCCGAAGCCGGGCTCGCCCACGCCAGCGCGGGGAGCCTCTGGGGTGAGTACGACCGCGATCTCGAGATGCTAGGGCTGGCCACACCCGGCGGGCGGGTCACCACGACGGGCGTCGGCGGCTTCACGCTCGGCGGTGGTTACGGCTGGCTCTCGACGAAGTACGGCCTCGCGTGCGACAACCTCGTCGGCGCCGACCTCGTGACGGCAAGCGGCGAGCTGGTGCACGTCACCGACGACACGAACCCCGACCTCATGGCCGCGCTGCGGGGTGCCGGTGCGAACTTCGGAGTTGTCACCTCGTTCACCTTCACGGCACACCCGGTCCCTCCGCTGATGATGGCCGGCATGCTGGTGGTGCCCAACGACGGGAGGCGGGCCGAGGACGCCCTCGCCGCCTACCGGGACTTCATCGAGACGGCGCCCCGAGACCTCGTCACCGCGTTGGCGTGCGTGCTCGCCCCGCCCGAGGAGTTCGTGCCGGACGGGCTGGTGGGAACACCGATCTTCGCGATCGTCGTCGCGTGGCTCGGCGACTCCAGCGACGCCGAGGCCGCGGTCGCTCCCCTTCGCGGGATCATGGACGGCGGTATCGACCTTCTCCAGCCGATGCCGTACACGGCGTTCCAGGCGATGCTGGACGGCTTCGCCCCGCGTGGTTGGCAGAACTACCACCGCGGCCACTACGTGTCAGGACTGCCGGACGGCGTCATCGACGCCTACCTGGCGAACGGACGCGGCATCGGCTCGCCGATGACGCAGGGCATCGTCTTCCGGCTCGGAGGGGCGATCGCTGAGGTGCCCGAAGACGCCACGGCCGTGAGCAACCGCGCCGCTCCGTACATGGCACACCCGATCGCGTGCTGGCGCGACGACAGCGAGACGCAGCACGAGATGGCGTGGGTGCACGACTTCAGCGCGGCCTTCGAGCCGGCGTCCACCGGTGGCGTCTACCTCAACTTCGAGCCTGGCACGGGTCAGGCCGACGTTCGGGCCGGCTACGGACCGGTGAAGTCCCAGCGGCTGGCAGAGCTGAAGCAGCACTGGGACCCGGACAACGTCTTCCGCACCAACCACAACCTCGCACTGACGGCGCCGTAGCGGAGCGGTCCGGGCCGAGGGCCGAAGCCGACGGGGCGAAGTCCAGTACGGAGCTCAGCCTGCGTGGCGCCGGACGACGAGCCGCGGCGGGGTGGCGAGCGAACGGCCGACGACGCAGTAGCGCTCGGTCAGCGTGGCGAGTCGGGCCAGCTGGTCGTCGTCCGCATCGGTGTCCAGCACGACCGTCACGGTGACGTCGGTGACGCCGACCGGTACCGCGCGGTCCAGGCCCAGGGTGCCGCGTGCATCGAACGAACCGTCCGCGCTGAGCGCGGCAGAGCTGATGGTCAGCCCCATCGCGGTGGCCACGCTGCGCAGGGTGACACCGGTGCAGGCCAGGAGCGCCTCGAGCAGCATGTCGCCGGAGCACGCGTCGGATCCGTCGCCGCCGGTGGCCCGGTGGAGGCCCGCCCGCACCGGCCCGGTGAAGGTGTCGATCGTGGCAGTGACGCCCGGTTCGGCGAAGGACCCGCGTGCTGCCAGGGGCGTCCGGGCGGCACCGGGCTCGTCGCGGTAGCGCTGCTTCAACGGTGCCTGGGCCGCACGGAGCTCTGTCGCATCCACTCGCCCAGTGTGCCCGTCCCTGCCCACATCGGGTCGAGCGCCCAACCGGTGGACGGCGACCGGGGACGTGGGCGACCGCCGTCCTCGGCGCGGTCATGGACGAACCGCGCACACGCCGCGAGTGGGGCGGGTGGGGCTCGAACCCACGACCGACGGATTATGAGAGGCATCCACGGGCCGCAGCGGCCAGCAGCCGACCGCAGCCGGACGACCGTCCGGCCAGGTCAGCCAGCCTTTCGCGGCCGCCGGGACGTAGCCGCCTGAGGCCGCGTGGGGTCGCCGGTTGCCCCACGATCTGCCCCACGCGGGGCAGGCAACGCCGCGAGCACAGCCGGCCGCGGCGTCTCGCCAAGATGCGCGTACCGCTGCGTCGTCAACGGCGACACGTGACCCAACAACCGGCCCACCTCCGCCAGCGACACCCCACCCTGGATCAGCCACGACGCGTACGTGTGCCGCAGGTCGTGGATCCGCACATGCCCCACCGGTACGCCCTCGACTGA
>DASSTJ010000142.1:0-3609 GCA_035707965.1 Actinomycetales bacterium
GACGATCTCGGCGGTGCGCTGAGGGAGTTCGATCGGCGGCTGGTCGTCGTCGCGGCGGTTGAAGACCTTGTCGGCAAGCTGCTTCTTCGCCTGCTCGTCGTCCCCGCCGGCGGCGACGGCCTGGATCACGTCGAGCTGTGCGACCTCGTCGTAGGGGGCTGCGGCGTACGCGGTTCGGGCGGCCCAGAGCGCGAGGGCGCTGTCGTCATTGGCAAGGGCGTGCGCGGAGACGATGTGGCCGACGTCGACGATCGCGCGGGTCAGGATGTGGTCCCAGCGCTCGCCTTCCAGGAGCCAGGACCAAGGCCTGTCGTGGAGCCGGCTGAACGGCTCACCGGTGACCAGCCGCAGTGCACTGATGAGGTCGTCCATGCCGGCGGCGCCCTTGCTCTGGGCGCGGCTGCGCAGGCGACGGAAGAGGTCGAGGTCGCACAGCACGCCCTGGACCTTGTACGCCGCCAGCGCCCCGGACGTGTGGGTCTGCTTAGCCTCGGGGAGGTAGGGCTTCTTGGTGTTCGGGTCCCTGCCGAGCCAGCGCCGCAGGTTGCTCATCGAGACCCGGGCACGCTCCCTGGTGATGCCGAACGCCTCAGCCAGGTCGTCGGCGGTCGACCCCTGGGGATGGAGGACGAGGTAGGCGAGGAGCTCGACGTAGTAAGGGCGCCGGGCCGCAGTGGACTTGGCGTCGCCCGTGGTGCGCGCGCCCACCGGACCCAGCAGCGTCAGCTTGGTGGAGGTGAGTGTCGGCGACTCCCAACGCGCCAGGTCCTCGTCGAGTCTGGGATCCGCCTCGGCGACGACCGCCTCGGCACCGGGGGCGGCGACCGGTGCGAGCGTCTGGACGTCCTCGACCGTGGCTGCCGCAGTGTCTGCGTACACGTGTCCGTCCAGTGGCAGCAGTGAGGCGTCGCCAGCTGGGCCTTCCTCGGCTCGTGGTTCTGTCAGCTCTTCGACGAGTGCGCCGCCGTGGTCAGCCACGGCGGATGAGTCGCTCGATCGGGGGACGGGCACATCCTGCGAGTCCAGGGTGAGGTCGAGAAGCAGAGCGCAGGCACGCGCCTCCTCCTCGCTCAGCGCAGCGGCCGCGACATCGAGTCCGAGACTCGAGCAGGTCAGACGGCCGGCGGCGGTCAGGTGCAGGTGGGTGCCCGTCGGGCGGGGTTCGCCGGCGAGGTCGACGAGTGCTGCCGCAGTGCGGCCCGTAAGACCGTCGAGTGCTTCGGCCAGATCGTTGAGCTCGTCGTCGGGTCGGTCGGCGGTGGCGATGATCGCGGCGTAGAAGTCGTCAGGGTCGCTCGCTGCAACGTGCTCGCTGACATGGTCGGCGAGGGTGGCGATGAAGGCGGTGTCGCCGGCTGGGTGGGTCGTGACGCGGCCGAGGTGGAACGCCGCGAGGTCGGAGCCGAGGCCGAGGACGTCGACGTGGTTCACGATCGACCACGGATTGACCGCCAGTTCGGCGGCCAGATGACGCGCGAACGCAGACCTGCGCTCCGAGTCGCCGGTGATGCTGACGACGCGAAGTTCTTCGAGGTTGAGGAACACGAACGCCCCGTCGTCGTCCTGGCCGACGCTCACGAGAAGCGGGTACGGCGGGAACGTCTCTTGGCCCTGGGGTAGGTCGGCGAGGGCGATCCGCCAAGCGGTACCTGAGCCCGTCCACGGTGCTGCCAAGTCGACGGGCGCTGCGAGCATGATGCTGATGCCCTTGCCGGTGAGCGTCGCTGTGAGGATCCGGGCGTTTGTCGGTTCGAGCGACTGCAGTGCGGCGTCGAGCTCCTGGATGCGTGGCGCCAGTGACGTTGCGGTGACCCGGGCGGTCTTCTCGGCCCGGACCACTTCGGGTGGTGGCGGCGCGATGATCCGGCCCGGTCGGCGCCAGCGCAGCTGGGTGCGGCGCTGTGCCCGCAGGACGATCCAGAACGCGGCACCGAAGACGGCGCCCGCACCGGCGAGACCCGGAAGTAGCCAGGCAGGCACGTCCGAGTGGTCGGCATCCGCATGCGTCTGCGGCGCCCCGGTCGCGTCGGTCGTCGGCGGCGCTGAGGAATCGGTGGTCGGGGGAAGCGCCGGTCGCGGGTCGTGGGGCTGGGCATCGTGCGGTTGGGCGGAGTGCTTGGGTGGCGGCGGAGCGATGTGTTCGGCCGGTTCCGGGATGGTGAGCTTCCAGCCCGGCAGGATCAGGTCGGGGTCGGACAGGTGGGCACCGTCGGCCTGAGCGGTGCCGCGGGAGGCTTCGAAGATCGACGGGTAGGCGTCGGCGTTGCCGAGCTCGTCCTCGGCGATCTCGGAGAGTGTGTCGCCGGGCTGGACGACGTACTCGCCGGGGGCCGCCTGCGCGAGGGGAACCTTCAGCACGGTGCCCGGCACGAGGAAGTCGGGGCGTCCGCCGAGGACTTGTTCGTTGAGGTCGAGGATCTCGACGTACCGGCTGCCGTCGCCGAGGCGTTGCTCGGCGATCTTCCAGAGGCTGTCGCCTCGCATGACGGTGTAGCGCTCGGTGGCCGGTTCATGCTTCGTCGGCGCAGCGGGGTGCGTAGCCATCTCTGCCGGGGTCGGCGCGGCAGGTACCGGGGCGGCCGGCAGGGGACTCGCGGTGACCGCTGCTTCGGCCTTCGGCTGGGGTAGGAGAGGGGTCGTGGTCGGGAGGGCGACGAACAGCAGCGCGGCTGCCGCGACGATCCGGTCGGCTGCGAGCTGAGGAACGGCAAGCCCCGGCACTCGTGGGGCGCGCATGCCACGGATCTGGCAGACGATCGAGGCGATCAGTTGGGAGGTGAAGATCGCCCAGGCGACCCAGCAGACGACGGCGATGACTTGCAGCACCAGGGTCCCGTCGTCGGGTGAGCTCAGCCGCGACCACGAGAACACGCCTGGGTCCGGGGTCGCGTTGATGGCGAGAAGCAGAGCGGGGACGCCGAGCATGAACGCGACCAGGACGAGAGTCGCGGCCAACCCGCTAAGCCGTGTCGAGAGCGCACCGGGTGAGCTCATTGCTGGCTACCTCCGAGAGTGCGGAGGAGGTGTGCGCTGGCGGTGCCGGTGACCTCGAGGCGGTGGATGCCGATCAGGCCGAGGAACTGCGAGTCGTAGCTGTCGTGGACGGTCACAGTGATGGTGTCGCTGCTGGTGACCATGACGGTGCCGTCGACTCCTGCCTGGTCGAGGTAGCGCTGAGCGGCTGCTCGTGCGGCGGCGGGGTTGACCGTGAGACCGGTGCCCTGGATCGCGGGGCCGCCGTTCACCTGTTCGCCGCCCGCACGAGCGGCTTGCGCGGCGACGTCGTGGGCGCGTTCGTGAGCGTGCACCTGCCCGCCGAGGTCTACGGCCAGGCCGACGAAGAAGATCATCGCGAAGCTGGCCAGGGCCAGCCAGACGGTGATGGATCCCCGCTCGTCGCGTGCTCGCGGTCGTGGCCGGTTCATCGTTCACGCCAGGTGTCGATGGGGCTGGACATCGTGCTGCTGAACACCTTGGACCCGGGCACTCCCGGTACGGCGAGGTCCGAGAGGTTGAGGCGGCAGGAGACGGTGACCGCGACGGATCCGGGCACGCCGGGGGCCTTGTTGAAGTCGGAGGTGTCGACAGTGACGTCGACCTGCGTGCAGC
>DASSTJ010000143.1:0-18415 GCA_035707965.1 Actinomycetales bacterium
ACGGCGGCCACCACCACGCTGGTGCCTAGCAGCACCCAGGGCGCCGCACGGAAGACGGCCGTCGTGCCGGCTGGTCTCAGCGGTTCCTTGCGCGCCAGCTTGCGCAGGTCGCGCCAGGGCTGGCCGGTGCCTGCGCCGACCCGCCCCTCCAGCCGGGCACGAACCTGGCGCATCAGGCCGACGACCACGGGCGCCAGGGCGAGCAGGAGCACGGTCTGGACGACGAGTCCCACGACGGGCGCCAGGGTGGTCCCGGCTGTCATCACCGTCTGCTGGCTCACGACGTGAGCCCGACGACGAGCAGCAGGATCAGCACCCCGACGAGCCCGTACGTGAGGTAGCGGTGCACGCTGCCGTCCTGCAGCCGCCGGACCGCGTCCGCGATCGTCCGCACCCCGGACAGCAACGGCGGGTAGAGACGGGCCTCGATGCGGTCGGTGACCTGCTGACGGAAGGTCATCGACCCGATCAGGTAGCGCGACGGGCTGAGGTGGGTGACCTCCAGGTCCTGCTCCGGCCGCAGGACGTCGTCGAAGACCCGGGTCAGAGGCTCGGCGAAGGCGGTCGCGGTGTACTCCATCCGGGCCGTCAGCGGCTGGCCCCCGCAGTTCCACAGCTCAGCGGCTCGGGGTCCGTGACCAGCTCGCCACCGGTGTGCCAGCGCCCACAGCGAGAGCGACGTCACCAGCACGGCCACGGCGATGACCAGGGGAGACATCGACCCGGCGATGCCCGACAGACGAAGGGTCAGAGCGTCTCCCGTGATCGGCGCACCGTCTCGGAGGGAGGGGAGCTGCCGCAGGACGCGTGCGGCCGGCTGCGCGGCGACGGAGGGCAGGACCGCCAGCGCGACACAGGCCAGCGCCGCGAGCCCCAGGCCGGCCCGCATCGTGCCCCCGCACTCGGTCGACACGGCGGCGGCCCGCGAGCGAGGTCGCGCGAGGAACCCGATGCCGAAGGCCTTGACGAACGTCATCACCCCGATCCCCGCGGTCAGAGCCACGACGCCGACGGCGAGCGGCATGGTGACGGCGACCAGGCCGGTCGCGTCGGCGCCGGTGAAGCTGTGGATGAGGCCCTGGAGCAGCAACCACTCGGAGACGAACCCGTTGCCCGGCGGCAGGGCCGCCGCGCACAGCGCGCCCAGCCCGAACAACGCCGTGGTGAACGGCATGCGGGTTGCCAGGCCACCGAGACTGTCGAGGCTGCGCAGACCGGTGCGTTGCAGCACGGAGCCGGCGCCGAGGAACAGCAGGGACTTGAACCCCGCGTGGTTCACGGCGTGCAGCAGAGCTGCCGCCAGGAGGAGCCCGGCCAGCGTCCGCGACCCCTGCGCGGCGAACAGTCCCGCCGCGCCGACGCCCATCAGCATCAGGCCGACGTTCTCGGTGGTGGAGTAGGCGAGCAGCCTCTTGAGGTCGTCGCTCACCGACGCCTGAAGCACGCCGTAGAGAGCCGACAGCGCTCCGAGGCCGAGGACGAGCAGTCCCCACCAGCCCGGCCCTCCGCCGAGCAGGTCGAACCAGACCCGCACCAGCCCGTACAGGCCAAGCTTCACCATGGCCGCCGACATCAGCGCCGACACGTGGCTGGGCGCCTCCGGATGCGCTCGGGGCAGCCAGACGTGCAGCGGCACCATGCCGGCCTTCGACCCGAAGCCGGCCAGCGCGAGCAGGAAGACGGCGCTCGACGCCGGGCCCGACAGCTGGGACGCCCCGGCGCGCAGGTCGGCGAAGGCGTCACCCCCGCCGGCGCCGGCGAGGGCGACGAGCGACAGGAGGACGCAGGCGAAGCCGGCGTGGGTCATCGCCGCGTACCACAGGCCGGCGGAACGGACCCCGTCCCGCCGGTGGTCCGTGAGGACCAGGGCTAGCGACGTCAACGCCATCAGCTCCCACAGGACCAGGAACGACGTGACTCCGGACGCAGTCGGCACCAGCAGCATGGACACCACGAACACCGGCAGCATGGCCTGTGCGGTGCGCGAGGCGGTACCCGAGCTTCCCGCCTGCGGCGCCTCGTCCGTCGACGAAGCCTCGTGGCTGCCGGCCGTGTAGCCGATGGAGTAGACGCCGGCGGCGACAGCCACCCCGCCCGTCAGGAGGAGGAACACGCCGGACAGCGCGTCGACGTCGAGCCGGAGGCCGCTCAGCGGCAGCAGGTGGGTGATCGTGACCGACGCGGTGTGCCCGGCGAGCGCGGCCACCCCGGCCAGCGCGCCGCCGGCGCCCGCACCAGCGGTCAGCACCCCGACGGCCACCGGACGCGTGCGCGCGGGCAGCAGCACCGCGGCGGCGGCGCCGAGCGCCGCGGCCGTGACGCTCGCCGCCAGCGCCAGGAGGACGACGTTCATCGGCCGGTCAGCAGTCGCAGGGCGGCGACGATATCGGCGGGAGAGGGTGGGTCACCGGCGACCTCGATGTCGACGGGCAGGAAGTCGGCGACCACGCCGGCGACCCCGTGGCCACCGAGAAACACGCCCCCGTCGATCGCGCCGTCGCCCAGCGCGACCACGCGCTTGGGCGCGGGCAGCGCTTCGTACGTGCGGACCAGCGCCTCCACCATGTTGCGGGTGACCGGACCCGAGACGGTGAGGACGTCGGCGTGCCGTGGTGATGCCACCAGCCGGAGGCCGTAGCGCTCCGCGTCGTACACCGGGCCGAAGGCGGCGGCGAGCTCGAGCTCGCAGTCGTTGCTCGACCCGGCGTCCACGTGCCGCACCTGCACCGAGCCCCACAGCGGCAGCGACCGGTCGCTGACGATGCGTACGGGGCAGGCGTCGGACGGCGGGGAGTCGGGCCGTGGCGGTGCGGCCTCCGCGATCCGACCGGCTCTGCGGATAGCGCCCAGCAGCGTCATCGACGCTCCTCGGCCTGCAGGTCCTCGAGCAGCCCCAGCTGGTCGGCCAGCAGGGCCGTCAGGATGCCCCGAGCCACGGAGAGCAGCTCGGCGACACGAGGGCTCGTGAGGGAGTAGATGACGGTGGAGCCCTCCCGCCGGGACGTCACCAGACCCGCCCGGCGAAGGACGGCGAGCTGCTGGGACAGGTGAGCGGGCTCGATGCCGACAGCGGGCAGGATCTCCGCGACCGCCTGCTCGCGTTCGCTGAGCAGCTCGAGCACCCGGATGCGTGCGGGATGGCCGAGGGTCTTGAAGAACTCGGCCTTGAGCTGGTGCAGCGGCGTGGTCACAGGTGCTCCGGTTGAGCAGGCGGGATCACCATGACCTTCCCATACGACCTGCGCACTTGCCAAATGTCGCAAGTGAGAGTGCAGTCACACCGCGGCGTTCGGCCGCTCCGTCATGCCCGCGCAGGACGCGAGCGGAGAACCGATACCTGGTGGAGGCGCCCCCGATCAGCGGCCGCGCAGGCCCTTGCGGTCGGGACGCGCACGCATCGGGTCGATGCCCTTGGGCACCGGCGGTCGGGCGGCGCCCAGCGCCTTGAGCCGCTTGTTGACGGCCGCCGCCTCCTGCTTCGTCAGCGCCGGACGCATCCGCGAGATCTTCGACGAGAGCTTGTGCAGCGGCACCTCGTCCTCACCCTCGCCCGCGCGCATGAGGTGGACCGGCACGTTGGGCAGCACGCGGTTGATGCGCTTGCGCTCGGCCTCGGCCAGCTTGCGTGCCCGGTGCACGGGACCCTCGAGCACCAGGACGACGCCGGGCCGGCCGACGGCGCGGAACACCATCGCGGCCGCGTTGAGGTCGCCGGGACGGGTGCCCTCGACGGCCACCGGCTGCTGGTCGTAGTACCAGCCACGGCGGAGGGCCCCTAGTGCGGCGCCGCCCCCGCCGACCTGCCCCTCGAGCTGCTTGTACGCGGCACGTTCGGCCTTGCGCGCCATGACGATGCCAGCCGCGAGGACGCCGAGTGGGATGCCCAGGATGGTGTAGTAGATCGGGTGGTGGAAGACCTGCCCGAGCACGAAGAACACGACGAGCACCGCGAGGAACGCCCCGAGCATCCACCAGGGGATGGTCGGGTCCATCCGCCGAGACTGGGTGAATACCTGGCCGATCTGGCGGAAGCGGGCGAAGCGCTGCTTGCGCGGCACGGCGGGATCGTCGGTCTTTCGGGCCATGGCAGGAGTTTAGGGGGAGCCGAGAGCGTCGATCTCACCGCCGCAGCAGGCTCGCGGCCTCCTGGCGGGCGGGGGCGTGCTCGGCCAGGTGCGCGAGTGCGTCCGGGATCGTGTCGCCGCGGCGCCGCATGGCCTGCGCCCACAGCCGGCCGGCCCGGTACGAGGAGCGCACGAGCGGCCCGCTCATGACGCCGGCGAACCCCAGCTCGGTCGCCTCGTCGGACAGCTCGACGAACTCCTCGGGCCGCACCCAGCGCTCCACCGGGTGCAGGACGGGACTCGGGCGCAGGTACTGGGTGATGGTGATGAGGTCGCAGCCTGCCTCACGCAGTGCCTGCAGGGCCTCGCTGATCTCGGAGCGGGTCTCGCCCAGCCCCAGGATGAGGTTGGACTTCGTCACCAGGCCGGCGCGGTGGCCCATCGCGATCACGTCGAGAGACCGGTCGTACCGGAACGCGGGCCGGATGCGCTTGAAGATGCGGGGGACGGTCTCGACGTTGTGGGCGAAGACCTCCGGCTGCGCGTCGATCACCTGCCCGACGAGCTCGGGCCGGCCGGTGAAGTCCGGGATGAGGATCTCGACGCCGGTGCCGGGGTTGATCGCGTGCACCTGACGGACGGTCTCGGCGTAGAGCCACGCGCCCTCGTCCGGCAGGTCGTCACGGGTGACGCCGGTGATCGTCGCGTAGCGCAGGCCCATGGTGCGCACGGACTCCGCGACCTTGACGGGCTCCTCGCGGTCCAGCGGCTGGGGCCGGCCGGTGGCGATCTGGCAGAAGTCGCAGCGGCGCGTGCACTCGCTGCCGCCGATGAGGAAGGTCGCCTCGCGGTCCTCCCAGCACTCGAAGATGTTGGGGCAGCCCGCCTCCTCGCACACCGTGTGCAGGCCCTGGTCGTGGACGAGCGCCTTCAGCTCGCGGTACTCCGGCCCCATCGTCGCCTTCGTGCGGATCCACGACGGCTTCTTCTCGATGGGCGTCTCGGCGTTGCGGGCCTCGACCCGCAGCAGGCGGCGTCCCTCGGGTGCGATGGTCACGCAGGCTCCCTCGTCGGCGGTGGCCGGCCGGATCACGGCGGGCACCCCCAGCCTATGCGCGGTGATCTCGTGCCACGACCTCCGGTCCGCACGTCGGACGCCGGAGGACGGCGTCAGCGGCCGCGTGCCCGCTGTGCCAGGCTCGCGGCATGGACCTGCGCATCTTCACCGAGCCCCAGCAGGGCGCGACGTACGGCGACCAGCTCGCCGTGGCTCGCCGCGCCGAGGAGTGCGGCTACTCCGCGTTCTTCCGGTCCGACCACTACCTGTCGATGGGTGACGTCGACCCGATGCCCGGGCCGACCGACGCCTGGACGACGTTGGCCGGCCTCGCGCGCGAGACGTCGAGCATCCGCCTCGGCACGCTCGTCACGTCGGCGACCTTCCGCAACCCCGGCGTGCTCGCCGTCCAGGTTGCGCAGGTCGACGAGATGAGCGGCGGCCGGGTCGAGCTCGGGCTGGGGGCCGGCTGGTACGACGCCGAGCACCGGGCGTACGGCATCCCCTTCCCGCCCGTGGGGGAGCGGTTCGACCGCCTGACCGAGCAGCTCGAGGTCATCACCGGCCTCTGGGGCACGCCGGTCGGTGAGCGGTTCGACCACGACGGACGCTTCTACCCGGTGAGCGACTCGCCCGCGCTGCCGAAGCCGGTGCAGCAGCGGGTACCCGTGATCATCGGTGGCAAGGGCCGGCGCCGCACGCCGCAGCTCGCGGCGCGATTCGCGACCGAGTTCAACCGGGCGTTCGACAGCGCCGAGGACGTCGCGCGGGTCTACGGCTACGTCCGGGAGGCGTGCGGCGAGATCGGCCGTGACCCAGCCGAGCTCGACTGGTCAGCCGCCCTCGTGCTGTGCTGCGGACGCGACGAGGCGGAGGTGCGTCGCCGAGCCGAGGCGATCGGCCGCGACCCCGACGAGCTCCGCCGTAACGGTGCGGCGGGCACCCCGGGGGAGGTCGTCGACACGATCGGCCGGTACGCGGACGTCGGCGTGCAGCGGCTCTACCTGCAGGTGCTGGACCTGCACGACCTCGACCACCTGGACCTCGTGGCCGAGCAGGTGGCGCCGCAGGTGTCGGCACCCTCGTCGTCGTAGGACGCTCAGGTCGCCCGAGATCCTGCCGATACTCCGATCACCTGACCGCGCCGCCGGCGCGGTCCGCACGGAGGTCCAGGAGGTCCTCATGAGCGCGCTCACCAGCGTCCGTCCCGGCGCGGCCGGTGACCGGCTGCCTCACCCCGTACTGCGTGCGACGGCGTGGTCGTCGATGATCGGCCTGGTCGCCGGGCTGGTGCTCGGCGTGATCACGCAGGTGCAGGAGCACGACGGTCGCTGACGCCCACGCCCCGCGCGCGAACGTCCGCTGACACGCTCTCGAGCACGCGCCGCACGTGACGCTCGACCAAGGGCAACGCCTCGAGGACCGTCACGGGCCGTCCCAGCTCCGCGCTCAGTGACGTGACCCCCGCGTCGGGGATGCCGCACGGCACGATCGTCGTCGCCCACGAGAGGTCGCAGTCGCAGTTGAGCGCGAAGCCGTGCATCGTCACGCCCTGCGCGACGCGGATGCCGATGGCGGCGACCTTGCGGTCGGGACCGCGCTCGTCGGCCTTCACCCACACGCCGCTGCGACCCTCGACCCGCGTCGTCCCCAGGCCCAGGTCGGCGCACGTGTCGATGAGGGCCTGCTCGAGACGACGGACGTGCGCCACCACGTCGACCGGGTCGGGGAGCCGGACGATCGGGTAGCCGACGAGCTGGCCGGGACCGTGCCACGTGATCTTGCCGCCGCGGTCGACGTCGATCACCGGCGTGCCGTCGAAGGGACGCTCGTGCGGCTCGGTGCGCTTGCCCGCCGTGTACACCGCCGCGTGCTCGAGGAGGAGCACGGTGTCGTCGGTCTCGCCGGCCACGACGGCGGCGTGCACCTCACGCTGTCGCTGCCACCCGGCCAGGTAGTCGACGAGCTCAGGTGACAGACCTTCCCGGATGACCTTCAGGCTCATGGGTGCGAGGCTACGCCCGAGGACGACCTGACGATGAGCGGGCCCACCGGGGCCCGACGAACCGGGAGCGCGCATGACCACGAGCCCTGGCGAGACCCCGCACCGGCGTGGGGCGGCGGTCCGGCGCGGCCTGCTCGTGCTCGTCGCGCTGCTCGCCTGGTTCGCCGTCGCGGGCGTCGGCGGTCCCTTGGTCGGTCGCCTGTCCGAGGTGCAGACCAACGACAACGCCTCCGTGCTGCCGTCGGACGCCGAGGCGACCACGGTCGAGCACCTCTCCGCCGGGTTCAGCGAGGCTTCGACGCTGCCGTACTTCGTGGTGCTCAGCCGGGCGTCCGGCCTCACCGACGCCGACCGGCAGTTCGCGGGCCGGCTGGCGGCCGAGCTGCCTGGCCTGAGGATGGCGCCGCTCGGTGACCAGGGCCGCACGTACCGCCTCGGCGACTTCCTGGCTCCTGGACCGGTCGTGCCGGTGCCCAGCGAGGACGGCGATGCTGTGCTGCTCGTCGTCTCGCTCGACGGCGACCGCGCCGACGAGGTCCTGGACGGCGGTGACTCGGCCGTGTCGGTCGTGGCCGACGCCATGCGCCAGCGTCTCGGGCAGGCTCCGGCCGGGCTCGCGACGCACATCACCGGTCCTGGTGGCATCGTCGCCGACCTCGTCACGGCCTTCTCGGGCATCGACGGCAAGCTCCTGGGCGTCGCCCTCCTGGCCGTCTTCGTGATCCTGCTGCTCGTCTACCGCAGTCCGGTGCTGCCCTTCGCGGTGCTTCTGACCAGCCTCGTCGGCCTCTCCGGTGCCGCTCTCGTGGTGTTCCACCTCGCTCGTGCCGGCACGATCACGGTCAGCGGCATGACCCAGGGCATCTTGTTCATCCTCGTGGTCGGAGCGGCGACCGACTACTCGCTGCTGCTGGTGTCGCGCTACCGCGAAGAGCTGCACGACGAGCGATCCGCGCTCGCGGCGATGCGCCGGGCCTGGCGCGGCTCGCTGCCGCCGATCGCGGCCAGCGCGATGACCGTCGTCCTCGGGCTGCTCTGCTTGTCCCTCAGCAAGCTCGGGTCGACGCGCAGCCTCGGTCCGGTCGGAGCGCTCGGCATCGTCGGGGCGCTACTGGCCGCGCTGACCTTCCTGCCGGTCGTGCTGCTCGTGGGCCGCTGGGTCTTCTGGCCGAAGATCCCGCACGTCGACCACCAGCACTCCGCCGACGCGGTCGGTGAGCGGGGCGTCTGGGGACGCGTCGCCGGCCTGGTCGGACGACGACCTCGCACGGTGTGGGTCGTGACGGCGCTGTGCCTCGCCGCGGCGGCCGCGTTCGTGCCCACGTTCCAGGCGTCCGGCGTCAGCCAGACCGACACCTTCCGCACCCAGGTGGACTCCGTGGTGGGCCAACGGGTGCTGAGCCGCCACTTCCCGGGCGGCTCCGGCTCTCCGGCGATCATCATCGCGCCCCAGGACTCGCTCGGGGCGGTGCTCGACGTCGTGCGCAGGACGGATGGCGTCGCGCAGGTCTCGGTGCTTCCGGCCGACCAGTCAGCCGCGAGCGGGGGCCAGCCCGGTGCTGCCGCGGAGCCGGACCCGAAGGTGGTCGACGGCAAGGTCGAGGTGCGTGCCGTCCTGCAGGCGGCCGCCGACACCCCGCGGGCGCAGGACGTGGTCAAGCGGCTGCGCACGTCGCTGGACGCGGTCGGCCCCGATGCGCTCGTGGGCGGGCAGTCGGCCATCAACCTCGACGTCCGCACCGCCACCGATCGCGACCTCACGGTGATCGTGCCGGCCGTGCTGGCCGTGATCCTCGTGGTGCTGGCCCTGCTGCTGCAGTCGCTCGTCGCGCCGCTGCTGCTGGTGGTGGCGAACGTGCTCTCGTTCGGCGCGACCATCGGCATCAGCGCGCTCGTGTTCAACCACCTGCTCGACCTGCCCGGCGCCGACCCCGCCATCCCGCTCTACGCCTTCGTGTTCCTGGTGGCGCTCGGCATCGACTACTCGATCTTCCTGATGACCCGGGTGCACGAGGAGTCGCGGTCCCGCGGCACGCGGCCCGGAGTGCTGGTCGGGCTCGCGGTCACGGGTGGCGTCATCACGAGCGCCGGGGTCGTGCTGGCGGCGACGTTCGGCGCGCTAGCGACCCTGCCCCTGCTCTTCCTCCTGCAGATCGCGTTCATCGTGGCGTTCGGCGTGCTGCTCGACACGATCGTGGTGCGCTCGCTCCTCGTGCCGGCCCTGTCGTACGACTCGGGCCGCCACGTCTGGTGGCCGAGCCGGCTCAGCCGCTCCGAGCCTCACGCCCCTGGCAGCACGCGCGGCTCGACCCGCTCCTCGACCGCCGCGTCGCCCTCGCGGCGCACCACGTAGGCGCCCTTGCCTCGCTGCTCGGTGACCGCCTCGACGAGCTCGGTGCCGCGGTAGACGATGCCGACACCGTCGTCGGTGCAGTGCGTCAGGGGCAGAGTGCCGTCGGCGACGAGCCGGTGCACCAGCGGACGTCGGCGCTCCTCGGAGTCGTAGTGGACGCCGTTGCCGTAGGGCAGCAGTGCCAGCCCGTTGGTCACCGGTCGCAGCTCGGGGCCGAACGAGTCCGTCGTGCCACCGACGTACCAGCAGATCGACCCGGCGGACACTCCTGACAGGACGACGCCCGCCTGCCACACCCGGCGGAAGATGTCGTCCAGGCCGTGCACGCGCCAGACCGCGAGCAGGTTGGCGACCGACCCGCCGTTGACCCACACGACGTCCTGGTCGAGCAGGTGGCCCTCGACGTCCTCGACGGCCGGCATGGGGAACAGGTTGAGGTGGCTGAGCGTGAACCCCGCGTCCCGTGCCGCGTCGTCGAGCTCGGCGTTGTTCCACCGCTGGTCGCCGCTGGCGGTGCCCACCTCGCACACCTTCGGCGCGCGGCCGCTCACTCCCGACAGCTCGACGGCGTGGTGCACGAGCGGGCCGAAGCCGAACCGGTGCCTGACGGCTGGGACGTAGCCGCCGGAGGTGGCGAGGATGGTCGGGCCGTCAGCGGGCACAGGTGGTCTCCGTCTCGTCGGGTGGCGGACTCCGTTATACCGCCCTGTCGGGTACCGCCCTTCGGGTACCGACCTTCGGGCACCGCCCTGGCCCTGTCCCTCGTCGAGGCCCGCTCGGCGGCTGCCCGAGGGGGGCGACGTGCCCGTGACGCGGCCCTGTGGACAACCGAACGCCCGCGCGGCCGGACTGGAGCAGGCTAGAGGCCGTCACGAGCAGGGGAGGACGCGATGGACGACGGGGACGACGGCGCACGCACGCCGACCGCGCCGGTGGTGCCGGGTTACCGGCTGGCAGAGCTGATCGGCTCCGGAGCCAGCGGCACGGTCTGGCGTGCGAGTCGCGACGACAACGGGGACGGAGCCGCTGCGGCCCTCTCGTCGCCGCGAGACGTGGCCGTCAAGGTCGTGCGTGCCGGTGCCCAGGCGGAGCGTGAGCTCGCGGTGCTGAGCGGGCTCAGGCACGCGCACGTGGTGGCGCTGCACGAGGCCGTGCCCCTCGCCGACGGCTCGCTGGCGCTGGTTCTCGACCTCGTGGAGGGCGGCACGCTCGCGCGGCTGGTCGCCTCCCGCGGGCACCTGCGTCCCGGTGAGGTGGTGACCGTGCTGGCACCGCTCGCGACCACCCTCGCCGAGCTGCACGCTCACGGCATCCAGCACGGTGACCTGGCTCCCGGCAACGTCATGCTCGACCGCGACGGCCGACCGCTGCTGACCGACCTCGGCACCGTGCGCATCAC
This sequence comes from Actinomycetales bacterium, assembly GCA_035707965.1. Lineage (GTDB taxonomy): Bacteria > Actinomycetota > Actinomycetes > Actinomycetales > Angustibacteraceae > DASSTJ01. The sequence goes on from DASSTJ010000143.1 coordinate 10,879, forward strand.
CGGGGAGCCGCGGCAGGAGCACTTCGGCACGCCCGGCTACGTCGACCCCGTGGTGCTCGCCGGGGGCGTGCCCGGCCCGCACAGCGAGGTGTACGGGCTCGGCGCCCTGGCGTGGTTCGCGCTCACCGGCTCCGCGCCGCCGAGCGCACTGCTGCGCACGCCGCTCGGCGACGTCGTGCCGGGCCTTCCGGCTGCGCTCGTGAGCGTGGTGGAGGAGGCCCTCGATCCCGACCCCGAGCGCCGCCCCGATCCGCAGCAGCTCGCGCGCAGGCTCTTCGACGCGGCACCGGCCGAGCCCGTGTGGCTGACCGGTCGGACGCCGGCCGAGGGCGGCCTCACCCACCGGATCCGGCAGCTCGCTGCTCAGGACGTCGAGCCGGGGCCACGGCACCGTCGGCGCGGGTCGTGGCGGCACCCGTGGCGTGGCCGAGCGGCGGACCGACGGCAGGGCGCGGTCGACCGAAGCCGGACCCCGACCCGCGGACGTGCCAGGACCTTGGGTGTCTCGACGGTGCTCCTCCTGATCGGCACGGGCGTCGTGGTGGAGGTCGTCGCGGCGGGGACACCGCTGCTGCGGCACCGGGGCGAGGATCGGGCCGAGTCGTCGGCGCGGTCTCACGTCGTCTCCGCCCCGGCCGTGCCCGCCCGCGCGGTCGCCGCGCACGACGTCGCCGACCGGACCTGGCCGGGCCCGAGGAGCGGCACGGACGCCGCCCCCGGTGCGGCGCTCTCCGGGTCGCAGGTCACGGAGGTCGTGCAGCGGCTGACGGCGGCTCGGGGCCGCGCCTTCGCCGCAGCGGACCCTGCCGCGGTGGACGCCGTCACCAGCTCCGGGTCGTCGGCCGAGCGGCTTGCTCGTGCCGACGTGGACCAGCTGCGCCGGGCCGGTCTGCGCTACCGAGGGCTCGAGCTGACGGTGCGCTCGGTCGACGTCCGCCAGGCGACGCCAGGTCGGCTCGTGGTGGACGTCGTCACCGACGTCTCCGCGTACGACGTGGTCGACGGCCACGACGTCGTGACGCGGCGCGTGCCAGCCCAGCCGAGAACGGCGTCCCGGCTGGTGCTGGTCAGCACGCCACAGGGGTGGCGGGTCGACGACGTGCTGGCGTGAGCCTCAGAGGCCGAGATCGGCCTCGAACGCGCCTTCCTCGAGCCGCTCCTTCATCGTCGTGAGGAAGCGGGCGGCGTCGGCGCCGTCGACGACCCGGTGGTCGTACGACAGTGCCAGGTAGACCATCGACCGGATGGCGATGGTCTCGCCGCCGTCGGCGTCCGTGACGACGACGGGACGCTTCACGACAGCACCGGTGCCCAGGATGCCGACCTGGGGCTGGTTGATGATCGGGGTGTCGAACAGGGCGCCACGCGACCCGGTGTTGGTCAGCGTGAACGTCCCACCGCCGAGCTCGTCCGGCATGATCTTGTTCGTGCGCGTGCGGTCGGCCAGGTCGGCCACCTTGCGCGCCAGCCCTGCGATGTTGAGGTCACCGGCGTCGCGGATGACGGGGACGAGCAGGCCCTTGTCGGTGTCGACCGCGATGCCCAGGTTCTCCTGCGCGTGGTAGACGACCTGGTCGTCCTCGACGCTCGCGTTCACCACCGGGTGGTTCTTGAGGGCCTCGACGGCGGCGAGCGCGAAGAAGGGAAGGAACGAGAGCTTCACGCCCTCACGCGCCTCGAAGTCGCGCTTCGCGCGGGTGCGAAGGCGCGCGATCTTCGTGACGTCGACCTCGACGACCGTCGTCAGCTGGGCCGACGTCTGCAACGACTCCACCATGCGCTGGGCGATGAGCCGACGGAGGCGGGTCATCTTCTCGGTCGTGCCGCGCTTGGCCGACACCGAAGGGGGAACCTGGCTGGGCCCAGAGGCGGCTGCTGGCGACGCTGCCTGCTGCGACGGGGCCTTCGCCTGCTGCTCGTCACGAGCACGTGCTGCCTCCAGCACGTCCTGCTTGCGGATGCGCCCGCCGACGCCCGTGCCCGACAGCGTCGCCAGGTCGACGCCGTGCTCGCTGGCGAGCTTGCGCACCAGCGGCGTGACGTACGCCGAGGCGTCCTGCTGGCTCTGCTGGGACGGCTGGGCGGGCTGGGCGGGCTGAGACGGCTGGGCGGCCTCCTGCGGCGCAGGCTGAGCCTGCTGCTGCTCGTCGGCACCGGCGGGAGCCGGGGGCGCCGCCTCGTGGCTCGCCTCGCGCTGCTCGCTCGCCTGCTCGAGCTGGGCGGCCGGGGACGACGCGGAGGCCGACTGCGCGTCGGCTGCTGCCGCTTCGCTGGACGCGTCACCCAGGTCGTCCTGCTGCGACGGCTGCACATCGGTGCCCTGGTGCTGCGGGGACTGCTGCTGCGGCTCTGCCTGCTGCTGCTGCGGCTGGCCGGCCCGCCCGGACCCCACGACCGCGAGGTCGGCGCCCACCGGTACGGTCTCGTCCTCACGCACCAGGATGCGCAGCACGGTGCCCGCGACCGGGCTCGGGATCTCGGTGTCGACCTTGTCGGTCGAGACCTCGAGGAGGGGCTCGTCGACCTCGACGGTGTCACCCACCGCCTTCAGCCACCGGGTCACCGTGCCCTCGGTCACCGACTCGCCGAGCGCGGGCATCGTGACCGGGGTCCCGCCACCGCTGGTGTCCTCACCAGAGCCCTGCTGCTGCGGCTCGGCCTGCTGCTGCGACTCCGCCTGCTGCGGCTCAGCCTGCTGCGCCGGCGGCTCCTGCGCCGGCGGCTCCTGCGCCGGCGGCTCGTCTGCCGGAGGCTGCTGCTGCTCCTGCTGCTGCGCCTGGTCAGCGGCCGGCTGCTGGGCCGGCTCGTCCGTCTGCCCGGAGCCGCTGGCCTGCCCGGAGCCACCACTGGCGGCGGAGTCACCGACCACCGCGAGGTCAGCGCCCACCGGGACGGTCTCGTCCTCGCCGACGAGGATCTCCTGCAGCACCCCGGCGACCGGGCTGGGGATCTCGGTGTCGACCTTGTCGGTGGACACCTCGAGCAGCGGCTCGTCGACCTGCACGCTGTCTCCCACCGCCTTCAGCCACCGCGTGACGGTGCCTTCGGTCACGGACTCGCCGAGGGCCGGCATGGTCACCCGCTCGGACATGGGATGCGCTCTCCTTCGTCAGGACTCGTTCAGGGGACCAGTGCGTCAGGCGTGCACGTGCAGCGGCTTGCCGGCGAGCGCCATGTGCGCCTCGCCCAGGGACTCGTTCTGCGTGGGGTGCGCGTGGATGATCGCGGCGACCTCCTCGGGGAAGGCCTCCCAGTTGACGATGAGCGACGCCTCACCAACCTGCTCGCCCATGCGGGCGCCCACGGCCACGAAGCCGACGACCGGCCCCTCCTTGACCCGGATCGTCTTGACGAAGCCGGTGGTGCCGAGGATCTGGCTCTTGCCGTTGCCACCGAGGTTGTACTCGAACGACTCGACCTTGTCGTCGCCGTACTGCTCCTTGGCCTGGGCCTCCGTCAGGCCGACAGAGGCCACTTCGGGGTCGCAGTACGTCACGCGCGGGATGCCGCTGTCGACGACGGGCACGGGGTTCAGGCCGGCGATCTCCTCGGCCACGAAGATCCCGTGCGCGAAGCCGCGGTGGGCGAGCTGCAGGCCGGGCACGAGGTCACCGACCGCGTACACGTTCGGCACGTTGGTGTGCAGGCGCTCGTCGGTGGGGAGGAAGCCTCGGTCGACGGTGACGCCGACCTCCTCGTAGCCGAGACCCGCGGACGACGGGCCGCGACCGACGGCGACGAGAAGCAGCTCCGCGTCCAGCGTCTCGCCCGACTCGAGGGAGACGTGCACGCCGCTGTCGTCCTGCGTGACACCGCTGAACCGCACCCCGGTCTTGAAGTTGATCTTGCGCTTGCGGAAGGCACGCTCGAGCACCTTGGACGCGGACTCGTCCTCCGCGGGTACGAGGCGGGGGAGTGCCTCCACGATCGTCACGTCCGCCCCGAACGACTTCCAGACGCTGGCGAACTCCACCCCGATGACGCCACCGCCGAGGACGATCACGCTGGACGGCACGTGGTCCAGGGTGAGCGCCTGGTCGCTGGTGACGACGCGGCCGCCGATCTCGAGGCCGGGGAGGGACCGGGCATAGGACCCGGTGGCCAGCACCACGTTGCGGCCCTTCACCTGGCGGTCGCCGACCTGCACGGTGTCGGGCGCGACGAGCTTGCCCTCGCCCTCGACGATCGTGACCTTGTGCGCCTTGGCGAGACCCTGCAGGCCCTTGTACAGGCGGCCGACGATGCCCTGCTTGTACGTGTTCACCTGCTCCATGTCGATGCCCTCGAACGTGCTGCGCACGCCGAACTGGGAACCCTCGCGAGCGGCGTCGGCCACCTCGGCCGCGTGCAGCAGCGCCTTGGTCGGGATGCAGCCGTAGTGGAGGCACGTGCCGCCCAGCTTGTCCTTCTCGACCAGCGCGACGCTCAGTCCCAGCTCGGCGGAGCGGAAGGCGCAGGCGTAGCCGCCGCTGCCTCCACCGAGGATGACGACGTCGAAGACCTGGTCCGTGCCGCCGTCCGCCTGGCCTTGCGTCCCGGTCGCGCTGCTGTCCGCCACTGTGGTGCTCCCTCGTGAGGTGCGTGGTGCTCGATCGTTTCCAGGGTCATCCTGTCATCACGAGCCGACGAGCACGCAATGTGGCCGTGTGGCCAGGGGCACACGGCGGGACGGACGCCGACGTGCGACGAGCGGCTCAGCTGCGCGCCGCGTGGTTCTCGGCGAGGGCCACGAGCGTGCGCACACCGTGCCCGGTGCCGCCCTTGGGCGTGTAGCCCCAGGGCTGGCCGTCGTTGAACGACGGCCCGGCGATGTCGAGGTGCGCCCACGGGATCTGGCCGTCGCCGCCGTCCCGGTCGCCGACGAACTCGGAGAGGAACAGTCCGGCCACGAGCATTCCGCCGTTGCGCTCGCCCATGTTGGCGATGTCCGCGACCTGGGAGTCGAGGCTGGGGCGCAGCTCGGCGGGCAGCGGCATCGGCCACATCTGCTCGCCGACCCGCTCGGCGACCTCGTGCACGTGCGCGCGCAGCTCGTCGTCGTTGCTCATGATGGCCGCGCAGCGCGTACCCAGGGCGAGCACCTGGTGGCCGGTGAGGGTGGCGATGTCGACGATGGCGTCGGGCTGCTCCTCGCTCGCGGCGACGAGCGCGTCGGCCAGCACGAGCCGGCCCTCCGCGTCGGTGTTGAGCACCTCGACCGTGCGGCCGCCGTAGGTGGTGAGGACGTCGGAAGGACGCTGCGCAGCGCCGGACGGCATGTTCTCGGCGAGCGGCGCCCAGCCAGTCACCTTCGTCTTCACGCCGAGCCGCGCGATGGCCAGCACGCTGGCGACCACCGCGGCCGCGCCGGCCATGTCGGACTTCATCGTCTCCATGCCGGCCGGAGGCTTGAGCGACAGGCCGCCGGAGTCGAACGTGATGCCCTTGCCGACGTACGCGAGGTGGCCCTTCGCTCCGCGCGGCGCGTACTCGACCTTCACCAGGCGCGGCGGACGGGACGACCCCTGGCCGACGCCGGTGATGCCGCCGTAGCCACCCTTCGCCAGGGCCTTCTCGTCGAGCACGGTCACCTTGACCGGTGCTCCCTTGGCGGCGGCGACGACCGCGTCGGCGAAGGCGGCGGGCGGCAGGTCGCCGGGTGCGGTGTTGACCAGGTCACGGGTGAGGGTGATCGCCTCGGCCAGCTGCGCCGCGCGTGCGACTGCTGCCTTGCTGTCCTTGTCCTTCGCGCGCTCGGTGACGACCGTGACGGACTGCACCGGCGCCTTGAGGTCGTCGGCGGTGCGGGCACGGTGCCGACGGAAGCCGTAGGCGCCGAAGAGTGCACCCTCGGCCACCGCGGCGACGTCGTCAGTGCTGTCGGTCGGCAGGGCCAGCGCGACGGAGGTCGTGCCGTCGAGCGAGCGGGTGGCGGCACCGGCGGCCCGACGCAGGGACTCGGGCGTCACCCTGGGGCGTCGACGTCCTGACGCCGAGGCCGTGCCGAGGCCGGTGAGCACGACGACCGGCGCCGCGACGTCCCCCCCGCTCGGGATCCGCACGACCTGGTCGGCGCGGCCGGTCACGCCGAGCCGCTCGAGCCCCTTGCCGAGCGACGACCGGAGCGAGGCGGGCAGCGACGGGCCCTCGACGAGGACCGGGACGCCGTCGACGCGCGCGACACCCACCACCAGTGCGTCGGCCTTCAGTCCCTTGACGCCGGAGTCCGACAGGTTGATCGCGGTCACGGGTGTCCCTTCGGTGGACGGCTGCGGAGTGGGCAGGACGTGCCGATGCTAGTCCGTGGCCGTCGCCGCCTCTCGGCAGCGGCGCTGCCGCCGGGGACGGGTAGGTTGCGGGTCATGTCCGAGACGTCACCCACGCCGCCTGCCGCCTCGCTGCGGCGGTCCCCGCTGCACGACCGCCACGTCGCCCTCGGCGCCAAGATGGCCGACTTCGGCGGGTGGGACATGCCGATCGAGTACCCCGCTGGTGGCGTCGTCCGCGAGCACACCACCGTGCGCGGGTCCGTCGGCGTCTTCGACGTCAGCCACCTGGGCAAGGCGCTGGTGCGGGGCCTGGGCGCGGCTGCGTACGTCAACGCGACGCTCACGAACGAGCTCGGTCGCATCCAGCCGGGACAGGCGCAGTACACGATGTGCTGCGACGCGTCCGGGGGTGTCGTCGACGACCTGATCGTGTACCTGCGGTCCGACGACGAGGCCCTGCTCGTCCCCAACGCCGCGAACACCGCCGAGGTGGTCCGCCGCCTGGCCGCGCAGGCGCCGGAGGGCGTGACCGTGACCGACGAGCACGAGTCCTACGGCGTCATCGCCGTCCAGGGCCCGCGCAGCGACGAGGTGCTGCAGGCGCTCGGTCTGCCGACCGGCCACGGGTACATGAGCTTCGTGGACGCCACGTGGAACGGTGCGCCCGTCGTCGTCTGCCGCAGCGGGTACACCGGCGAGCGCGGCTACGAGCTCATGCCGCAGTGGGGGGACACGCCCGCGCTGTGGGACGCACTGATGCAGGCGGCCGAGCCACTCGGCGGGCTGCCCGCCGGCCTGGGGGCGCGCGACACCCTGCGCACCGAGATGGGGTACCCCCTCCACGGGCACGAGCTCTCCCTCGACATCACCCCGGTCCAGGCCCGCGCCGGGTGGGCGGTCGGCTGGAAGAAGCCGGAGTTCTGGGGCAAAGCGGCACTGACGCAGGAGAAGTCGGCGGGTCCGCGGCGAATCCTGTTGGGGCTCAAAGCTCTCGATCGCGGTGTGCTGCGGCAGGGGCAGACGGTGCTGCGGGGAGAGGAGACGGTCGGCGAGACCACCTCGGGCACCTTCTCACCGAGTCTCAAGGTGGGCATCGCGCTGGCGTTGCTGAATACCGACGCCGGACTGGCACCGGGCGACGAGGTCACCGTCGATGTACGCGGCCGCCGCCTGCGCGCCGAGGTGGTGCGCCCGCCGTTCGTCACACCGCACACCTCCTGAACCGCGGTCGCGGACTCGCACACGTGACGGAAATCATGACGTTTCCGGAGTGAAGTGTCCGGTGACCG
>DASSTJ010000144.1:0-4579 GCA_035707965.1 Actinomycetales bacterium
CCGTGAGGGTCTGGGAGAACTCGAACCGCGTCACGACGTGGTGCTGCCCCTCGGCCAGGCCTTGCTCGGTGTAGCTCCTCCGGGCGTCGGGGGCCGGTCCGGTGGGCCGGTCGGACTCGTCCCAGGGCAGCTGTGCGCTCAGGCGCGTGCCGTCGTCCGGCGTGGGGACGAGCGTGAAGCTCGCTGGGGCGGTGAGCTCACCGGCGGAGGGCCCGACCCGCTCGGCCGTGGCGCTGCTCGTGGCGGCGAGCGCAGCCCCGGCGCCGGGCTCGGCTGACGCGGTGCTCACCGGGTGACGGCGGGCGTCGTCCACCGCCTCACGGACGGCCGGGGCGACGTCCTGGGCGAACGCCCGCAGCTGCTGAGGGTCGTCCGAGCCGAGGATGACGACGCTGATGCCGTCGTCGAGCGCCAGCCTCGTCAGCTCCTCCACCCAGCGCTCCACGGGCGCCTCGAACGCCCCGCCGTACAGGCTGGTGCTGCCCCCGGAGGGCGTGATGCTGCCGAACACGTTGAGCAGGCGGCGGACGTCGGCCGGCTCACGGCCGGCAGCGCGGGCGCTCTCGTCGATGACGGCGTTGCCGGCGGCCAGCGCGCCCTCCTCCAGGTAGCCGGCGGAAGGTAGCCACCCGTCGGCGTGCGACCCGGTGAGCCGCAGCATCTTCGGCCGGTAGGCCCCCAGCCAGATCGGCACCCGGTGGGCCGGCGCGGGACCGCGCTTGGCCCCGCGGACCCGGTAGCGCTCACCGTCCACGCGGACGCCGCCGCGCTGGTCCGCGTCCCACAGCTCGCGGATGATGCGGACCGCCTCGTCCAGCGCCGCCACCGCCTGCCCGCCGCTGAGCCGGGTGCCGCCCATGGCCTCGATCGCGTCCCAGAAGCCGCCCGCGCCGAGCCCGAGGTTGAGGCGGCCCCCGCTCAGCAGGTCGAGACTCGCCGCCGCGCGGGCGGTCACGGCCGGCGGGCGGAGGGGCACGTTGAGCACGTTCGGCGCGAGCTGGATCGTCGTCGTGGCAGCCGCCACGAACGACAGCAGGGTCCACGTGTCGAGGAACCTCGGCTGGTAGGGGTGGTCCTGGAAGGTCACCAGGTCGAGCCCCGCCTCCTCCGAGGCCTGCGCGAGGCCGACCACGGCGTGCGGCTCGTGCGCCGACGGCGTGATGAAGCTGCCGAAGAGCAGGTCGTGACCGTAGTCGGGCAAGGCTTCTCCAGGAACGAGGCGGCAGCGGCTCGGCAGCGACAACCAGCGCCCTGAGGCGCTCATTCCGGCGGGGACTAGTGTCCGAAGGTGAGGGCGTCGGCACACCTCCTGGTTCGGGACTCCGACGTCCGGAAGGAGCGCACGATGCGAGTGGACTACGGCAAGGTCTTCCCGGGCGGGATGCACGCCATGGTCGAGCTGGAGAAGGCGGTGCACAACGGCGACCTGGAGTCGTCCCTGATCGAGCTGATCAAGATCCGGTCGTCCCAGATCAACGGGTGCGGCTACTGCCTCGCGATGCACCACCGCGACGCCCGCGCCGCGGGTGAGAAGCAGACGCGGCTCGACACCGTGGGCGCCTGGCGCGAGACGCCGTTCTTCACCCCCCGCGAGCAGGCCGCGCTGGCCTGGTGCGAGGCGCTCACCGAGCTGCCGGCGCACGGGTCGGCGGACGACCGCTACGAAGCGCTGACGAAGGAGTTCTCGGACAAGGAGATCGCTGCCCTGACCTTCGCCATCGTCGCGATCAACGGCTGGAACCGGCTCGCCGTCGGCCTGCAGTCCGACGTCACGTCGCTCGACGGGCTGGATGCGCAGGCTGTCTGACGGGGGTTGACAACCCGTTCTCCATCTCGAATACTCCATTCCAAGTAATCGAGATGGGGGGCCGGTGTGACGCGTCGACGGGTGTCGAACCCCCTCGCCCTGGCGGTGCTCAGCTGCCTGAGCGAGCGGCCCATGCACCCCTACGAGATCTCCACCACGCTGCGCACGCGCGGCAAGGAGCAGAGCATCAAGCTGAACTACGGTTCGCTCTACTCGGTCGTCGAGGCGCTGCAGAAGCACGGGCTCGTGGCGGCGCGCGAGACGGTGCGCGAGGGGCGTCGCCCAGAGCGCACCGTCTACGAGATCACTCCCGCCGGCCAGGACGAGATGGAGGACTGGCTCGCCGAGCTGCTCTCCACCCCGGCGCGGGACTTCACCTCCCTCGAGGCCGGGCTGTCGCTCATGGGCGGTCTGCCGCCCGACGAGGTGGCCCGGCTGCTGACGGAGCGGGCCGAGCGGCTACGGCTCGAGCTGCGGTCGATGGACGCCGTGCTGGCCGGCGTCGCCGACATGGGTCTGCCCGAGGTGTTCGCCGTCGAGTCGCAGTTCCGGCGCGCCATGCTCGCGGCTGAGCTCGGCTTCGTCGAACGACTGTCCGCTGACATCCGCAGCGGGACGCTCGGCGGAGCGAAGGCCTGGCGCCGCATGCACGAGCTGCGGGCCGACGGTCTCAGCTTCCAGGAGATCTTCGCCGACCCCGTCCGCCATCTCGGGGAGGAGGCGCGCGCACTGCAGCAGAACGAGCAGTGATGATCCCCTGGCCGGTGCGGCAACACCGGCCAGGGGCCAAGCAACCCGAGCCGGGACCGCATGCGGCCCGTCCCGAGGCGCACTCCCACGATAGGCGGTGCGGTGCCCGGCTCCCACTCACACCGGGAGTCCCCATGCCAGAGCAGTCCCTGCCACAGCAGCCCCTGCCAGCATCCCCGCACGGCGCCACCCGTCTGGCGCTCGAAGCCACCGGCCTCGTCAAGACCTACCCCCTCGGTCGCGGCAAGGAGCGGCTGCGTGCGCTCGACGGACTGAGCATCGAGGTCGCCGCCGGCACCGTCGTCGCCGTGCTCGGCCCGAACGGCGCGGGCAAGTCCACGACCGTCCGGATCCTCACCACGCTGTCCCGGCCGGACTCCGGCTCGGCGTCCGTGTGCGGGCTCGACGTGCAGCGCCGGCCCGCCGCAGTCCGACGGCTGATCGGGCTCGTCTCGCAGAAGTCGTCGAGCGACCCGTTGGCGACGGCGCGCGAGAACCTCGTGCTCGCAGGTCGCATCCAGGGAATGCCGGCCGCGTCGGCGCGCGCTCGGGCGGCCGAGCTGCTCGCGCGGTTCGACCTCGAGGACGCCGCCGACCGGCTGGCGCAGAAGCTCTCCGGTGGCACGGCGCGCAAGCTCGACGTCGCCATCGGGCTGGTGCACCGGCCGCGTGTCCTGTTCCTCGACGAACCCACGACGGGCCTCGACCCCGAGGCGCGCGCCGACATGTGGGCCGAGATCGCCCGTCTGTCGGCGCAGGACGAGATGACCGTGCTCCTCACCACGCACTACCTGGAGGAGGCCGACCGCCTCGCCGACCGGCTCGCGATCGTCGACCAGGGCCGGGTCGTCGTGGAGGGAACGCCGGACCAGCTGAAGAGCGAGCTGAGGGGCGACGGGCTCGTCGTCGAGCTCGGGTCGGCGGACGTCGTCCCGTCGGCGCTCGCCGCCCTGTCCGGGGTCGCCGGCGTGCACGACGCCCGGGCAGACGGTTCGACGGTGCGGGCACGGGCCGACGTCGCCGCACGTGCGGTGCCAGGCGTGCTCACCGCGCTCGACCAGGCGGGGGTGCCGGTGCTCTCCGTGGCCGTGCAGCGGCCGTCGCTGGACGACGTCTACCTGCGGCACGTCGGCCGGACGTTCGAGGTGGCGGCATGAGCGCGCTCACGACCTCTGCGGCCGAGCCCGTCGCGACGCGCCGCGCCAGCGGCAGCCTCGCGCGCCACTCGGTCTTCCTGACGGCCAGAGCGATCCGTTCGCTGCTGCGGCAGCCCGCCTACGCGGCCATGACCCTCGTGCAGCCGATGATCTGGCTGCTGCTGTTCGGGCAGCTGTTCAAGGCCGTCGTCGAGATCCCCGGGTTCGCGGGCGGCTCCGGCTCGTACCTGGCGTTCCTGACGCCCGGCGTGGTCGTCATGACCGCGCTCTTCTCGAGCGGCTGGGCGGGCACCGTCTACATCGAGGACATGAACCGAGGCGTCATGGACCGGCTGCTCGCGTCGCCGGTCCGTCGCGGCGCCATGATGATCGGCACCCTGGCGTACCAGGGGGTGACGACCGTGGTGCAGACGCTCGTCGTCGTCGCGATCGCGCTCGCGGCTGGCGCCCGGTTCGCCGGTGGGGTGGTCGGCCTCGGCGTCACGGTGCTCGCCGCCGTCCTCGTCTCGACGGTCGTCGCCTCGCTGTCGAACGCCCTCGCCCTGCTGCTGCGACAGCAAGAGGCGCTCATCGGCATCAGCCAGTTCCTCGTGCTGCCGCTGCAGTTCGTGTCGTCCGCCGTGATGGACACGAGCCTGGCGCCGCAGTGGCTCCAGACGGTCGCCCGCTACAACCCGGTCGACTGGGCGGTGGTGGCGTCGCGCCAGGCTCTGTCCGCGGGCACCGACTGGAGCGCCGTCTGGTCGCGGGTCGGACTGCTCGCTGGTCTCGCCGTCGTCATGGCGTGGCTCGCGACGCGGGCGTTCGGTGCCTACCAGCGGTCGCTCTGACCACGCCATCACCGCCGGCCGCGACCCAGCTCGGG
>DASSTJ010000145.1:0-28411 GCA_035707965.1 Actinomycetales bacterium
TCCTTGCCGACAGCAGACGCTCGCAGCCGATGCTGAAGGTCCGCTGAGAACGATCGACGGCGCGGTAGCGTGCCGAGCGTGCCGACCTACGACGACGACCTCCGCCTGGCGCACGTCATCGCCGACCAGGTCGACGGGCTCACCATGGACCGCTTCCGCGCCGCCGACCTTCGCGTCGACACGAAGCCTGATCTCACGCCCGTCAGCGACGCCGACGTGAGCGCGGAAGAGCTCGTACGCAGCCAGCTCAGGCGCACCCGACCGCGCGACATGGTCATCGGCGAGGAGCTGGAGAGCACCGGGCACGGGTCGCGGCGCTGGGTGGTCGACCCGATCGACGGCACCAAGAACTTCGTGCGTGGCGTCCCCGTGTGGGCCACGCTGATCGCACTGGTGGACGGCGAGCAACCGGTGCTGGGCCTGGTGTCCGCACCAGCCTTGAGCCGGCGATGGTGGGCAGCCGTCGGGTCCGGCGCCTGGACCGGGCGCAGCCTGTCGGCGGCGCGACAGCTGGCGGTGTCCGGCGTCTCTCGCCTGCAGGACGCCTCGCTGTCGTACTCGAGCCTGCACGGCTGGGACGAGCACGACCGCCTGCCGGCGTTCCTCGACCTGACGCGGCGCTGCTGGCGCACGCGCGCTTACGGCGACTTCTGGTCGTACATGCTCGTGGCGGAGGGCGCGGTCGACGTGGCGTGCGAGCCCGAGCTGGCCCTGCACGACATGGCCGCGCTCGTGCCGATCGTCACCGAGGCCGGCGGTCGTTTCACCAGCCTCGACGGCCGGCCCGGTCCGTGGGGCGGCAACGCGCTGGCCAGCAACGGCACCCTCCACGACGAGGTGCTTGCCCTCCTCGGCACGACCGCCGGCTAGCCCCGTTTCGCGCGGATCGGGGCACTATCGCGCCGGCCCGTGCCCCGTTTCGCGCGAAACGCAGGTCAGGGTTCGGCCGGCTGATGGCCCGGCTCGTCAGGTCGCTGCTGACCGGGAGCGTGCCGGCCCGTCACGACGTCCTCGGCCGTGCCGCCGTCCGTGCGTCGAAGGCTGCGCACGCTGCCGCTGGCGAGCGCCGCGACCGTGGCGAGGACGACGAGCACGGCCGCTCCCGTGAGCGTGTCCTCGAGGCCCACCTGGCCAGCGACCGGGCCGACGAGCATCTCCCCCACCGGGATCGCGACGAACGAGCCCACCGCGTCGTAGGAGTAGACCCGCGCGAGCCGGTCCGCCGGCACGTTCTGCTGCAGCGAGACGTCCCAGGCCACGCCGAACTGCTCGATCGCGATGCCGTCGAGCAGCAGCACCGCGGCGAGCACCAGCGGGCGCGGTGCGTGGGCCAGCACGAGCAGCGGAGCCGCCGTCAGGGCTGTCAGCGCGACGCCGTAGCGCAGTGCGTGGCGGGGCTGCCATCGCAGCGCGATGAGCCCACCCACCACCATGCCGAGGGTCTGCACGGCCAGCACGAAGCCCCACGTGCGGCGGCCGAACGTGTCGTCGGCGACGGCCGGCCCGAGCACGGCGATGCCTCCGGTGAGGGCCGCGTTGACCACCATGAACTGCAGGACGACGACCCAGACCCACGTCCGGCGCGTGAACTCGCCCCACCCCTCCCGCAGCTGTCGCCAGGTGCTCGGCTCGTCGGTCCCCGCATGCCGCACGTCTGGCACCCGGATGCGCGAGAAGAAGATCCCTGACGCAGCGAACATGGCCGCGTCCACAGCGATGCCCCACCCGGGGCCGACCCCGGCGACCAGCACGCCGCCGACGGCCGTCCCACCGACGAGAGCCGTGTTGGTGGAGAGCCTCAGCAGCGCGTTCGCCTGTCGCACCAGCCGTTCAGGCACGGTCTGCGGCGTCAACGCGGCCGCGGCCGGGAACGCCATGGCCGACACCGCGCCGTTGACCGCCCCGAGCACGACGAGAAGCGGGACGGTGGCTGCCCCCGTGAGCACCAGCGCGGCGACCATGCCCTGGGTCAGCGCGGCAGCGGCGCACGACGCGGTCAGCACCACGGCGCGCGGCAGCCGGTCGGCCACCACGCCGCCGAAGAGCAGCAGCGCCACGTTCGCGACCGAACGTGCACCGACCACCCAGCCGAGGTCGGTGACCGAGCCGGTCAGGTCCAGCACCGCGAACGCCAGCGCGATGGGAGCGACCGCGTTGCCGAGGTAGCTGGCAGAGCGGCCGCTGATCAGCCACCGGAAGGCGCCGTGCCGCAACGGTTCACCGGCGCCGGACTGGGCGTCGACGGCGCCGTCGGACGTCGGTGAGGCACTGGGCACCGACGGACTCTACGGCGCCGGCCGGCGTCCCGTCGTCCGAGTAAGGACCCGCCCCCCCACGCGCACCTTCGTCGGAAGAGTGCGCGTGGGGCGAGCGTCAGACCACGGCGCCGCTGTCGGCCGCGTTCCGACGGCGGCGCGCCTCCTTGGCCGCCTTCTCGCTCTCGCGCGAGCGCGGCGCCGGACCGGGCCACCGCCGCTCGAGCTCGACGGCCAAGGGGGACGCCGTGAAGACGGTCGACCCCGTGCCGGCGACGATGCCGACGAGCAGCGCCACCGCGAAGTCGGTGAGCGAGTCGCCACCGAGCACGGCCAGCGCCGCCAGGATGGCGAGCGCGCCGATACCGGTGTTCACCGTGCGCGGGATCGTCTGCAGGATGGCGTCGTTCGTCACCTTGCCGAACGGCAGCTTGTACTGCAACGACCTGTTCTCACGCACTCGGTCGAACACCACCACCGTGTCGTTGACCGAGTAGCCGATCACGGTCAGCAGCGCCGCCAGGAAGACGCCGTCGACCGGCTTGCCGAGCCAGGCGAACAGCCCGACGACGATGGCGAGGTCCTGGAACATCGCGACGACGGCCGATACGGCGAACGTCCAGCGGAACCGGTACGCGAGGTACGCCAGCTGTGCCAGGAGCGCGATGCCGAGGGCGATGAGCGCCTTGGTCCGCAGCTCATCGCCGAGGCTGGGCCCGATGAGCTCGTCACGGACGACGGACGTCTCGCCACCGATCGAGCCGATGGCTTCGCGCACTGCTGCGATGTCGGCGTTGTCGAGCCCGGAGTCGCGCACGGTGATGTCGCCCTCACCGGACTCCTGCACCACCGCGCGGGGGAAGCCGGCGTCGGACACGGCCTGACGCGCGTCGTCGACGGCCACCTGCTGCGTCGTGGAGAGCTCGACCAGCCGGCCACCGGTGAACTCGACACCGAGGTTGAGGCCACGCACGCCGATGCCGACCAGCGACACCAGCACCAGCAGGCTGCTGACCGCCAGCCAGAGGCGCCGGCGTCCCATGAGGTCGGGCTGTCGGCGCTCGAGCCACTGACGCACCCGGCCGGTCGAGCCGAGGCCCGACAGCATGGGCCGCTTGCCGATGGCGCGACGCGACACCACGAACTCGGCGAGCACCCGCGTGACGAGCAGTGCCGACACCAACGAGGCGAGCACGCCGATGGTCAGCGTGACGCCGAAACCCCGCACCGGTCCGGACGCCAGGAAGAACAGCAGTGCGGCCGCCAGCAGCGTCGTGACGTTGGAGTCGAGGATGGCGCTCCACGCGCGCGAGAAGCCCGTGATGAGGGACGACTGCAGGTTCTGGGCGAAGGCCGCCTTGCCGCGTGGGCCCGGCACAGGCGGGGCGGCGTACTCCTCGCGTGCTCGTTCGAAGACGAGCACGTTCGCGTCGACCGCCATGCCGATGGCCAGCACGAAGCCCGCGAGACCGGGCAGGGTCAACGTCGCCCCCAGCGTGACGAGGGCGGCGTACGAGATGACGGCGTAGCCCGCCAGCGCGATCGTCGCCATCAGGCCGACGAGGCGGTAGATCACCGTGATGAAGATCGCCGTGATGGCCACACCGAGCAGACCCGCCTTCCAGGAGGCGTCGATCGCGTCGGCGCCGAGAGTGGGGCCGACGGTGCGCTGCTCGATGACGTGCACCGGCAGGGGCAGAGCGCCGCCCTTGACCAGCGCGGCGAGGTCGCCGGCCGACTCGGCGTCGAAGTTGCCCGTGATCTGGGTCGACCCCCCGGGGATGCCCTGACCGCACGGGATCTCAGGGCTCACCTGCGGGCTCGAGATGACGTCGTCGTCCAGCATGATCGCGACGCGCCGCTGGGGGTCTCCGGGCGCGGCGCAGCTGGCCTCCGCCGTGAGCGCGCCCCACGCCTTGCCGCCTGCGCCCGTGAAGTCGATCGTCACGAACCAGCCCGGTCCCTGCTGCGGGTCGGTGCCGGCCTCGGCGCCCTTGACACCCTCACCGGTGAGCGCTGCCGGGCCGATCTGGATCGGCTGGCCGTCCTCGTCGAGCACGTGCCGGGCCCCGGTCGGGTCGGCCTTGTCGTCGGTCGTTGCCGGGTCGTCGGTTGCCGAGGGATCGGCGGTCGCGGAGCCGGTGGCCGAGCCGGATGACGCAGGGCTGGCCGACGCGGTGGCGGTCGGCTGGTCGGTCGGCTGCCCCGACGGCGCTGCGCTGGGCCCGTCCGTCGGGGTGGCGTCGTCGTCCGCCTCCGTCACCTTGGTGGGGTCGCCGGGGCCGGAGACGGGGTGGAAGCTCAGCTGGGCGGTCCGGCCCAGCACGTCGGCCGCCTCGGAGGGATCCTGCAGACCCGGCAGCTCGACGACGATGCGCCGCTCCCCCGACCGCACGAGGGTCGGCTCGGCGACGCCGAGGGCGTCGACCCGGCGGCGCAGCACCTCGAGCGCGCGCTGGGTCGACTCGGCGTTGGCCTTGACCGTCGGTGAGTCCTGAGCCTGCAGCACGATCTGCGTGCCGCCACGCAGGTCGAGCCCGAGCTTGGGGTCGATCAGGATCGAGGCGAGTGTGGCCGCGACGAGCACGCCGAGGGCGAGCAGAGCCAGCAGCTTGGGGTGCTTGGACCGGGCGCCGCCCGCGCGGCGCTCGACAGGTGGCGGGGACGACGGTGTGCGCGATGCCATGGGGGCCTCTCGGAGGGAGGTCCACCGCGAGGCGCGACCCCGTCGCGAGGACGGCGCCGACGACGGCTGCGACGGGGCGCCGATGGAGAAGGCGCGCTCCGGCTCAGGGCCCGCGGTGGAGGCAGGGGTGGAGGGGGACGGACAGGGGCGGACGGCGGACCGGTGAAGACCCGGTCAGGCCGTCGGCGGCGCCCGGCTGTCGGTCGCCCCAGACCCGGCCGCGGCACGGAGGTCACGGGAGGCACACGTGAGGACGACCACGGCACCGGGCGCAGGCAGCGTGGTGGACGTCGGCAGCGAGCCGGTCACCGGACCGTGCCCGGCGACGTGGCTGCCGAGCACCTCGGCGACGGCGCCGTCGTTCCCGGTGGCCTGGAGGACCGCTCGCGAGGAGCCGGCGCGCGCGGCAGGGTGCGACGCTCCGGGGCGCGACGCGGCGGGGGCGGCCAGCGCGGAGGTCCCGCCCTGGTCGCCTCGTTGGGCACGTCGTCCGGTGTGGCCGACGGCGATCGCCCCGGTGACGCCACCGGTCGACGCGACCGAGCCCACGAGTGCGTTGGCCGGTCGGGCGACGGCGGGGCTCGGGACCAGCAGGGTGGCCAGTGCGGCGAACGCCGCCACCACCAGGACGCCGGAGCGGCGCAGCCTGTCCCAGCCGGGACGTCCGCGGTCGACGCCGACGCGCAGGTGCCGCGCTGGCTCCATGCCGTCGTCCCCGATCTCCGTCTGGCGCCCCGGCCGTGATGGACCGGTCACAAAGAACCAAGGGTACCAACGCCTGACATGATCGAGTCGTGACCGACGTGCGAGAGGTGCCGGTGCGAGACGACGGCATCCGCCTGGGACAGCTGCTCAAGCTCGCCGACCTCGCGGAGTCCGGCACCGACGCGAAGGCGCTGCTGCTCGAGGGCCTGGTGGAGGTCAACGGCGAGGTCGAGACGCGCCGAGGTCGGCAGCTGCGCCGCGGGGACGTCGTCCAGGTCGGCCGCCAGGTCACCCGGTTGGTGTAGGCCCCTCTGCCGCCGCGGCGGTCGCATGTCGCATGATCTGACCGTGCCCAACCGCCAGGTCCACGACCTCCGCCGGCTCGCCGCCGTCCAGCGCAGCCAGCTGCTCGACACACCGCCGGACGAGCCGTTCGACCGCCTGGCGACCCTGGCGCGCGACCTGATGCAGTGCAAGGTGGCGCTGGTCACCGTCGTCGACTCTCGCCGGTCGTACTGGAAAGCGCGGATCGGCGTCGACCACCTGCCCGACAACCGGCCCGAGCACCTCGTTCCCGTGTCCTTCAGCCAGTACGTCGTGGACGAGCGAGGCCCGGTGCTCGTCAGCGACACGCGTCACGATCCCCGCACGCGGGACAACCCGTCGGTCGCGGACATGCACATCGGCGCCTGGGCGGGCTACCCGGTGCTCTCGCCGGACGGCCAGGTGCTGGGGTCGCTCAGCGTGATGGACGACAAGCCACGCGAGTGGACGGACCGCGACCGCGAGGTGCTCGCCACGCTGGCGCGCTCGGCGAGCACCGAGGTCGGTCTGCGCATGGCCATGGCCGACGCCCAACGGGCTGCCGAGCGGGCCCGCCGGCTCGCCGACCGGTCCGCCCACATGGCGCTGGTGCTGCAGCGCAGCATGCTCACGCAGCCGTCGGTGCCCGACTACGTCGACGTCGCGGTCCGCTACCAGCCCGCCGCCGAGCTCAGCCAGGTGGGCGGCGACTGGTACGACGCGTTCACGGAGCCGGACGGCTCGACGGTGATCGTGATCGGGGACGTGTGCGGGCACGACATCGACGCGGCCGCCATGATGGGACAGCTGCGCAGTCTCGTGCGGGGCAGCTGCTACGACCGCGCGGACTCTCCCGCGCAGGTGCTGGCGCACGTGGACCACGCCATCCGCGGCCTCGAGATCGACGTCATCGCGACGGCGCTCATCGCCCGGATCGACCCGGACACCCGCGCGGACGGCACGCGGATGCTGCGCTGGTCGAGCGCCGGCCACCCGCCGGCGCTGGTCCTCAGCGCGGACGGCACGACGACGCTGCTCGACGCGCCTCCCGAGCTGCTGCTGGGCATCGACCCGGACACCGCCCGCTCGGACCACGAGGTGAGCCTGGCCCAGGGCGACACGCTGCTGCTCTACACCGACGGTCTGGTGGAGCGTCCAGACCGCACGATCGTCGAGGGGCTGGCCGAGCTGGCGGACGTGCTGGCGACGCTCGGCGCCGTGCCGCTGGACGACGTGTGCTCCTCCGTCCTGGCCGCGTCGGTCGACGCCGACGCGCGCGACGACGTGGCTCTGGTCGCAGTTCGCAACCGTGGATAGAGTCTGCGCAGGCAGCGGCGAGATGGACGGGAGGATCACGATGACAGGCGACACCTCGGCACCGCACCCCACGGCGACCGACGGCCTGGAGCCGTTCGCCGGTGACGTGAGCGTCTTCTTCGACCCCACGCACACCTTGATCCTCCTGCGCGGCGACATCGACCTGGCCGTGGCCGCCGACCTGGAGGACGCCGGCCGTGACGCCATCGACGCCAAGGCGCCCATCATCGCCGACGTCCGGGCGGTCAACCTGATCGACTCGGTCGGCATCTCGTTCCTGGTGCGCCTGGCCGCGTCCGGCAAGGAGGCCGGCACGACGGTGTCGCTGCGTGGTCCGGCCCCCCGCGTCGCCGAGCTTCTCACGCTCGTCGGCGCCAACGACCTGTTCGTCTGGGAGGACGAGGCCGCCGGCGGCGTCTCCGCCTGACCCGCGCCGCGGAACTTGGTCAACCTTGTGTACGCCATCCGCGCTCTTGGCGTACACAAGGTTGACCACGTTCGCTGACGCCGAAGGCGAGGCGAGGTCTGTCGGCCGGGCTCGGGTGGCGGCTGTCCGAAATGTGGCTAGATTCGACGGTGCCTCGCAACAGTTGCGAGGTCGCACAGAGCGCCAGCTGCTACCTCGGAGGCTGACATGGCCACCACAACGTCCCGAGCGTCCACCGCCGAGCACAGCGAGACGGCGCCGAACCTGAGACGGGACGTCGGCATCGTCGGCCTCCTCTTCGCGAGCGTCGGCTCCATCATCGGGTCAGGGTGGCTGTTCGGTGCCCTCAACGCCTCTCGTGAGGCGGGGCCGGCGGCGATCATCTCCTGGGCCCTCGGCGGCATCATGATCCTGCTCATCGGGCTGGTGTACGCCGAGCTGGGCACGATGTTCCCGCTCTCCGGCGGTGTCGTGCGCTTCCCCCACATGTCGTTCGGCGGGTTCGCCAGCTACTCGACGGGGTGGATCACCTGGCTCGCCTGCGCGACCGTCGCCCCGATCGAGGTCGAAGGTGCGCTGCAGTACGCGACCAAGTACGCGGCGTTCACGTCGAAGCACACGGTGAACGGTGACATCGTGCACACGCTGACCGCGCTCGGCTACGTCGTCGCGGTCTGCGCCATGGCGGCCTTCGTCGTGATCAACTACATCGGCATCCGGTGGTTCGCCCACCTCAACAACGTGCTCGTGTGGTGGAAGCTGGGCATCATCACGCTCGTCGTGATCGCGTTCCTGCTGACCGCATTCCACGGTGCGAACTTCACGTCGGCGGGCTTCCGGCCGAGCGGGTGGCAGGGGGTCTTCACGGCCATCGCGACGTCCGGAATCGTGTTCTCCTACCTGGGCTTCCGGCAAGGTGTCGAGCTCGCCGGCGAGACGAAGAACCCTCACCGCAACGTACCGGTGGCCGTGATCGGCTCGGTGCTCATCACGATGGTCATCTACGTGGCGCTGCAGATCGCCTTCATCGGCGCCCTCAACCCGCGCACGCTGGCCAGCTCGGGCGGCTGGAAGAACCTCGAGTTCGTCAACGACTTCGGGCCGTTGGCCGCCATCGCGAGCGCGATCGGCCTGGCCTGGCTGGCGATCCTGCTCTACATCGACGCGATCGTGTCGCCGTCCGACACCGGTCTGATCTACACGACCGTCACGTCCCGCATCTCCTACGGCATGGCGCGGAACGGCAACGCACCCCGGCCGCTCGCGGCCACCAACCGCGAGGGCGTGCCCTGGATCAGCCTGCTGGTCGCCTTCGTGGTCGGCCTGATCATCTTCCTGCCGTTCCCGAGCTGGCAGCAGCTGGTCGGCTTCATCACCTCCGCCACCGTGCTGTCGTTCGGCTCGGGCCCGCTGGTTCTCTCCGCCATGCGTCGGCAGCTGCCCGACCAGGCGCGCACCTTCCGGCTGCCCGGCGGCGACGTGATCCCGCTGCTGGCCTTCTACTGCTCGAACCTCATCGTCTTCTGGGCCGGGTGGACGACGGACTGGAAGCTCTTCGTCGCCGTCCTGCTCGGCTACGTGCTCCTCGCCATCGCCTGGGTGACCCGCCAGATCTCGTCGCCGATGGAGTGGAAGGCCGGAGCGACGTGGATGGTCCCCTGGTTCGCCGGCCTCGCGCTGATGAGCTACCTCGGGCCGTACGGCGGCGGTCGCAGCATCCTGCCGTTCGGGTGGTCGTTCGTGGTGATCGCCGTGTTCAGCGTCATCATCTTCTGGATCGGACTGAAGGTGCGGCTGCTGCCGACGGCCGTCGAGGGGCACGTCGAGACGTCGCGCGCGGAGGCGCGGACCGAGAAGGTCGAGACGCTCGTCTGACGTGGCTCGGACCTGCGTGGTCGGACCCGGGTAGCGTGGCGTCGGTGAGCCCTGCCCCCCACGCCGCACCGGACGACGCGACCGACGCCGCCCACTCGGACACGCCGCAGCCACGGTGGGTCACTGCCCACGGCCCCGAGCACTCGCACTGGTACGTCGACCGGTTCCGCCGTCTGGCGGCGGAGGGTGCCGACCTGGCCGGCGAGGCGAGGCTGGTGGACGCGCTCGTTCCCGTACGGTCGCGCCTCCTGGACGCCGGGTGCGGGCCGGGACGCGTCGGCGCCGAGCTGCAGGCGCGCGGCCACACGGTCGTCGGCGTCGACGTGGACCCCGTGCTCATCGAGGCTGCTGCGGTGGACCACCCTGGCCCGACCTGGCTCGTGGGCGACCTCACGACCCTTGACCTGCCCGACGAAGAGCCGTTCGACGGCGCGGTGCTGGCCGGCAACGTCATGCCCTACCTCGCCCCCGGGACCGGTGCCCGGGTGCTGTCCGCCGTGGCACGGCACCTGCGCCCGGACGCCCCGATCGCGGTCGGCTTCGGGCTCGACCGTGGCTACTCGCTGGACGCGTTCGACACCGATGCCGCGCTCGCCGGGCTCACCATCGAGAACCGCTTCGCCACCTGGGACCTGCGGGCGTGGACGCCGCACGCGACGTTCGCGGTCACCGTGCTGAGGACCACGGCCTGAGAACCACGGCCTGAGAACCACGGCCTGAGCGCGTCCACGGCAGGACGCGTGTGGCGTTGAGCACACCGGCGCTCGGGCGGAGATCCACTCCCTCGTTCGGGCCACGGGGTGATGGGACGGCGGCAACCCCACAGACCACCAGGAGACGCCGACCGCGACCATCGAGGCCGCCCGCGCCGGCGAGGCCGGCAAGGGCTTCGCGGTCGTCGCCGGCGAGGTGAAGGAGCTCGCGCAGGAGACGAGCTAGGCGACCGAGGACATCGTGTCGCGGGTGACGGCGATCCAGGCCGACACGCTGGCCGCCGTGCGCGCCGTCGAGCGGATCTCGCAGATCGTCACGTCGATCAACGACTTCCAGATGACGATCGCGAGCGCGGTGGAGCAGCAGACCGCGACGACGGCCGAGATGTCTCGTTCCGTCACGGACGCCGCCACGAGCTCGACGCAGATCGCGCAGAACATCACCGGGGTCGCCGACAGCGCTCAGGCCACCACGCAGGCCCGCGGCCAGACCGGCGCGGCTGTCTCCGAGCTCGCCACCATGGCCGAGGAGCTGCGGGTGCAGGTCACCCAGTTCCGGTACTGAGCCGGACGCGAGCCCTCGTGCTGAGCACGGTCACGGCGACAGCCAGCACGAGGGCCGCCGCCATCAGGTTGAGGACGCCGTAGCCGGCCCAGCCGACGACGACACCGGCCAGCGCGCCTCCGCCGGCGCCGCAGAGGCCCATCACCAGGTCGGCCGCCCCCTGAACGCCGGTGCGGACCTCGCCGGGCACCGACTCGCTGAGCAGCGTCGACCCGCTGACGAGCGCGAACGACCAGCCCAGACCGAGCAGGAACAGTCCGACGCTCAGCTGGACGCTGCGGTCCGGTCCTGCCGAGCCCGCGAGCGCGGTAGCCGCGAGCAGCACGACCCACCCGGTCACCGTGGTGGGCACGCGGCCGAGCCGGTCCGAGAGCCAGCCCACGACCGGCGACAGGGCGTACATGCCGGCCACGTGCACGCTGATGACGAGGCCGATCAGCCGAAGAGCGTCCATGCCACCGTCGTGCATGTGGACGGGTGTCATCACCATCACGGCCACCATCACGGTGTGGCTCACCGCGATCGAGGCCAGGCCGAGAGCCGCGCGGGGCGACCGGAGCACGGCGGTGAACGACTCGACCACCCCGGCCCGTCGCAGCTCGATTCCTCCGGCGCGGTGCTGCGCCTGGGCGACCCGCAACGGATCGGGCCGCAGCGCGACGAGCAGCAGCGTCATCGCCAGCGCGAAGGCGAGCACCGACCAGCCGAACGGACCGGCGTAGCGCGGCAGGCCGGCGTCCGCGGCTGCGTTCGCGGCCGGCGCCATGAGGTTCGGCCCGGCGACGGCGCCGACCGTGGTGGCCCAGACCACGGTCGAGAGCGCGCGGCCACGGTGGTCTGGCGCGGCCAGGTCGGTCGCGGCGTACCGGGCCTGCAGGTTGGTGGCGCTGGACACGCCGAAGAGAGCCATGCCGAGGAGCACGAGCGGGAGCGACCCCGTCACGGTGGCGAGCACGACGATGGCCGCGCCGAGCGCACCGACGGCGTACCCGGTGGCCAGACCGGGGCGGCGTCCGCGCCGCCCCATGAGCCGGGCGAGCGGAACGGCGGCGAGCGCGCCACCGAGCACCGAGAAGGTCTGGGGCAGCCCGGCGAGCGTGGCCGAGCCGGACATCTCCTCGGTGAGCAGGCTGCCGACCGCGATGCCGATGCCGACGCCCACCCCACCGAGCACCTGGCTGCCGAACAGCACTCGGAGCGTACGGCGCTGGGCCCCGGCGACGTCCTCCGCGGCGAACGGCTGCAGGGTGTCCCTCACGTGCGGTCGAGGACGTCGTGGAGCCCGTCGAGCAGGCGGTCGACGTCGGCGTCGTCCGTGTAGGGCGCCAGGCCGATCCGCAGCCCGCCGGTGTCGCCGAGCCCGAGGTGCCGCGACGCCTCGACGGCGTAGAACGAGCCGGCCGGCGCGTTGACTCCATGCTCGCCCAAGGCGACGTAGACCTCGGCAGCAGGCCGGTCGGCGAAGGTGAGAAGGAGGGTGGGCGTGCGGACGGCGGCGCGCGACCACAGCGTGATCCCGGGCAGGTTCGTCAGCTCGGCCTCGATGCGCTCACGCAGCCGGTCCTCGTGCGCCTCGACCGCCGCCATGGACGCGAGCACGGCCGACCGGCGGCTGCCGCCCGGGCCGCTCGCCAGCCCGGCGATGAGGTCGACGGCCGCCGTGGTGCCAGCCATGAGCTCGTACGGCAACGTGCCGAGCTCGAACCGTTCGGGCACCGCGTCGGTGGAGGGCAGCAGCTTGTCGGGGTGCAGGGTCTCGAGCAGGCTCGGCGCGGCTGCCACCACGCCGCAGTGCGGACCCATGAACTTGTACGGTGAGCACGCGAAGAGGTCGGCACCGATCGCCGCGACGTCGACCGGCGCATGAGCGGTGACGTGAACTCCGTCGACGTAGAGCAGGGCGCCCGCGTCGTGCACGCGCTCGGCGATCGCCGGGATGTCGGGCCGGGTACCGATGAGGTTCGACGCCGCTGTCACGGCCACGAGCCGCGTGCGGTCGCTGAGCAGGCCGGCGATCGCCTCCGGGCTCAGCTCACCGGTCGTCGGCTCGAAGTCGGCCCAGCGCACGGTCGCCCCCACCGCGGCCGCCGCCTGCACCCAGGGCCGGATGTTCGCGTCGTGGTCGAGGCGCGTCACCAGGACCTCGTCGCCCGGCCGCCACGTCGTCGCGAGCGCCCGCGACAGGTCGTACGTCAGCTGCGTCATGCTGCGGCCGAAGACGACGCCGCCCGGCTCGGCGCCGAGCAGGTCACCCACGGCCTCACGACAGCGGACGACGGTGTCGTCGGCCCGCTTCTCCGCGGCGGTGACACTGCCCCGGTTCGCGATCGCCGAGACGAGCGTGTCGTGCACGGCACGCGCGACCGGCTCGGGCACCTGGGATCCGCCCGGGCCGTCGAAGTGGGCGGCGCCCTCGGCGAGGGCGGGCAGCTGCGCGCGGAGAGCCGCGACGTCGAAGGTGGTTGCGGAGCGCTGAGTGGTCACTCCCCGAGTGTGCCGTGTCGCTTCGCCGGCACCGCCGGTGGCTCGTTGCTGCAGCACCCCCGTTGAGTGATGCGACCTGGCGCCACACGCTGGCGCGTCGCCCCAGACTGCATCACTCAGCGCGCGGGGGAAGGGTGCGGCTTCGGGGGGCGACTCAGCTCTCGCGTAGCCCGCTGGCGCGCCGGATCGGGCGTTCGACCGCCGCCCGGACGGCGGCCTCGGTGCCGACGACGTGCACCTCGTGCTTTGCGCGGGTGAGGGCCGTGTAGAACAGCTCGCGCGTGAGAAGCGGTGACGTGGCGGGCGGCAGGACCAGCGACACCATGCCGAACTGGCTGCCCTGCGCCCGGTGGACGGTCATCGCGTGGACCGTCTCGACGGTCGGCAGCCGGTGGGGACGCACGAGCAGCGGGTCGGCCGGGTCGCCGAAGGCGCCGACCAACCCACCGCGCTGGGGCGACACGATGACACCGGTGTCGCCGTTGAACAGACCGGTGTCTCGGTCGTTCCGGGTGACCAGCAGCGGCCGCCCGGAGTACCACTGACCCGCACTGGCGAGCAGCACGTCGGAGCCGTCAGGGGCGTCGGCTTCGCCCCGCGCCGGCGACTGCCTCGCCCAGGCCCGCCGGACCCAGTCCTCGACGAGGGCCGCCCAGTGGCGCACGCCAGCGGGACCCCGCCGGTGCGCCACGAGGACGCGGTGGGACTCGAGCGCGCTGAGAGCACCGGCAGCGTCACCCGACCGTGCGGCCCGGACGACCGCGACCCCGGCAGCTTCGGCGCGTGCCCGGACGGCGGCCAGCTCCACCTCGTTCGGGCCCTCCCCCGACGTCTCGACGAACGTCACACCCGCGTCGCCCTGCCGCAGCCGGTTCAGCACGTCGTCGGTGCGGCCGTCGCGGACGGCGGCGGCGAGGCCGCTGATGACGTCGCCGTGGCGGTGCACCACCTCGAGCCGCACGACACCGCGAGCGAGCAGCGCCTGGCGGGCTGGGTCGGTGGGGACGTCACTGGGCAGGGCGGTCTCCAGCACGCGCGGCAGAGCTGCCCCGGGCGCCGCGACCGCGCCGGCCGACGCGGAGCGTCGACGTGCGGGCACCCCACGTGCCACCAGGTCGCCGAGCACTGCGCCGGCTTCGACGGACGCGAGCTGGTCGGGGTCGCCGACGAGCAGCAGCCGTGCCTGCGGGCGGAGCGCCTCGAGAAGCCTCGCCATCAGCGGCAACGACACCATGGACGTCTCGTCCACGATGACCACGTCGTGCGGCAGGTGGTGCTCGCCGTCGTGGCGGAACCGGGTGGACGACCCGGCTCTCCACCCGAGGAGCCGGTGGATCGTCGTGGCCTCCAGGTCGCCCAGCCGGCGCTGGTCGACGTCGTCCATCGTCGCGACCACGCCTCGGACCGCCTCCTGCAGGCGCGCGGCGGCCTTGCCGGTCGGTGCGGCCAGCGCTACCTGCAGCCCGGGACCGGCGACCTCCTGCAGCACGGCGAGCACTCGCGCCACAGTCGTCGTCTTGCCGGTGCCGGGCCCCCCGGTGAGGACCGTGAGCCGACCGACCACGGCCGCCGCGGCGGCCAGCCGCTGACGCGAGTCCTGCGTCTGCGGGAGCTGCCGCGCGCACGCCGTGGCCAGGCGCACCGGGTCGGACGGCGTACCGACGGCCAGGCGCTCGTCGACGTGCCGGCGCACGGTCTGCTCGTCACGCCAGTACCGATCGAGGTAGAGCCGCCCACCGACCCAGCGGGCCGGCCGCACAGACGCGTCGTCCGGTCCCACGGCGACCATGGAGCTCGCTCGGACGGCGTCCTGCCAGCCGTCGGGCTCGGGCCACGGCAGGCTGTCGACGGGCGCTGCGTCCTCGGCCTCGGGCACGGTGAGCGTCTCGAGGTCGTCGAGGCGCACGCAGACCGAGCCCGACCGCACGGCCCGCACGGCAAGGGCGACCGCCAGCAGGACCCGCTCGTCGTCCTCGCCGCACAGCCGGCCCAGCCGACTGGCGACATGCACATCGGCCGACGACAGCACGGCCGACGCGTTGAACAGCGCGAGCAGGGGGCTGGCGAAGATCGCCGTCCGCGCCGAGAGGTCGGCAGTCGGGTCAGCCGCCGGGCCGGCCGGCACCGTCATGCCGGCACCTGGCCGGTGTCGAGCAGCCGCGACAGCGCCTGCACCAGCGCGTCGGGCGGCCGCCACGCCAGCACACCACTGCGCACACCGTCCGCCACGGGTGTCGCCGGCCCGCACATGCCACGGACGAACAGGTACAGAGCCCCGCCCAGGTGACGTGCTGGCACGTAACCGGGCTGCCGCCACCGCAGGAACCGGTGCAGAGCCACGGAGTAGAGCAGCAGCTGCAGGGGGTAGTGCGCGTGGACCATCGCGTCGACCAGCGCGTCCCGGCGGTAGTGCCAGGTGGTGAGCGGCTCGCCGACAGGCGCCAGCCGGTTGGTCTTGTAGTCGGCCACCACGTAGCAGGGCTCACCGTCGCGGCCCCGCAGCCGCAGCACCGCGTCGAGACTGCCGGTGAGGTAACCACGCAGCGGACTGGCGCCGAGACCGGCCGCCTCCAGGTGGTCGGCGTAGCCGGCGAACAGGTCGTCGTCGCCGAGGTGCTGGCGCAGCAGCCGGACGACGTCGCCCACCGTCGCACCCGTGGCCGTCGGCTGCTCGCCACCGGCCAGCGGCAGCTCGAACTCGAGCTCGGTGAGGCGATCGCCCGTCGCGATGTCGCTCAACGCCCGGTCGCCGGCGTCCGGTCCCAGGGGGGTGCGCAGCACCGGCACGAGCGCGGACGCGAGCTGCCCCGGGTCGACCCCCGAGAGCTCGGGCACGACGTCGCGGCAGTGCCGCAGCAGCTCGCCCTCGAGGTCGGCGGACGTCGGGTCGGTCCGTTCCAGCACGGCGTGCACCACCGTGCCGAACGAGGTGCCTCCCGGCATCGCCGCCAACGGCGGCACGAGCTGCTGGCGGCCCGGGGCAGGGCCGACGCCGAGCTCGGGAGACACCGCTGGCCCGATGGCGACTGCAGCACCGGGCTCGTCCTGCACGGCAGCGCTCTCGGGCTCGCTCGCCACACCCGGCGGCTGCTCGTGGACGCCTGCCGTGATGCCCGAGTAGGAGGTGCGCCGCCACACCAGGTCGAGGTGTCGAGTGAACCGGTCGACGAGCAGGTCCGGCTCGGCGTGCCGCTCGGGCCGCCACCTCGTCGGGGTCGGCGCGGACGTCACCGGCTCGACGACCACGCGCTCGCCGTCAGCCACGGCCGCGAACCGCGCGGCGAGCTCGTCGTCCGCCGGTGGGGTGACCCGGGCCGGCGGCTGCTCACCCTCTGCGTGCGAGCCGAGGAGCAGCCGCGTCAGGGCCCCGGCGCCCGAGTTGCTCGACGGCGCCCACCAGAGGACGACCTGTGATCGCGCCCGGGTCAGCGCGACGTAGAGGAGGCGCAGGTCCTCGCCGCGCTCCTCGGCGAGGTGGCGATCGCGCGCCTCCGCGTACCCGGCGGACCCCGAACCGCCGACGTGCAGGATGCGCGTGCCGTCGTCGTCGTGGAAGCGCAGGAGCGCGGGCGTCTTGCTCTCGTAGCGGTCCCACGCGAAGGGCACGTAGACCACGGGGAACTCCAGGCCCTTGCTGGCGTGCACCGTCACGACCTGCACGGCTGCCGCGTCCGTCTCGAGACGCCGGCTGCGCTCCTCGGCGTAGTCCTCGTCGGCCTCCGCCGTCCGGCGTCGCAGCCAGTCCGAGAGTGCTGCAACGCCGAGACCCTCTTCGGCAGCCGCCACGTGGAGGGCCTGGCCCACGTGCCGCAGGTCGGTGAGCTCGCGCTCACCCGTGGTCGTGCGCAGCAGGCGTGCGGCGAGCCCCTCAGCGCTGACCGTCTCGAGCAGTGCCGCCACACCGTGCTCCTCGAGGATCGACGCCCACTGCCGGACCCGGTCGGCGAGCTCGTCGCGCTGCTCGTCCGTCGCGGAGGCGAGCTGCTCGGCGCTCCACCCGACGAACGGCGTCAACGCCAGCGCGGCCGCCCGCCCGGTGTGGCCCGGCTGCTCCAGCGCCGCCAGCATCGTGGACCACTGCTTGGCCGCCCCCGTGCCGAACACGCTGGTCAGGCCGCTGACCACGGCCGGGACGCCGACCTCGACCAGCGCGTCACGGACCGCCGACGCGTCGGCGTTGCGGTGCGTGAGGACCGCGACATCGCCCGGCCGGACCGGACGCCACCCTGCGTCGCCGTCCAACAACCTCGCGCTCTGCAGCTGCCGGACCACGTCAGCCGCCACGTCCTGGGCGACCAGCCTGCGGGTGTCGCCGACACGGGGGTTCTTGCTGCCCTTGAGGCCGAAGGGCTCACGCGTCACGTGTCGGAGCCGGAGCGGGGCACCGCCGCGCATCCGCCGCCCGTGGTGCTGCGCCTCGAGAGGTCTCACCACGATGCGGTCGTCGCCGAGCGCCGCCCCTCGCATCAGCTGGTCGAGCCCGCGCAGCAGCGGCTCGTCGCTGCGCCAGCTGCGGCCCAGCGTGGCGCTCGCGTCCGCATCGTCCCGGGCGGTCAGGTACGCGACGACGTCGCCGCCGCGGAAGGCGTAGATCGCCTGCTTGGGGTCGCCGATCAGCACCAGGGTGCGGTGACCGTGGAACGCGCTGCGCAGGATCTGCCACTGGACGGGGTCGGTGTCCTGGAACTCGTCGACCAGCACCACCCGGTACCGCGAACGCACGCGCTCGCACGCCGCGGCCCCGTGCTCCCGGTCCACCAGCGCGTCACGCAGCAGGACCAGCAGGTCGTCGTAGTCGAGCAGGCGCCGTGATCGCTTGCGCCGCACCAGCTCGGCGGCCGCGTCGCGAGCGAACGCGTACCGGTGACCCTCCAGCGAGTCCGGCGCAGCGGCCGCCGGCTCGAGCCGTGCCTGCGGATCACCCATCGCCTTGCGTGCCACCCCGCGGGCGTCCTTGACGGTCAGCGCCGGCTCGGTGGACGACGCGTACCGCTGCAGGTAGAGGTCGTCGACCACCTCGTCGGCGAGGTCGGCGAGGTCGGGGACGAGCACCGCGTCGTCGTCGACGTCGCCCAGGACCCCGAGGGACACGAGCATCTGCTGGCAGAAGCCGTGCGTCGTGGCGATCGTGGCCGCGTCGAACTGCGCGAGCGCTCGGGTGAGGCGGTGCCGACGACGGCCGAGCTCGTCGTCCGGCACACCGGCGAGGTGCCGGACGAGGTCGTCGTCGCTGCTGCACGCGTCCGGACGTCGAAGGGCGCGTTCGGCTGACACGAGGCGCTCTCGCACCCGGTCGCGCAGCTCGGAGGTCGCCGCCCGGCCGAAGGTGACGAGCAGCAGCTCGGGCAGCTCGGCGACGCCCTCGGCGACGTAGCGGGTGGCGAGCGCCGCCACCGTGAACGTCTTACCGGTGCCGGCGCTCGCCTCCAGGACCGTGGTGCCCCGCGGCAGGTCGCCGCACACGTCGAACACCCGCGGCTGCCCGCCCGGTTCGGTCGTCCAGGCGCTCAGGACGCCGTCCAGACCGGTCATGCCGACGTCACCGTCTCGTGGCCGAGCAGCACGTCCCAGACCCGCCGGGCCAGGACCCCGAACCTGCTCTCGTCCGGGAACCAGAGCCGCTCGTCGGTCAGCGGCGTTCCCAGCAGGTCGTCGAGCTCGGCGTCGCCCCAGCAGGTGACGTGGGCCTCGTCAGTGCGCTCGAAGCCGGCGTGCCACTCCTGACGCGCGTTCTGCAGGGCCTGCACCTCGGCGTCCCCGCCGAACCGGCTGGTGGCGTAGGAGCAGGAGGCAGCGATCGGCAGGGGCAGCGGCTCGCGCAACGCCTTGGCGCGCAGGCGAACCAGCTGCTCGAGCCACTGGCCCGCGCGGGCCGGGTCAGGAGTGGAGAGCCGGGACACCATCGCCGCCGTGCGGGAACCGGCCGGACGACCGATGGTCATGGCCTGCCACGGCCGCTCCGGCTGCGACGTGACGAGGGCCAGCAGCTGCACCCAGGCACGCAGCCGGTGCTTCGGCGCCAGCCGCGAGTAGACCGTGCGCAGGACGAGGTCGCCGTGCACCCCCCGCACGGTGCCGGTCACCACGGCCCCTGACGGCAGGTCGGCGCGCAGGTCGACCACCTGCGGCTCGCCTTGAGCGACCGCGCCGGCGGCGGCCGCGAGAGGCTGCACCTTGGCCACGACCTGCTCGAGCACGCTGCGGCCGAGCTCGCGTGGAGGCACCTCGCCGCGACGCCATTCGGCCGCCATCGCCTGGGCACGGTCGGCCCCCGCGAGGCACGCGTCGAGCAGCCGGTCACCCACCTGCCACGTGTCGAGGCCGGACAGCTCGAGCGGCAGCCGGTCGTCGACCTCCTCGTGCTCGTCGAAGAACGACAGCTGCAGTCGCCGGCGCAGGAACCAGCGGACGGGGTGCTCCAGGGCCGCCACCAGGTCGTCGAGGTCGATCTCGTCGGGTCGAGGCTCGGGCGGCAGCGGCCGACCCAGGAACGGCTGCCGTGGCAGACGCGCGGCGCGCCCCGCGGCGGCAGCCTCGTGCGCCGCACCGTCGAAGCTGAACGGACCGGGCCGGCCGAGCGCTCCTCTGACGAAGTTGCGCTCGTCCACGGCAGCCAGGGGGTGGCGCACGACGACGCGCTCACGCGCCCGGTGCGTCGGGTCAGCGGCGTCGAACGCATCAAGGAGCTCGCTCACCGGCACGGCAGGCGGACGCACGGCACCCGTGCGCTCGTCGGCACCGGAGTACAGCACGACGAACGTCTGCTCGGCGCTCATCAGCGCATCCAGCAGCAGCTGCCGGTCCTCGCTGCGCGGGTCGCGCTCGCCGACGCACGGGTCGCGGAGAAGCACGTCGTCGCCGTCCACCCGCGCGCCCCTCGGGAAGTCGCCGTCATCGAGCCCCAGCAGGCACACCACCCGGTGGGGCACCGACCGCATCGGCTCCAACGAGCAGATGGTGAGCGCGCCGGTGCGGAAGCCGGCGCGGCTCGGTCGGCCCTTGAGGCGGTCGGCCAGCGCGGACCGGACGTCGGGCAGCCGCACCAGGAGCTGGCCGCGCGCCTTCGCCGCCTCGCGCACCCGTTCCAGCACTGCGCGCGCCTGCACGACCTGCCACGCGTCGGCCGGCGCGGTGTCCGCCAGCAGGCCCACGCCCTCCTCGAGAGCCTCGACCCAGGCGGTCACCGGCTGGTGCCCGTCCAACCGGCCGAGCACGTGGGCCAACCGGTCGACCAGCTCGGCGAGCCGCCCGGCCAGCTCGATGTCGGTGCTGTCGACGTCGTCCAGCGGCAGCGCCGGCCCGACGAACCGCTGGTCCTCCTCCGCCATGGCGGCTCCCAGGAGGAGGCGGTCGAGCCCGGCCTGCCACGTGCCCTGGCCCACTGCTGCCAGCCCGAACCGCTCTCGGCGCGACGGGCCCTCGCCCCAGTGCACCCCGGACGTCACGGCCCAGTGCCGGATGCGCTCGAGGTCGTCGTCGTGGAGGCCGAACCGGTGACGCACGGGTGGGGTGGACGCGAGGTCGAGCACCTGCGACACGGTGACCCGCGAGTCGGCCAGCTCGAGCAGCGTCGCCACCAGCGACAGGACGGGGTTGGTCTGGCGCAGCGACCGGTCGGCCAGGCGGACGCGCAGCGTGTGCCCGGGGTGGATGCCCTCGCCGTCCGAGTCCGGCAGCAAGCCGAACGTCGCCGCGACCAACGGCGCGAACGCCTCGATGTCCGGGCACATCACCAGCACGTCACGGGGCTCGAGCGTGGGGTCGTCGGCGAACAGCCCGACCAGCACCTCGCGCAGCACCTCGACCTGGCGGGCCCGCCCGTGGCAGGCGTGGACCTGCACGCTGCGGTCGGCGGGCGAGACGGCGAGGGGCTCCGACCCGGGATCGTCGCGGCGCACCTGGTGCTGCACGGAGCCGAGCAGCGTGGCCGCGGGCGCCACAGCAGGGTGGTGGTGCTGCGCGACGTCGTACGCCTCGAGCCGGTGCTGCAGCTCGAGGGCGTCCCGGGCCATCGACGCCAGGAGGGGATGACGGACATCGGGGACGAGCTCACGTCGTCGGGTCGGGGCGCCGGCTCGGCCGTCGGCCTCGGAGCCGCCACGGGCGCGTGCCCAGGCGTCGGGCGACGGGTGCGGCAGCCACAGGTGGACCTCACGGTGCCGCCCCAGCGCGTCGAGGACCTGCAGCTGGTCCTGCGGCAGCCGGGTCGGACCGAACACCGACAGCCGCGCCGGAAGCTCCACGTCACGGGGGCCGGCGGCCAACGCCGTCAGCGCCTGCTCGAGCCGCTCCGCCGGGCTGGGCACGCCGACCTCCGCGCGAAGGCGCCGCCACAGCTCGGGCTGCCAGCGCAGGTCGTCGGGCACCGCCGCGCCGGCGCCGTCCTCGTCGCGGCCCGCAGCCCAGTCGCGGACCATCGTCGGACGCTGAGCGCCGTACCCCGTGAAGAGCCGCGCGAGGTGCCGTGCGACCGCGAGCCGTCGTCCGGCCCGTCGCTCGTCCGAGCCGTCCGCCGTGACGCCGAGGTGGCGACCCAGGGCATGGCACCACGCCTCGCCCGCGCACTCGTCGACGACCCTCAGCAGCGTCCACGTCAACGCCTCGCTGCGCCACGGCTCGTCGGCCGGGTCGACGCCCAGCACCGATGACAGGACCTCGGACACCAGACGCGTCGGCGACGGGAACAGCACGTTGGCGCACACGCCAGCCTCGCCGTCCGAACCGGTGCCGAGGTGGTGCGACAGCCGCTGAGCCAGCCACCGCTCCACCCCCTTGGTGGGTACGGCCACGACGTCGGGCGCGAACGGGTCGTCGGGCGACACGGCGAGCATCGCGGCGAGCGGCCCGACGAGCGCGTCGGTGCGCTCCGAGCGGTGCACGTGCAGCACGCCGTCCCCTCCCTGTGGTGTCTGGCCGCGACACTACGCGGAGCCGCCGACAGCCGGGCGCCCCTCTCCCGCCCCGTGCGGCTGTGCGTCGATGGGTGCTGGCTAGGTGGTCGTGATCGCAGCCAACCGACCGCACCCATCGACGCACGGTGCCGCTCACTCCGGCACCCGCGGCTCCTCGGTGCGCAGCAGCGGCGAGCGGGGCAGCACGATCAGCCCCGCGACGAGCGGGACGGCGGCCGCCGCCATCAGCGAGAGGCGCAGCGCGTCGGTCGGGATCCTCTCGTGGAACCCCACGATGCCGGCGAGGGCACCCACGACGGGGTTCGTCACGACGATGGCCGTCGTCGCGGTCGGCAGCCGTCCGTTGGCGAACGCGAGCTGCTGCAGCACCACGCTGCCGATCGCGAGCACCGCCAGCGCGTACCCGGGCCAGTCGGCGGCCGTCGCGGCGACCCCTCGCGTGGTGAGGTCCTGAGCCGTCAGCTTGACCATCGTGGCGCTCGTGCCGTAGGTCGCGCCGGCCGCCACCCCGAGGAGCACCGCGCGCATCGGCCCCTGACGGCGGATCGAGGCCAGGCACAGCGCGGTCACCGCGGCCCCGACCACGACGAGGACGAGGACGAGCCGCGGCCGGTCGGGCTCTCCCTGCGTCGTGGTGCCGGCACCCCTCGCCACGAGGAACATCGCCAGCCCGAGGCACACGGACGACGCGGCCAGCAGGTCGCGCACCCGCGGTCGCTCCCGGCGTCCCACCGTCGAGAGCGGCAGCGAGAACACCAGCGTGGTGACCTGCAACGACTGCACGACCGAGATCGAGCCGAGGTGGAGCGCCGCGGCCTGGACCAGGTACGCCAGCGTGCCGAGCGCCCAGCCCGCGAACCAGCGCCGGTCCCGCAGCAGCCGTCCTGCCCCGGTGGCGATGCGGCCCAGCAGCCCGCGGCCCTCGTCGGTCTCCCGTTGGCGAGCGCGCTGGGCCTCGCGCTGCTCCATGAAGTCCGAGAGCGCGTAGAGCACCGCGGCGACGAGGCCCAGTGCGATGACGACGCCCAGCACGCCTCATCTTCTCGCCGTCGAGCCGGTCGTACAGGTCCAGTGCCGTCGTCGCGAGCGCGTCGCCGGAACGCGCTTGATCCATGTTTCGCGCGAAACGCGCCACTCAGGTCACCGGTCGTGCCCCAGCTCGCGCGAAACGTGGATCAGGCGCCCGCCGGACGCGAGCCCCGTCGGTACACAGACGGGGGGACGCCGATCACCTGCGTGAACGACCGCGTGAAGTGCGCCTGGTCGCTGAAGCCGAGGGCGGCAGCGAGCCCCGCGAGGTCGGAGCCGTCGCCGGCGTCGATCGCGGCCGTCGCGTCCTGGAGCCGGTAGCGCCGCAGCACCCACAGCGGTGACGCCCCGACGTAGCGGCGAAAGAGCCGCTGCAGCGTGCGCCCGGACACCCCCAGCCGCGCCGCGACCGGCCCGAGCGTGAGGCACTCCCGCGAGCGCATCAGGTCGGCGGCACGGCGTACCGTCGCGAAGCCCTGGTCAGCGCTCACCCGGTCCAGCACCGGAGCAAGGCGGTGCTGCACGTAGCCGACGAGCGCGTCGCGGCGCAGCTGCTCGTCCGGCTCGGCCAGCACGTCGCCCGCCATGGACAGCACGTCGGCGCCCAGCACCTCGTCGGCAGCCACGACGCGGCCGGTGAGGTCGGCGACGTCGCGGTCGAGCAGGGACGCCAGCCCACCGGGGTGGAAGGCGACTCCGGAGACGCGGCCCGCGAGCGGGAGCTCGACCTCGAACACCTGCCGGACGAGGCCGTGCACGAGGCAGGTGGGCGTCGGCAGTCCGTGCAGCTCGTCGGCGTCGGCGTCCTCGACGGTCAGGTGGCACACGGGGTGCCCGAGCACCTGCGGCCGGAACGGCACCGCAGCCGACCGCCGCCACGTGACCCACCAGTAGTGGCTCAGCACCAAGGACGCCGGCCCCGGCACCGGGAGGTGACCGGTGTCGAACACGTCGTCGCCGGCGTCCGGCCAGAGCACCCCGACCGGCCGTCGGAGCCGCTGTCGCGAATGTACAAGCGCCACGTGGCGAGCCTAGGGATGCTGGGTGTCATGACGAGCTACCGACCCAGCGGGTACAGCACCCTCACCCCGATGATCGCCGTGTCGCCGGCCGCGAAGGCGATCGACTTCTACTGCGCCGTCTTCGGGGCGCGCGTGACGACACGCATGGACGGCCCCGACGGCTCTGTGTGGCACGCCGAGCTCGCCCTGGAGGACGGTCGCCTGCAGGTGATGGATCCCAACGACCAGTGGCACATGGTCGGTCAGGACGCGTCCAGCGACGACGTCCACTACAGCTTCGCGATCTACGTGCCAGACGTCGATGCGACGCTCGCGAAGGCGACCGAGCACGGCGCACGGGTTCGGGAGCCGGCGTCGGACTTCGACGTCACGGGCGACCGGTTCGCGTCTGTGCAGGACCCGTTCGGCGTGCGGTGGTCGATCATGACGCGCACGGTCGAGACGTCCGACGAGCAGGTGCAGAAGAACCTC
Organism: Actinomycetales bacterium; assembly: GCA_035707965.1. GTDB lineage: Bacteria > Actinomycetota > Actinomycetes > Actinomycetales > Angustibacteraceae > DASSTJ01. Next base: position 24,765 of record DASSTJ010000145.1, read on the forward strand.
GACGCCTGGCGCGAGTCGATGGGGTGAGTCAGCCGGACGACGTCCCGGAACCGGACGACGGCGCCGGGCTCTCCCCGTCGTCCTCACCGGTGCGCCGATGCGCCTCCCGGTGCGGGTCGGCGTGCCTGCGCAGCACGAAGAACAGCAGCGCGCCGACCAGCACGGCGAACTCGCACCAGGCGATGAGGAGGTCCAGCCCGTTCACCTGCATCATCCGTCCGCCTCCGAGCTGTCCCGGCCGTCGTCCTGCGCGTCGCGCACCGGGACGAGGTCGGTCTTGCGGCGCAACAGGTTCAGCTGCTTGCCGCCGAGCTCCCCGACGTCCGACCACGGCACGAGGTAGGAGCGGCGCGACAGCGCCCGGAGCATGACCGTGAGCGGCCACGGACCCTTCATGTCGTGCCGTCCGTACCCCAGTCGCTGCGCGAGGCCCACGGGCCCGAGCACGAGACCCTGGACGCGGTAGGCAGGGTCGCCGCTCGCTCCCAGGGGTGGCCGCGCTTCGAGCCGGATGTCGTGGACGCGACCGACCCGCACGCCGTCGCTGTCGACGACCTCGCACCCGATCAGCTCCGACGTCCTCATGACTGGCCGCCGGGGATCTTGGACACGATCTTGTCGCGAGTCCAGCGCCGCAGCCGTTGCGGCCCCTCGTCCTCGCCCCTGGTACTGAGGCAGACCTGCTTGCGGTCCACCGAGGCCACCTGGTCGAACGGGATGCGCACGGGCGTCGGGTCGGCGTCCGGTCGCAGCCTGCGCGCGACGGACAACCACCACAGACCGAGGGCCCCGCCGAGCCTCGGCCCGAACGCCATCGGTCCGCAGAGGATCGCGCTGAGCACTGGCGGCCCTCCGTCGTTCGCGTCCACGAGCTCGAGGTCGTCGACCTTGCCCACGGGGTGCCCGTCCGCGTCGAAGATCTGCCGGTCCAGCAGCAGGTCGTTGATGTCGGCGACCCGCTCGCTCCACCTCGTCATCACTGACCCGCCTTCGTCCATAGCAGCAGCGGCACTGCCACCAGCGAGACCACGAGCATCATGAGGAGCACCAGCACGCCCAGGGCGTTGGCGAACCACCCGTTGACGTGCTCGCCCAGGTAGTCGCGGTCGTTCGCGGTGACCAGGATCGGCAGGTAGGTCAACGGGATCGCGGCCGCGCCGAGCACCACGGAGACGATCGTCACCTTGATCGGGTCGATGGTCGTGAGCACGAACGCGGTGCCGAGGAGGAGCGTGCCGAGGACGACGACGTGGAAGCGTGGTGCCTCGGTCGGCCGCAGCCACTTGCCCCAGCTCCAGCCGAAGTACTGACCCATCGAGTAGCCGGTCGACAGTGCCGTCTCGGCGGCCGCGGCGAACGTCGCCGCGAAGAAGCCCACCAGCGCAAAGGCGAGACCGGCCTTGCCGAACGCCACTGCCGCCGGCAGGCCGACCTCGCCCAGGTGAGAGACGTTGACCTGCAACGGCATCAGCACCACCGCAGAGCACGCCATGATGGCGAGGGTGAGGATCCCGCCGAGGGGAAAACCCACGAGCACGTTCAGCCGCATCTCGGCCAGGCTGTCAACGGTCCAGCCCTCCTCCAGCCCGCCGGCCGAGAAGAACACCACCTGGTAGGGCACGATGCACGCGCCGACGAGCGACACGGCGTAGAAGAAGTACGTCGGGTACGACTCGGACGCCGGGACGCTGGGATGCGTGGCGCTGCTGAGCAGCGCGCCCCAGTCCGTCGGCAGGAAGAAGAGCGCGACCACGAACACCAGCAGCGCCAGGCCCATCAGCCCGAAGATGCGCTCCATGTACTGGAACTTCATCCGCCAGGTGACGCCCCAGACCCCGAGTGCGACGAGCGGCACCCACAGCAGGTAGCTGACGTCGCTGGCGAGCTCGAGGGACAGCGCCACACCACCGATCTCAGCCGTCAGGGCGAGGGCGCTGAGCGCGCAGGCCGCCACCAGGTTCAGCAGGCCGAACCGCACTCCGAGCCGTTCGCGGACGACATGGAACACGGGTCGCTGGGCGACAGCGGTGACGCGTCCGGCCATCTCGCCGTAGACGACCATGCCGATGGTGCCGAGCGCGACAGCCCAGGCGAGCGACACGTCGAACCGGGCGCCGGTGACACCACTGGTGACCAGGTTGCCGATGTCGACGAAGCCGCCGATCGCGGTCATCACGCCGAGCGTGAGCATGAAGACGCGTTTCACGTCAGCCGCCGTCCTGGGTGAACGCCGCCAGCGGCTGCAGCTCGTGCTTCAGCATCTGCATGGCGTGCGAGACACCGTCGTGGTCGTCGCGGCGCAGAGCGATGCGCAGGTCCGTCAGGGCGTCCGACGCGTCCTGCAACGGCTGGTCCGCGTCGTCCTTGAGTGCGATCGACCGCTCGTCCGGCGGCTGGCGGGTGTCGAGCGCGGTCAGCACCGACCCGGCGTCGCGCTCGGCGTTCGTGACGACGATGTCGGCGTACGCGCTGGTCACCCTGTGCCGCTGCCAGGAGTCCGCGGCCAGCCAGGCGGTGTTCACGATGCCGGTCATCGCCTGAGCGCTGGCGGCCACCTTGCCCTGGTAGCCGTCGAAGCTCGTGGCCGGCGACGCGCACGCGGACAGCGCGAGAGTGCACGCGAAGCCGGCGAAGGCGCGCACTCTCGCGTCGCCGCCTCGGCTCGAACGCTTCGTCAAGAAGATCATCGTCTGCGCACTACCCGAGCGACGGTCGTCCACACGCAGGCCCCTCGAGCAGCGGCAACCACCGAGCAGCAGGCACTACGACGACGTCTGGCCGACCACACCAGGAGGAGGGGGTGCGGTCGGCCAGACTCTCGGGCGGGGCTAGTGGCTGAAGTAGGGGTCGAGCACCCGTACCTCGCTGATGCGGTCGACGGGCAGCCCGTTGGTCTCGGCGACCGCACGGATCGCCTCGGGGCTCGGGCCGTCGTACACGCAGAACGTCTTGGCCCTGTCGTCGCGCACGTACGACACCACCCAGGTGACGCCCTGGGCAGCGTTGTTGTCGACGACGGTGGCGCACGCGGCAGCCCCCTGAGGCGTCGCGGGGATGCTCAGCCCTTGCGGAAAGCTGCGCTCGACCAGGTATCGCGGCATCGCGGTTCTCCTTCGTCTCGGCCGGAGGTGGTACCGGCGGGCTCGACGCTAGGTCGCCGCTGTGGCCGGGCGGATCCGAGGAACCACCTAGGTTGCGACGCCTCGCCCAGTACCCAGGACGCCGCGGTGCAGGGCCGCGGCCTCCCCTCGGGACGCCGTGCCCAGCTTCTGCAGCACCGCTGACACGTGGTGCTCCACCGTGCGGGTGGACAGCACGAGGCGGCTGGCGATCGCGGCGTTGCTCAGCCCACCCGCGACCAGCTCCAGCACCTGCAGCTCGCGCGCCGTCAGGCCCCACGGGTTGCCGGACGTCGACTCGCGGGGCCCCCGAGGGATCTTGCGAACGCCTGTGGTGCGCAGCTGACGTCGCACCAGGTCCGCGGCCGGTCGGGCGCCCAAGGCCGTGAAGCCGGCCACCGCCTCGAGCCGCCCCTCGTCGTCGGCCTCCGACAGCGCGCGCAGCCGCTCGTAGGGGCAGTCCATCGCCTGCCAGGCGGCGGCTGCCTCCTGTGACTGGCCGGTGACCTGCAGGGCGAACGGCGTCGC
>DASSTJ010000146.1:0-4522 GCA_035707965.1 Actinomycetales bacterium
TGATGAGCATCCTGGTGATGGTGCTGGTCGCGATCTTCTTCGTGTCCGGAGCGGACGCCGCCTCGATCGTGATGGGCTCGCTGTCCCAGCACGGCGCCCTCGAGCCGCGACGCCTGCCGGTGATCTTCTGGGGGGTCACCACCGGCGGTGTGGCAGCGGTGATGCTCCTGATCGGCGGCAACACCGCCCTCGACGGCCTGAAGACGATCACGATCCTGGCCGCCGTACCGTTCGTGTTCGTCATGGTGGCGCTGTGCGTGTCCCTGGTGAAGGACCTCTCGCAGGACCCGCTGATGGTGCGGGAGACCTATGCCCGGCAGGCGGTGCACGACGCCGTCGTCTCCGGGGTCACCGAGCACGGCGACGACTTCGTCCTCTCGGTGCAGAAGGGCGAGGTCGACCAGGAGACCACATCCGGGCGCGGGACGGACGGCGACCGGGCCCCGTGACCCTGTCAGGGCCCTGACCCCAGCGGCGTGTGGCGGGCGAGCGCCCGGCCCCTCCCAGGGGCTCAGACCAGTGCGCGCCCGTCGTGCGTCGCGAGGCGTCGTACGACGTCGTGGGTGTCGCGCTCCCACACGTCCTGCGGCGGTGGCGGCAGCATCTGGTCCCACTCGACCGCCATCGAGCCGATGATGCCGGGCAGTCGCTCGGGACGGGCGATGAACCACACGTGCAGGTGGCTGCCGCCGTCGCCCCACCGGCAGACGTGCACGCGGCCGACGTGCTCGAGGCCGGACATGATCCGGCAGAGGATGACGCTCAGCCGGCCGTACTCCGCGGCGAGGTCGTCGCCCATGTCGGGGTAGTCCAGGTGCTCCCGCGTCTGCAGGACGAGGATCAACGGCATCCCGCCGCGGCGCATCCGCACCAGCGTCCAGCGGTCGTTCTCCCAGACCCGGTCCTGCTGGTCGCGGGTGCAGGCGCTGCAGGGCTTCTCCTCGGACTCGCCCCAGCGGGGGTCCTCGGCCGCCATGGGAGGCTGCAGGACCTTGGGCTGCAGCCGGCCGCCGACCAGCTCCCAGGGGAACATGTCCCACTCGTGGACCGGGGGCATCGGCAGCCGTCCGTCCGGACCGACCTGCGCGACGACGCGGGCATACAGCTCTTCGGGTGACTCCGGCATGCGTCCACCCAACCACGCGGTGTCGGGAGACCGGGTCAGGACGGGGAGAATGTGCGGGTGCCCGAGCCCGGACGATCCGCCGTCGAGACGCGCCTGCGCCAGGCGGTGGCGATCTGGGTGGTCGGCCTGCTCGTCTACCTGCTCGCGGTCTTCCACCGGTCGTCGCTCGCGGTCGCCGGCCTGGCCGCGGCGGAACGCTTCGACATCGGAGCGTCCCAGCTGGCGACGTTCACGATGCTGCAGCTGCTGGTGTACGCCGGGATGCAGATCCCGGTCGGCCTGCTCGTGGACCGCCACGGCCCCCGGGCGGTGCTGCTCGCCGGCGCCGTGCTGCTCACCTGTGCGCAGGCCGGCTTCGCGTTCGCCGAGACCTACGGGCAGGCGCTGGTGGCCCGGCTGTTCGTCGGCATGGGCGATGCGCTCACCTTCATCTGCGTGCTCCGGCTGGTGAACACCTGGTTCGCGCCGCGCCGGATCCCGCTCTTCGTGCAGCTGACCGGGGTGCTCGGCCAGCTGGGCGCGATCGTGGCGGCGGTGCCGATGACCTGGGGTCTCGCGCACCTGGGCTGGACGCGCTCCTACCTGTCGGCCGCCTCCCTCGGCGTCGTGATGGTGCTCGGGCTGCTCACCGTCGTGCACGACGCGCCGGGGGAGCGTCGGCTGCGCGGTCCGGCGCTGACCGTGCGCGAGATCCTCGGTGGGCTGGCGGAGTCGTGGCGGCATCCCGGCACGCGGCTGGGCTTCTGGATGCACTTCTGCACGCAGTTCAGCGCCACCACGCTCGGCCTGCTCTGGGGCTATCCCTTCTTCGTGCAGGGTGAGGGCACCAGCCCGGCGACCGCGGGCGTGCTGCTCACCGTGATGGTGGTCGCGGTCATGAGCGCCGGCCCCGTGCTCGGCTGGCGGATCACCGTGCGGCCCTGGCACCGGTCGACCCTGGTGCTGGTCATCGTGGCCGCGATCATGGCGGTGTGGACCAGTGTCCTCGCCTGGCCCGGCAACGCGCCGGTCTGGCTGCTCGTCGTCCTCGTCGTGGTCACCGGCGTCGGGGGCCCGGCCTCGATGATCGGCTTCGACCTCGGCCGCACCTCCAACCCGCCGCACCGGCTGGCCAGCGCGACCGGCATCATCAACCAGGGCGGCTTCTACGCCAGCCTGCTGCTGGTCGTCGCGATCGGGGTGGTGCTGGACTGGCGCACGCCCGGGACGTCCACCGACTACAGCCCCGCGGCGTTCCGCTGGGCGATGAGCTTCCAGTACGTGCTGTGGGTCGTCGGCCTGGTCCAGGTCTCGCGCTACCGGCTGCGGGCCCGCGCCCGGCTGCGCGCCGACGATCCGGACCTGTGGGACGTGCTCTCGCGCAGGTGAGCCGCGCCGTCCGCATCGCCGCGAGGTCCTAGGGTGGGTTCGTGACCGACCTCAACATCCCCGTCGCGCCACCGATCGAGGGTGCCGAGCACCTGCACTCGGGGAAGGTGCGCGACCTCTACCGGATCAGCACCGGCGAGCACGCCGGCCGCCTGCTCATGGTCGCCAGCGACCGCATCTCGGCGTACGACTTCGTCCTGGACACGACGATCCCCGACAAGGGCGAGATCCTCACCCGGATGTCGCTGTGGTGGTTCGGGCAGCTCGCCGACCTGGTGCCCAACCACGTCGTCTCCACCGACGTGCCGGAGCCGGTGCGCGGTCGCGCGGTGCTCTGCGAGGAGCTGGCGATGCTCCCCGTGGAGTGCGTCGCCCGCGGCTACCTCACCGGGTCGGGTCTCCTCGACTACCAGGCGACCGGCGAGGTCTGTGGCATCCGGCTGCCCGACGGACTCGTCGAGGCGAGTCGGCTGGAGCAGCCCATCTTCACGCCGGCCACCAAGGCCGAGCTGGGCGACCACGACGAGAACGTCTCGTACGACGCCGTGGTGGCCGCCGTGGGTGCGGACGACGCGGCCGCCGTGCGCGACCTGACGCTGGCGGTCTACCGCCGGGCCGAGGAGCTCGCCCGCGAGCGCGGCATCGTCCTCGCGGACACGAAGCTCGAGTTCGGCCGCCGACTGCCGGCTCGAGGCTCCGCGACGGCCGACTCACCGGCTCCGGGGGGCCGGTTCGACGGGCTGGTGCTGGGTGACGAGGTGCTCACGCCGGACTCGAGCCGCTTCTGGCCGGCAGAGGGATGGACGCCGGGACGGGTGCAGCCGTCGTACGACAAGCAGATCGTCCGGAATTGGCTGACCTCCCCGGAGAGCGGTTGGGACCGCAGGTCCGGCGAGCAGCCGCCGCCGCTGCCGCAGGAGGTCGTGGACCGCACGCGGGAGCGCTACGTCGAGGCCTACGAGCTCCTCACCGGCGACACGTTCTGAGCGCCGGCCGATGACCAGCCGCCGGGCCGGCGTGTTCTTCGCGGTGCCGGTCGAGGCGGCGTTCGACTTCCTCGTCGACCCGCGCAACCGGCCGGCCTGGCAGCCGTCCCTGCGGCGGGTCGAGCTGCTGGACGACGGCGAGCCGCACGTCGGACAGCGGTGGCTCGACGTCACCGTGCCGGGGCTGCGACCGCGGATGTCCACCGTCGTGCTCGACCGGCCCCGGCGCTGGGTCGAGAGGGGGCAGTGGCGCGGGGTCGAGGCGGAGGGCGAGCTGACGTTCTCGCCGGTGGCGGACGGGTGCCCGGTGGGGTGCACGGTGGCGGTCGCGGCCCGGGTCCGGGGCCGAGGCTGGCGGCGCCCGCTCGGTCCGGTCCTCACGCTCGTGGCCGGGCTGGCGACCGGGCCCGATCTCAGGCGGGCTGCCCGCATCCTGACCGAGCGTGGACCCGGCCAGTAGGTCGTCTCCTCAGGAGCTCAGCGCCCGGGTACGACGTCCCGAGCCGGTAGCGTCGGGCAAGGGCAGATGGCGGCCCACGAGTATCCCCCCATCGTCGACGTCGTCGACTCGCTGCCGATGACCGCGGGCGGGCAAGATCCTCGAGCGCGAGCTGGTGTGGGCGTTCACTAGACTGATCGGCGCCCGCACCCCAGAGCTAGGAGCAACCCGTGGCCCGTGTCGTCGTCGACGTGATGCCCAAGCCCGAGATCCTCGACCCGCAGGGCAAGGCCGTCCACGGTGCGCTGCCGCGGCTGGGCTTCGACGGCGTGGTCGACGTGCGCCAGGGCAAGCGCTTCGAGCTCGAGCTCGACGGCGACGCCACCGACGAGCGGCTGGCGCAGGTGCGCGAGATGGCCGAGACGCTGCTGTCCAACCCGGTCATCGAGGACTTCACCGTGCGGGTGGTCGAGCCGGCATGAACCAGACCCCACGAAGCTGCCCGCTGAGCTCGCACCTGCGCGGAGGCCGCGCATGAAGGTCGGTGTCGTCACCTTCCCCGGCTCCCTCGACGACGCCGACGCCCAGCGCGCCGTACGCATC
>DASSTJ010000147.1:0-14056 GCA_035707965.1 Actinomycetales bacterium
AGGTGCCCTGACACAGGCGGTTCAGAAGGCCGACGCCGCCATGTACTCCGCGAAGGCGCAGGGACGCAACCGGGTGGCCCTCACCTCGACGGGAACCTGAAGCTGCCAACCGGCGCCCGGGCGGTTCACAGGGTTGTGTCCCAGCGAACCGCCCGGTGCCGTCAGAAGTACGGTCAGGCCGCGGGCCACTTCCAGTTGAGTCGCGAGACGGTCATGCGGAACACCTCCTCCCGGAGAGTCCCCCCGGGGCTCTGCGGCGCCTGCGCGCACGACCCCGTTGTCCAGAATGCAGGCGAACGCCGGGATCATGGCGTTGAGCAGCGTGACGACAGACACACCGTGTCGACCACGCGCTCGGGACGCCAGCACCGTGTCCGCGTGTCGCCCGGCATGTCGGGCGCGTGCGCCCGGGGCACGGTCAGACGCCGAGACCCACCAGGGAGCCGATCCCGTACGTCACGACCATCGCGAGGACGCCGCCGACGACGTTGCGCCGGACCGCTCGTCCGCGGGCGGCGTCGCCAAGGGTCGCGCTCGTCCAGCCCGTGACGACCAGGGCCAGGACGACGGCCACCATCGTGACGGGGACCCGGAGGTTCGCCCCGAGCAGCGTGATGGCGAGCAGGGGCAGGACTGAGCCGAGGGTGAAGGCGATGGCGGACGCCACGGCCGCGTGCCAGGGGTTGACGAGGTCGTGAGGGTTGATGCCGAGCTCGGCCTCGACGTGGGCGGCGAACGCGTCGTGCTCGGTGAGCTCGACCGCGACGGCACGCGCGAGCTCCGGGCTGAGACCCTTGCTGCGGTAGATCTCCGTGAGCTCGTCGAGCTCCTCCTCCGGCATCTCGGCGAGCTCGCGCCGCTCCTTCTCGAGCAGCGCCTGCTCGGTGTCTCGCTGGGTGCTCACCGAGACGTACTCGCCGGCCGCCATGGACAGCGCGCCGGCGACGAGCCCGGCGACGCCCGCCGTGAGGATCACGGTGCGGCTCGTGGTCGCGGCCGCCACGCCGACCACGAGGCCCGCCGTCGAGACGATGCCGTCGTTCGCCCCGAGGACGCCCGCGCGCAGCCAGTTCAGGCGTGCGCCGATGCCCTCCGCGTGCCCTTCGCCCTCGTGCGGGGCGACATCCTGCGGTGCGGTGGTCATCCGTTCACCGTACGTGGGTCGCGCGGGCGTTGCCAGGCAGGAAAGGCTTGCCTCACAACGGGTCTCGAGCTCCCAGGACGCAGCGGGCCGGCGTCCGTGCGGGGGAGGGCGCCGCGCGCGGTCGTCGCCGACCGTGCGCGCGCCGTAGAATCGTGCGGTTCCCCCATCCCTCGCTTCTGAAGGCTCACGCATGCCCACACGCACCCGCGACGACATCCGCAACGTGGCGATCGTCGCCCACGTCGACCACGGCAAGACCACGCTGGTCGACGCGATGCTCTGGCAGTCGGGGGCCTTCGGCGAGCACCAGCACGTCGACGAGCGGGCGATGGACACCGGCGACCTGGAGCGTGAGAAGGGCATCACGATCCTCGCCAAGAACACCGGCGTGCACTATCGCGGGCGCGCCGCGACGGACGCCGGGCTCGCCGACGGCGTGACCATCAACATCATCGACACCCCCGGGCACGCCGACTTCGGCGGCGAGGTCGAGCGCGGCCTCTCGATGGTCGACGGCATCTGCCTGCTGATCGACGCGAGCGAGGGCCCCCTGCCACAGACGAGGTTCGTGCTGCGCAAGGCGCTGGCTGCCCGGCTGCCGGTCATCCTCGTCATCAACAAGGTCGACCGCCCCGACGCGCGGATCGCCGAGGTCGTGGACGAGACGTACGAGCTGTTCATGGACCTGATGGACGACGCCTCCGACGCCGACGAGCTCCTCGAGTTCCCGATCGTCTACGCGTCGGCCCGCGCCGGCCGTGCCTCGTTGGAGCGGCCCGCGGACGGCAGCCTGCCGGAGTCCGAGGACCTGGAACCGCTGTTCCGCACGATCCTGCGGACGATCCCGGCGCCCGCGTACGACGAGGACGCCCCGCTCCAGGCGCACGTCACCAACCTGGACGCGTCGCCGTTCCTCGGCAGGATCGCGTTGTGCCGCGTGCACTCCGGCGCTGTCAGCAAGGGCCAGCAGGTGATGTGGTGCCGCCACGACGGCACGCAGCAGCGGGTGAAGATCACCGAGCTGCTCATGACCGAGGGCCTCGACCGCGTCGCGGCGGAGAAGGCCGGGCCGGGCGACATCATCGCGGTGGCGGGCATTCCCGAGATCACTATCGGGGAGACGCTGGCAGACGTCGACGACCCCCGCCCGCTTCCCCTGATCTCCGTCGACGAGCCGGCGATCTCGATGACGATCGGCACCAACACCTCACCCATGGCTGGGCGAGTGAAGGGGCACAAGGTGACGGCGCGTCTGGTGCGCGACCGGCTCGATCGCGAGTTGGTCGGCAACGTGTCCATGCGGGTCCTTCCCACAGCGCGCCCGGATGCGTGGGAGGTACAGGGACGCGGCGAGCTGGCCCTGGCCATCCTGGTCGAGCAGATGCGCCGTGAGGGCTTCGAGCTGACGGTCGGCAAGCCGCAGGTGGTGACGCGCGACGTCGACGGCAAGGTCCACGAGCCGGTCGAGCGGCTCACGATCGATGCGCCCGAGGAGTACCTCGGAGCCATCACGCAGCTGCTCGCCGTGCGCAAGGGCCGCATGGAGCAGATGACCAACCACGGCACCGGCTGGGTTCGGATGGAGTTCCTGGTGCCGTCGCGCGGTCTGATCGGCTTCCGCACCGAGTTCCTCACCGAGACGCGAGGCACCGGCATCGCGCACCACGTCTTCGAGCGCTACGAGCCGTGGTTCGGCGACCTGCGCACGCGGCCGAGCGGCTCGATGGTCGCCGACCGAGCCGGCCAGGCCACCTCGTACGCCATCGCCAACCTGCAGGAGCGGGGCACGCTCTTCGTCGACCCGGGCACCGAGGTCTACGAGGGCATGGTGGTGGGGGAGAACTCTCGCGCCGACGACATGGACGTCAACATCACGAAGGAGAAGAAGGCGACGAACATCCGGTCGTCCACGGCCGAGGAGTTCGAGCGCCTCGTGCCGGCGCGCCGGCTGTCGCTGGAGCAGTGCCTGGAGTTCTGCCGGGACGACGAGTGCGTCGAGGTGACCCCGGACGCCGTGCGGATCCGCATGGTGCAGCTCTCCGCGCAGGACCGCGAGAAGGCACGCGGACGAGCCCGTCGCGCCAACGCTGCCGAGACGTCGTGACCGCGCTGGAGGTTGCGCCGCGATCACGATTGAGCAACGTACTGTGTCTGCTGTTGCCTTCCTGGTAACACTCTGACGTAGAGTCCACTCGATTCGGACAGCAGGGCTCGTCCTCTCGGAAGGTCACTCCAGCGACATGACGGTGATGCAGGGTGCGGAGCAGGAGCTACCTGCCGCCGAGGTGGCGCCGGGCATCGCTGGTCGCTCGCCAGCCCAGATGGCGTGGACGCGGCTGAGGAAGGACCGCGTCGCGATCATGTCGATGACCGTCATCGTCATCGTCGTGCTGGTCGCGCTCTTCGCCCCGCTGATCACCAAGGCGCTCGGCCTGACCGACGACTTCAACGGCTCGCTCATCAAGGACGGCGGGCTCCCGGGTGGCCCGCTCCACAGCGGCATCAGCTGGGACCACCCGCTCGGGATCGAGCCGCTCACCGGTCGCGACCTGATGTACCGGCTGCTCTACGGCTCGCGGATCTCGCTGCTCGTGGCCGGTCTGGGCACGCTGTTCACGGTCGTCATCGGCGTGATCCTCGGCATGATCGCCGGCTACTCCGGTGGTTGGGTCGACAGCGCTCTCAGCCGGCTGATGGACCTGCTCCTCAGCTTCCCGCAGCTGATCCTGCTCATCGCGCTGAGCCCGATCCTGGTGCAGGTCCTCGACGACAAGCTGGGCATCGACGGCAACCCGGCCCGCATCACGTTCCTCATCATCGTGTTCGCGGTCTTCGGCTGGACGTACCTGGCGCGGCTCATCCGGGGTCAGGTCCTGAGCATCCGCGAGCGGGAGTTCGTCGAGGCGGCGATCTCGATCGGTGCGAGCTCGGGTCGCATCCTCCGCAAGGAGGTCCTGCCGAACCTCTGGGTGCCGATCCTCGTCTACGCGTCGCTGCTGTTCCCGTCCTACATCGGCCTGGAGGCGGCGCTGTCGTTCCTCGGTGTCGGCGTCAGCGAGCCGACCCCCACGTGGGGCCGCATGCTGGCCGACTCCGTGTCGTTCTACACGGTCGACCCGCTGTACCTGTTCATCCCCGGCACGTACCTGTTCATCGTCGTGCTGACGTTCAACCTGCTGGGCGACTCCATCCGGGACGCCCTCGACCCGCGGGCGTCCCGCTCGTAAGCACCACCGGCGCTCGCCCCGCGGCGGCGCGCCGACACCCACAGACTTCCCGGCCGGCGCCGGGAACGGTTCACCGCGACAGCGGGAGCCGACCGAGCCTGGCACACCGCCACGGTTCAACGATCAGGAGGAGACGACATGGGCAAGGCCAAGAACGGCCTTCGCATCGTCGCCCTCGCCTCGGCGGGCGCTCTGGCGCTGGCCGCATGCGGTGGCGGCAGCGACGGTGACACCGGCTCGAAGGGGGCGAAGGACTCGGGCGCGCAGCAGGGCGGCACGCTGACGATCCTCACCCACGCCGAGCAGTTCGACCACCTGGACCCGCAGCGCAACTACACGGGTGAGGACCTGGCGTTCGCCAACGGTTACATCACCCGCACGCTGACGGCGTACAAGCTGAGCAAGGACGGCAAGACCGCTGGCGAGCTCGTCGGCGACCTCGCCACCGACACCGGCAAGGCGACCGACGAGGGCAAGACCTGGTCGTTCACCCTGCGCGACGGCGTCAAGTGGGAGGACGGCTCGGACGTCACCTGCGCCGACGTCAAGTACGGCGTCTCGCGCACCTTCGCCCAGACGGTGATCACCGACGGCCCGACCTACGCGATCCCGCTGCTGGACATCCCGAAGGACAAGGACGGCAACCCGACGTACAAGGGCCCGTACGAGACCGCCAACAACGACACTGCGGCCTTCGACAAGGCGGTGGAGTGCTCGTCGGACAACAAGACGATCACCTTCCACCTGTCCCAGCCGGCCGGTGACTTCAACTACACCGTCACGCTGACCGCGTTCGCTGCGGTGCCGAAGGCCAAGGACACCGGCGAGAAGTACGACGACGCCGTGCAGTCCGACGGCCCGTACAAGATCACCGAGTACACCAAGGGCCAGCAGCTCGTGCTCGAGCGCAACTCCAACTGGTCGAAGGACTCCGACCCGTACCGCCCGGCGTACCCCGACAAGATCGTGGTCAAGTTCTCGATCGACCCGTCGGTGCTCGACCAGCGCATGGAGGGTGACGCGGGCGAGGACCAGACCGCGATCTCGCGCGACAACCTGCAGACGGCGTCGCTGAGCACCGTGTTCAACGACCCGCGCTTCGAGAAGCGTCGCGTCAACGAGTTCGACCCGTACACCCGCTACATCGCGATCAACACCAAGAAGGTCCCGGACCTCAAGCAGCGTCAGGCGATCCTCGCTGCTGCGGACCGGGCCCAGATGCTGACCATCGCCGGTGGTTCGTTCGCGGGTGACCTGGCCGACGGCGCCATCAAGCCGAACCTCAGCGCGGACTACGCCCCCACGGGCCTCTGGGACTCGCTCCTCGGTGGCAAGGTGCCGGACACCGGTGACCCGGAGCTGGCGAAGAAGCTCATCTCCGAGTCGGGCAAGCCGATGCCGACGCTGACCTACGACTACCCGAAGAGCCCGGACGCCGACAAGTCGGCTGCGGCTCTGCAGGCGTCGCTGGCGAAGGCCGGCATCACGCTGAAGCTCAACGCGATCGAGGCCGGCAAGTACTACTCGACGGTTCTCGACCCCACCAAGGAGCACGAGCTCGCCTCGGCCGGCTGGGGCCCGGACTGGCTGAACGCCTCGACGGTCATCCCGCCGCTGTTCACCCCGAAGGGTGGCTTCGACCTCTCGCTGGTGGACGACAAGGACTTCAACGCGAAGGTCGCCGACGCGACGAAGGAGCTCGACCGCAACAAGCAGGCTCAGATGTGGCAGGAGCTCAACAAGACGGCCGTGTCGCAGGCCTGGATCCTGCCGACCCGCTTCGGTCGTGAGCAGCGCCTCGCTGGCTCCAAGGTCGGGTCCGGCAGCGGCGACGGTGGTCAGGTCTACCTGTGGGCGCCGTACGGCTCCTGGTCCTACGCCGACCTGTACGTGAAGAAGTAGTCTGCCCCTGAGGTAGGCACGCTCCACCGATTCACCCCATCGGCCCGGGGGCGGGTGCAACCCACCTGCCCCCGGGCCGTCGGCCGGGTGCCGACACCCGACCGCCGGCTCGACGACGCCCAGGAGGCTGCCCAGTGGGCACCTACATCATCCGGCGCGTGATCGCGATGATCCTCATGCTGATCGCGCTGAGCATCATCGTGTTCCTGCTGTTCCAGGCGCTTCCTGGCAACCCCGCGGCGCTGACCTGCGGCAAGTCGTGCACTCCCCAGGTCATCAAGCAGAACGAGATCAGGCTCGGGTACGACAAGCCCATCTACGTGCAGTACGCCGAGTTCGCGAAGGGCGTCGTCGTCGGGCGCACCTACGGCAGCGGTACGGCGACGTTCGAGTGCCCCGCGCCGTGCCTGGGCTACTCCTTCTTCCGTGGCGAGAACGTCACGGACCTGATCAAGAACGCGCTCCCCGTCACGGCCGTCGAAGCGGTCGGCGCCCTCATCCTGTGGTTGATCACGGGCGTCTCGATCGGGGTGGTCGCCGCCCTGAGACGAGGCCGGTGGCAGGACCGCGTGGCCACCGGAGGCGCGCTCATCGGCTACTCGTTCCCGACGTTCTTCATCGGGCTCGTGCTGCTGTACTTCGTGATCTTCAAGTTCAGGATCATGGCCTATCCGGCCTACACCCCCTTCGCCGACGACCCCGTGGCGTGGCTGAAGTCCTTCATCCTGCCGTGGATCACGTTGGCGATGGTCTTCGCCGCGTTCTACAGCCGGCTGACCCGCAACCAGATGCTCGACACCCTCGGTGAGGACTACATCCGCACAGCTCGGGCCAAGGGCCTGTCCGAGCGCAAGGTCATCGGCAAGCACGCCCTGCGCTCCGGACTCACGCCGATCGTGACGGCGGCCGGCATCGACCTCGCGACGCTGCTGGGTGGCGTGGTCATCACCGAGCAGGTGTTCGGTCTGCCCGGGCTGGGCCGCCTCGTCCTCGGGTCCGTGCTGGAGTCCGACCTCCCGCTGATGACGGGCACCGTCCTGCTCGCCGCGGCGTTCATCATCGCCGCGAACCTGATCGTCGACCTGCTGTACGCCGTGATCGACCCGAGAGTGAGGCTGGGATGAGCCCGTACCTGGAGGTCGACGACCTGCGCGTCAGGTTCTCGACCGAGGATGGCGTCGTCCAGGCCGTCGACGGTGTCTCGCTCTCGGTCGACAAGGGCCGCACGCTGGCGGTCGTGGGCGAGTCCGGCTCCGGCAAGAGCGTGACCAGCGCCGCCATCATGGGTCTGCACAGCCGCAAGCAGGCGCAGATCACGGGATCGATCCGTCTGGACGGCGAAGAGCTGGTCACGGCGAGCGACCGCCGCCTGCGTGAGCTGCGCGGCAAGCGCATGGCCATGATCTTCCAGGACCCGCTGTCCTCGCTGCACCCCTTCTACCGGATCGGCAACCAGCTGGTCGAGGCGATCCGGGTGCACCGCGACGTCAGCAAGTCCGACGCGCGGGCCCGGGTGATCGACATGCTGCGCAAGGTCGGTATCCCCAACGCCGAGCACCGCATCGACGAGTTCCCGCACCAGCTGTCCGGCGGTATGCGCCAGCGCGTGATGATCGCGATGGCGCTGATCAACGACCCGGAGCTGATCATCGCGGACGAGCCGACGACGGCACTCGACGTGACGGTGCAGGCCCAGATCCTCGAGTTGCTGGGTTCGCTGCAGGAGGAGTTCGGTACCGCGATCATCCTCATCACCCACGACCTCGGCGTGGTGGCCGAGACGGCCGACGACGTGGCGGTCATGTACGCCGGTCGGGTCGTGGAGCGTGGCACCGTCCGCGACATTTTCTACCGGCCGCAGATGCCGTACACCTGGGGTCTGCTGAGCTCGCTGCCGCGACTTACCGACGACCGCACCGCGCGGCTCGCGCCCATCCCCGGCCAGCCGCCGTCCCTGATCAACCTACCCACGGGCTGCGTCTTCCAACCTCGGTGCGAGTACTGGCAGAACGTTCCCGACGATCGGTGCAAGAAGGAGCGTCCCGCGTTGGACGAGGTTGCTGACGGCCACTCGATCCGGTGCTTCCTCACCGACGAGCAGCGGCAGAAGTTCGCCGCGGAACGTCTCGAGCGGCAGCTGTCGCGCACCGCTCCGACCGCCGGTGTTGCGGGTACCGGGGAGGATGCGTGAGCGACAACATCCTCGAGGTCGAGGATCTTCAGAAGTACTTCCCGATCAAGCAGGGCCTGCTCAAGCGTCACGTCGGTGACGTCAAGGCGGTGGACGGCGTCTCCTTGGGTGTCCAGGCGGGCGAGACGATCGGTCTGGTGGGCGAGAGCGGTTGCGGCAAGTCGACGGCGGGCCGGTCGATCCTCAAGCTGCTCGAGCCCACGGGTGGCCGTATCACCTACCAGGGCCGTGATATCACCGGGCTCTCCCGCAAGGAGATGGTCCCGCTGCGTCGCGAGATGCAGATGATCTTCCAGGACCCGTACAACTCGCTGAACCCCCGGCACACGGTCGGCTCGATCATCGGGGCCCCGTTCGAGGTGCAGGGCGTCGACCCGAAGGGCGGCGTCAAGCGGGCCGTCCAGGAGATCATGGAGCGGGTCGGGCTCAACCCCGAGCACTACAACCGCTACCCGAACGAGTTCTCCGGCGGGCAACGCCAGCGCATCGGCATCGCGCGGGCCGTCGTGCTGCAGCCGAAGCTGATCGTCGCGGACGAGCCGGTGTCGGCCCTCGACGTATCGATCCAGGCGCAGGTGGTCAACCTGCTGGAGGACATCCAGGACGACTTCGGGCTGTCGTACATCGTGATCGCGCACGACCTGTCGGTCGTGCGGCACATCTCCGACCGCGTCGCCGTCATGTACCTCGGGCACCTGGTCGAGGTCGCGCCGGCCGACGACCTGTACGGCCGGCCGCTGCACCCCTACACGCATGCGCTGCTGTCGGCGGTGCCGGTGGCCGACCCGGATCGCGAGCGCAGTCGCGAGCGGATCCTGCTGCAGGGTGACCTGCCGTCGCCGAGCAACCCGCCGTCGGGGTGCGTCTTCCGCACGCGCTGCTGGAAGGCGCAGGAGATCTGCGCGACCACCGTCCCGCAGCTCCGCGAGCTACGGCCGGGCCACCGCGTCGCCTGCCACTTCCCCGAGGACAGCCACGGCGACGTCCCCGGCGCCACGGACACGCTGTCGCACCGCAGCTCGCCGGTCACGTCGGCCGGGCTCGAGGTGCCGACCGCGCCGCCAGCGCCGAGCTCCCAGCCCTGAGGCTGGGGGCGGGTCAGTCTCGCGCACGTGAGGCGTCTCCTCGCGGTCCACGCCCACCCGGACGACGAGACCCTGGCGTCCGGCGGCACCCTCGCGCACTACGTCCGTGACGGCGCGACGTCCGTCACCCTCGTGACCTGCACCCTCGGCCAGCAGGGCGAGGTAATTCCCGAGTCGCTGCGCCACCTGACCGGTGAAGCGCTGGGGGCGCACCGTCGCCGCGAGCTGGAGCGGGCGGCCGCGGCGCTCGGCGTCCGCGACCACCGGCTGCTCGCCGACGGGCGCTGGCACGACTCGGGCATGGTGTGGGTGCGGCCTGGCATCGCCGGTCCGGCGCCCGGTGCCGGGCCGCAGGCCTTCGCCCGGGCCGATGTCGACGTGGTGGCTGCCGAGCTGGCTGCCGTCGTCCGCGACGTGCGTCCGCATGTGGTCCTCACCTACGACCCGGACGGCGGCTACCGCCACCCGGACCACGTGCACACCCACCGGGTGACCATGCGAGCGGTCGACCTCGCCGCTGGCGACTCCCTGCGGCCGTGGCGGGTGCCCAGGGTGGCCTGGGTTCGCGTCCCCCGCACCTGGGCCGAGCAGGAGCGTCAGGCGGCGAGCACCGATCGCCCGAGGTCGATGCTCGCGCGGGCGTCGGCCGACCCGTTCCCGCCCGCAGTGGTGGACGACTCCCTGATCGACGCGGTCGTCGACGTCCGAGCGGTCATGACGGCCAAGGTGGCGGCCCTGCGGGCTCACCAGACGCAGGTGCGGGTCGAGGGTGGGTGGTTCGCGCTGTCGGACGACATCGCACAGCTCGTGCGCGACCGCGAGGCCTTCCAGCTGGCTCCAGGCGACGAGGACGACGCGAGCCCGGCACGGCCGGACGGCGTGGTGCTCACCGACCTCTTCTCCGGCGTCCGCACCGACGACTGACCACCTCGCCTTGGCGGACCTTTCCGAAAGGGTGCGGGTGCACGCCTGAGCGCCCGTGCCCGTGCACCTTGTGGGCAAGGTGCACGGATGCGCGCACGCTGTGTGACGGTTCGCGCGCCGACACGACGACGACTGAGGCGAACGGGTGATCGCCCGGGCGGCGCCGGCCACTCTGCGTCATCCTGAGGCCGTCAGCGTCGTCGCAGGTCGGAGGTCCGCGTGCCCGATCCCACTCAGCAGCTGCTCAGCGGTGTCGGCGGCTCCACGCCGCTGCGCGGTGCGGACGTCGGTGCGGCCCGGGAGCGCACGCGGCGCCGTCGCCTCTGGACCGTCGCGGCCGCCCTGACCCCGCTGCTGGTGTGGCTCTGGTGGCGGGTGCTGCACGGCAACCCCGTCGGGCCGCCGTCGATGCCGCGGGTCGACCCGCTCTACCTGATGGCGGGCCTGTTCTTCTTCGTCCTGCTGCTCATCATCGTGCTGTCGTCGGTGGGCGGCGGGCGGTCGCCGCACATCGTGGTGCGTCCCGAGCAGATCGAGGTGGGGCTGGACGACGTCGTCGGCATCGACGTCGTCAAGGCGCAGGTGGTGCGCACGCTCAACCTGTTCCTGGCGCACCGCACCTTCGCCACGGAGATGGGAGGACGCTCGCGCCGGGGCGTGCTCTTCGAGGGCGGCCCCGGGACCGGCAAGACGCACACGGCCAAGGCGCTCGCCAAGGAGGCGGGCGTGCCGTTCCTCATGGCGACGGCGACGTCCTTCCAGTCGGGGCTGCAGGGCGCCTCGCAGCGCAAGGTGCGCAACTTCTTCAAGGCGCTGCGCAAGGCGGCTCGGCAGTACGGCGGCGCCATCGGGTTCATCGACGAGTTCGACGCGATCGCGCTCCGCCGTCCCGCCATGCCCATGACGGCGAGCCCGGCCCCCGCATCCTCCGGACTGCTGGCCTGCGGCGGGCTCACCGGTCTGCCCGCTCTCGGTGCGGCGCCGGCACCGGCTGTCGTCACGACGCCGTACACAGGCGGCGGGGACGCCCAGATGACCGTGAACGAGCTGCTCGTGCAGATGCAGTCGTTCGACCAGCCGACCGGTGGCCAGAAGCTCTACGGCGCCCTGGTCGACGTCGTGAACCTGGTGCTGCCGGCGCACCGACAGCTCAAGGGTCCCGGCCCGGCACGGGCGAACATCATGCTGTTCGCCTCCACCAACACGGCCGAACGGCTGGACCCCGCGCTGCTGCGCCCGGGGCGGTTCGACCAGCGGCTGTCGTTCGACCTTCCCGGCAAGGTGGGTCGCCGGCAGATCGTCGACCACTTCCTCGCGCGCAAGGCGCACGTGCCCGAGCTCGACAGCGAGGAGCGCCGGGACGCGCTGGCCGCGATCACCCAGGGGTACAGCCCCGCCATGCTCGAGGGGCTGCTCGACGAGGCACTCGTGCAGGCGGTGGAGGCCGGACGACGGGCCATGACGTGGCAGGACGTCGAGCACGCCCGGCTCGTCACCGAGATCGGCCTGGGGCAGCCCGTGACCTACACGGCGCACGAGGAGCAGCTGATCGCCACCCACGAGGCCGGGCACGCGACCGTGGCGTGGCTGGTGGCGCCGCAGCGGCGGCTCGAGGTGCTCACCATCGTCAAGCGCCGCGACGCGCTGGGGCTGCTCGCCCACGGCGACACCGAGGAGGTGTACACCCGCGGCCGGGACGAGATGCGGCGACTCATCCAGATCGCCTTCGGCGGCCAGGTGTCGGAGGAACTGTTCTTCGGCGACGTCTCGACCGGCCCCAGCGGGGACCTGGCGTACGCCACCAATGTCGCCGCCCAGATGGTCGGGGCCGCCGGCATGGTCGACACCCTCGTGTCGTTCGCCGCGGTGCAGGGGTCCGCGCTGTCCGACTCGAACATCGTGGGGCGGGTGCTGGGGGACGCCGACGGACGTCGGATGGTCGAGGACGTGCTGACCACGCAGCGGGACGCCGTCCGGCAGCTGCTGGGCCAGAACCGGCACCTCGTCACCGCGTTGCGCGACGCCCTCGTGGAGCGGCACGAGCTCATCGGACGGGAGATCACCGACGTCCTCGAGCGGGCCCGGGACGAGTACGTCGGCAGTCCGCTCGCGTGGCCGGCGCTCGCGGACGACCACGTCATCGACCTGCGGGACGAGAAGGTGCGGGTCCCTCCTGAGCAGTGACCGGTGCAGGCACCGGCCGCACGTCGGGCCACGTGGGCCCGCGCGCCACAGCGGGGCTAGGGTCGGTCAGTGAGCTCCGAGCCCGTGCCAGGTCCGACGCCAGGTGCCGTGCCAGGTGATCCCGCGGTGATCGGCGGCGACGGCAGGCCGTCGATCGGCGGCGACGGCAGGCCGTCCGAGCTCGACGTGAGCCGGTTCCGGCGGGCTCTCGCCCGCTTCGCGACCGGCGTGACCGTGGTGTCGACCGTGTCGCGTGGGATCGACCACGCGATGACCGCCAACGCGTTCACGTCGGTCTCGCTCGACCCGCTGCTCGTGCTGGTGTGCGTCGAGCAGGACGCGCGGTTCCACGACGCCGTCGAGGACGCGGGTGTCTGGTCGGTGAGCATCCTCGACGACAGCGCACGTCCGTCCGCGCAGTGGCTGGCGACCCGTGGCCGTCCGTTGCACGGCCAGCTCGACCGGGTGCCGCACCACCGGGGAGCGCTGACCGGCACGGCCCTGCTCGACCAGTCGCTCGCGACGCTGGAGTGCCGGACGACGGCGCTGCACCCGGCAGGCGACCACACGATCGTGGTGGGCGAGGTGCTGGCGGTCGAGCTGCCCGACTCCCCGGCGGGCACGCTGCTGTACCACCGGGGCCGGTACGCGCACCTGCCGTGAAGCCGTCGGGTCAGTCGCGCACGCGGTAGTGGTAGCCGTGGTGCGGGGCGAACCCGGCCGACTCGTAGAGCGCCCGCGCCGCAGCGTTGCTCTCGGCGACCTGCAGGTACAGCGACGGGTCACCCCGCTCGAGCGCCCAGGCAGCGATCTCGGCGAGCACGCGGCGAGCGAGGCCCCGCCGGCGGTGGGAGGGGTCGACCTCCATGGCGGTGACGCCCGTCCAGCCGCGGGCGGAGGCGGCCCGCGCCACGGCCACCGCGCGCCCGTCGCTGTCGCGCACCGAGGCGAACACCTGGGACGGTGCCGACATCAGCAGCCGCCGGGCGACGGAGGGCAGCTGCTGGCCGCGGTAGTGGTACACCGCCAGCCACGCGTCGTCCGGCTCGTCCGCCAGGTGCAGGTGGAGATCCGAGGCGCGACCGGAGGCTGCCCCCTCCGCGGCCATCGGCGTCGTCGCGACCCGGACCTCGCGTGCCGACGCCGTGAGCACCAGCGTCGGGGTCTGCAGCCGGTAGCCCCGGCGCGCGAGCTCGTGGTCGAGGTCGGTGTCGATCCCCGGCCCGCCGGGACGCTCGTCGCCGGTCGTCGTGGCTCGACGCACCGACAGCGGCCAGGGGACGGCGACGCGCGGCGGCAGCTCCCTGGTGGCGTACCAGCGCTCGACCCGGTCGAGCGCGTCGCCCAGGGGCAGGCCCGGGTCGCCCACCGCCAGGGCCGAGTTGGCCCGCCCGGTGAA
>DASSTJ010000148.1:0-8331 GCA_035707965.1 Actinomycetales bacterium
GAGCATGCTGATCGCCTTCTCCGTCGCACCGTCCGGCACCGGTGACTCCGTGTCCGGAGCCGTCGCCGACGCCGTCCGCATCGTCCGTGAGTCAGGGCTGCCGAACCGCACCGACTCGATGTTCACCACGATCGAGGGTGACTGGGACGAGTGCATGGACGTCGTGAAGCGCGCCTGCGAGGCGGTGGGCCAGCACGGCGAGCGGGTGAGCCTCGTCCTCAAGGCCGACATCCGGCCCGGGCGGACGGGCGAGATGCAGGCGAAGCTCGATCGGCTCGAGGCGGCCATCGGCCACGGCGACCAGAACGACTGACGTCACCGCGACGACTCTGGCGCCGACGGGGGTAACACCGTCCCCTGCCCGGCGTGAGGGTGCTCCGTCACAGTGCCGTCACGATCCGGCCGGCCTGCTGGTCTGCGGCCTCGTCAGGGGTGAGGCTGTGCTGGGCCTGCGACCGCGCCGGCCTCACCCTGCCTGACGGCGACCGGTAGCGCTGCGCCAGACCTCTGACGCGTGCACGACCTGTCTCGTACGGTGCTGCGACGAGGACGTGGAGGACGACCGCATGAGACGGCTGGTGGCCGCTCGGCTGCGCCACCAACCGGCACAGGCGGTGCTCGTCACACTGCTCGCCGCCCTCGTGTCCCTGTCGGCCGTGCTCGGCGTCGGGTACGCGCAGGCCGTGGAGCGGTCGGTCCAGCACCAGACCCTGGCGGACGCGCCGGTGAGCGCGAGCGGCATGTCGGTCAGCGTCACCGGCGCCCCGCCGGCTTCGCCGCGGCAGCTGCGCGAGCAGCTCGCGGGAGCCCTCGACGACCCGGTCTGGGGCACGGCCGCGGTCGGCGCCAGCGCGGACGGGCTGCTCGTGCTGCCCGCCGGCAAGCAGCTCGTGTCCGTCGCCGTCCGCGACGGGCTCTGCGAGCACCTCACCATCGTCCAGGGCAGCTGCTTGACCGAAGCGCGTGCTGCGTCCTCGGACGACGCCGGCGAGGTTCTCGTCAGCAGTCGCACGCTCGCGGGGCTCCACCTGCGCCTCGGCGACGCGCTTCCGATCGCTGACGGCTCAGGCAACGACACCACGCCGGTCTTGCAGCCACGTGTCGTGGGCGTGTACCAGCCGTACGAGGCGACGCAGCCGTACTGGTTCGACCACGCGGTGGCTCGCGACCCCGTCGCGGGCACGGCCATCGACGGGGGCGACGTGGTCTTCGTCGACTGGGCGACGCTCAGCGCAGGTAGCTGGCGGTCGCTCACGACCTCGGTCGACGTGCCGCTCGCGCTGCCCGGCTCGACCTTCGGTGACGGTCAGGCGGTCCGGAGAGGCGCTGACCGGCTCACGGCCGCGGCCCGCACGGTGGGCGGACGGACGTCGACGCAGCTCCCGGCCCTGCTGCAGGAGGCCGCGCAGCAGCGCCACGACGCCCGCGCCGCCCTGCCACTGCTCGCTCTGCAGATCGTCGTGCTGTCGCTCGTCGTGCTGGCCTACGTCGCTGCGGCGACGACCGAGCAGCGCCGGCCCGAGGTGGCGCTGGCCCGGCTGCGCGGTCAGCAGCCGGCAGCGGCAGCGGGCCTCCTGGTGCGCGAGCTCGGCATCCTCGTCGCGGCCGGAGCGGTGCTCGGAGGACTCGCGGGCTGGGGTCTGGCCAAGCTCGCCGCGCTCGTGTGGCTCGTGCCGGGCACGCCCGTGTCGCCGCACTGGGCGATGCTGGCGGCCGCCGCGGCCGCGGGGGTGGCCGGTCTGCTGGCCGCGGTCGTGGTCGCCGTCCCGACCGTTCGTGAACCCCTCGTCAGCCTGCTGCGCTCGGTGCCGCCGCGCAGCTCCGCGCTGCGCGCCGGCGTGGGGGACGGCATCGTCATCGCCCTCTGCGTGGCTGGGCTCGTGACGCTGCTCAGCGGCGATCCCAGCGACCCGTCGGCGCTCGTCGCGCCAGGCCTGCTCGCCCTCGCGGGTGGGCTCCTGCTGTCGCAGCTCGTCGTGCCGGTAGCCGGCCTGCTCGGCCGCAGGCAGCTGCGCCGGGGGAGGCTGAGCAGCGGTCTCGCCTCGATCGCCATGTCGCGCCGTCCCGCGCTGCGGCGCCTCGTCGCCATCGTGGCGGTCGCCGTGGCCCTTCTCGTGTTCGCCGCAGGTGCTGACGCGGTCGCGCGGGACCAGCGGCGCGTCGCGGCCGACCAGCGGGTGGGCGCACCCGTCGTCCTCACCGTGGAGTCGCCGTCCGCGACGGCGCTGCGTGACGCGGTGACGACCGCGGACCCGGCTCACCGTTACGCGACGCCGGTGCTCGTGGCGCGTGGCGCCAGCGCCCAAGGGCCGCGCTCGCTCGCAGTCGATCCGCAGTCGTTCGGGCGCATCGCGTTCTGGGACGGCTCGGGCACCCCCGGCTCGGGCACCCCCGGCTCGGGCACCCCCGGCTCTGGGGCTCCGGCGCTCGACGACCTCAAACCGCCGGACGTCGCGCCGGTGCCGCTCCGAGGTTCCTCGCTCCGAGTGGACGCCACGGTGTCGGCAGAACCGATCAGTCCCACGCCGGACGAGCGCCCGTTGCTCACGCGCACCAACCGGAACGCCGACCCCGGCCTGCACGGACCGCTGCAGCTCACCGTGGACGTCGAGACCGCGGACGGAGCCGTCGTCAACGTGCCGTTCGGCGCGGTGAAACCTGGCACCGCGCACCTCACCGCCGACGTGCCGTGCGCCGACGGGTGCCTGCTGCGGCGCGTGGGTGTGCAGCGCCTGCAGGCCGACATCGGTGGCGCGCAGCTGCGCGTCGACCTGGCCCTGACCGACCAGCAGGGGTCGGTCGACCTGCGGGCGGCGGACAAGGGCTGGTCCGGGATCGGGGTGGTGCTCCCGGTCATCGTCTCGGCCGGCCCCGGAGGAGCGCTTCAGCTGGAGTCACGCAGCTTCGGCACGGCTCTGAGCGCCCAGCGCGACGACGTGCCACGCGTGCTGGCGGCCGTGGTGGCAGGTGACATCCCGCAAGCGCGCGTCAACGGCGCCTTCGCGACGCAGGAGACCAGCCTGGTGGAGGCGCCCGCTGTCGCCGGAGGCACGCGGGTCTACGAGCAGGCCGGTCGCGTCCCCGCCCTCCCGAGCGTGCGCCAGGACGACGGCACGCCAGGGGCCGCGCTGCTGGTCTCGTACGACCTGGTCCGCCGCTCCGAGTCCGGCTTGGGCACGCGCACCCTGCAGCAGGTGTGGCTGGGAGCCGACGACGGCGCGCGCGAGGCGGAGCTGGTGCGCTCGCTGCGCGCCTCGGGGGTCGAGGTCGTGGGTCGGGCGTCGGCCGCGGGCGAGGCGGAGCGCCTGGCCTCGCAAGGGTCCGGAATGGCGCTGCGCCTCGCCCTCGTCGTCGGTGGGGTCGCGCTGGTGCTCGCCGCCGTCGTGCTCGGCGTCGCGGTGGCGACCTCCGGTCGGGTGCGGGCGCACGACCTGGCCGGTCTTCGTGCCGTCGGCGTGCCGCGGCGCGTCGTCTCGAGCGCCGCGGTCCGCGAACAGCTCGTCGTCGCGGTCGTCGGTGTCGTGACCGGAGCCGTGCTGGGCGGGATCGGCGCGGCGCTCATGCTGTCGCGCTCGACCCCCAGCAGCGTGCTGCCCGAGCCTCGCGTCGCGGTGGCATGGCCCGCGGCCGGGGCCGCCGTCGTCCTCTCGTTGCTGCTGCTCGGTGGGGTGTGCGTGCTTCTCGGCCGGCGACTGGCCGCGCGGGCGGTCCCCGAGCTGCTGGTGGAGGGGGCGAGATGACCGGCCTGCTCGCGACCCTGCGGCTGGCGTTGGGCGGCATCGCCTACCGCCGCTCGACCGCCGTCATCGTGCTGCTGCTGGCGGTCGTCGCCTCGACCGCCGCCGTCGTCGCCCCGCTGTACTCGCGGGCGGCTGAGGAGTCGATCGCGCGCGGGGCCCTCGCCCGGTCCGACCAGTTCGCCCGCGCGGTGCACGTCGACGTCTCCACGAACGCGGCGCTGCAGTCGGCCGCTCCCCAGGCCGACGAGGCAGTGGCGATCGTGGAGGAGCAGCTGCGCAGCCCCGCGTTCCAACGCCCGATGGTGGTGCGGGCGACGGAGGGTCTGGCGCAGCCGACCTCCGGCCCGCAGGCGAGCGGGCGCGTCGTCGTCCCGGTCGCCGAGCGGAGCAGCCTCTGCGACCACCTGAAGGTCACCGAGGGACGCTGCCCCACTGGGGCCGACGAGGTCGCGGTGACGACGCGCAGCCTCGAGCTGCTGGGACTGCGTGTCGGCGACCACGTGTCGCTCACCTTCCCCGACCTCGCCAACGCCGTGAGCGGGCAGCGGGCCGGGACGCTCACGGTCGTCGGGTCGTACCGTCCGTTCGACCTCGACGACCCGTACTGGCTCGGCCGGCAGATCTTCGGCTACGTGCCGCACGAGCGCCCGCAGGGCCTGGGTGAGCTGCCGCCGATGTCGGACACGCTCCTCGCGGGTCCCGGGTTCGCCGACCGCGTGGGGCTGCCGGCCTACGCGCTCGACGTGCCCGTCGACCCCCGGGCGCTCGACCTCGACAGCGCGCCGGTGGCGGCCGCGCAGGTGGCCGAGCTGGCCAAGGGCCTGGGGCTGCGCGGCGCGCTGGTGACGAGCCAGCTGCCCGTGCTGGTGGACCGGGCGACCGAGCGCAGCGCGGTCGTCCGGGTCGCCGCCCCGCTGGCCGCCGTGCAGCTCGTGCTGCTCGCGTGGGTGATCCTCGCCCACGTCGTCGGCTCGGCCACCCAGGAGCGTGCGCCCGAGCTGGGGCTCGCCAAGCTGCGCGGTCTCAGCCCCGGTCGCACCGTGCGGTTCGGGCTCGCCGAGGTGGTGCTCCTCCTGCTCGTCGCCGCGCCCCTCGGCACGCTTCTCGGGTGGCTGGTGGTGAGGCTCGCCGCGGAGCACCTCTTCGAGGCCGGCACCGGGGTGCACCTCACCCGCTGGGTGGTGGCCTCGGTGCTGCTCGGTGTCGTCGGCGGCATCGGCGCCGCTGCCGTCGCGGCGCACGGGGTGGCCAGGCAGCACGTGGCCGAGCTGCTGCGGCGCGTGCCAGGTGCGGCAGCCGGACGACGTGCCGGCGTCGCGGAGGGCGCCGTGCTGGCACTCGTGGTGGCCGGTGTCGTCCAGCTGGCGCTCACCCGCGACGAGACGCCCGGGCCGGTGGCCATGGCGGCGCCGGGCATGATCGCGCTGGGCGGCGCGCTGCTGGCCGCGCGAGCGCTGCGGCTGCTGGCTCGACGCCGCACCGTCCGGTCCCTCGACGCCGGCAGGCCGGCCGCCGTGCTCGGCTGGGCCGGCGTGCTTCGGCGGGCCGGCGTCGCCCGCACGACCGGCGTGCTGACGGCGGCCATCGCCCTGCTCCTCATCGGCGTGCAGGCGTGGAGCGTCGCCAGCCGTGAACGGGCCGTTCGCGCGACGGCGGAGACGGGTGCGGCGGTGGTGCTCGACGTCGACGCCACCTCACCGACCGCCCTGCGGGACGCCGTCCGCAGGGCCGACCCCGGTGCTGACGCCATGGCGGTCGTCCGGTTGCCGGGCGGCGACACCAATCCCACGGTCCTCGCCGTCGACGGCACGCGTGCCGCTCACGTGCTCGCGTTCGGCCACCAGCGCCCGGACCACCTGACCGCAGCCCTCGACCCGCGACTACCGGACCCGTTGACGGTGCGTCCCGGTGTCGTCGAGGTGGGTCTGCAGGTGCGGTCGGTCAGCAGCCCGTCACCGCTCACCGCCTCGGTCACCGTCGCCCGGCCGACGTCCAGCACCGAGGCTCCGGCAGCTGCCCAAACTCCGGCCGCGAGCTCGTGGGTGGAGCTGCCGCTGGGAGAGCTGCGCGCCGGTGACCGCACGTACCGCGCCGAGGTCCCCTCCTGGTGCTCCGACGGGTGCCGCCTCGTGGGCCTGGCGCTGCAGCACCCCGGCACGGACATCGCCTCCGCCACGGCCGACCTGACGGTGACCTCCATCGCGACGGGACCGGTCGCCCAGGTCACGCCGCTGACGACGGCCTTCGACGACCCGCACGCGTGGCGGCCTGGAGTGCCCGACCTCGGCGCCGCCCTGGTCGACGTCACCCCAGGTCGTCAGCTGAAGGTCACGGTGAGCGCGCCGGGCGGGGTGCCGGCGCGAGTCGTGCACGGTGACGCGCCGGAGCCTCTGCCCGGGCTCGTCGCACCCGGCACCGCCGCTCGCGACGGCCTCGTCCAGGCGGTCGGTCTGGACGGCGGCCTGCTCAGGGTGGCGCGCACCAGCCCCGTCGCGTTCGTCCCCGGCCTGGGCTCGTCCGGCGCGATCGTCGACCTGGACCTCGCCCTGCGCGGCACGGCCCGCACGGGCAACGGCGACCTTCAGGTGTGGCTCGACCGTGACGACCCGGTGTTCGAGCGGTCGCTGACGACCGCCCTCCGGCACGACGGCGTGACGGTCACCGGACGCACGGCCGCGCAGAGCGAGCAGTCGGCGCTCGCCAAGGACGGGGCGGTGCTCTCGCTGCTGCTGTTCGTCGCGTGCGGTGGGGTCGCGCTCATCGTGTCGGCGGGCGCGATGCTCGTGGCCGCCTTCGTCGGCGGCCGTCAGCGGGCGACGGAGGCAGCGGGCCTGCGCGTGGTGGGGGTGCGGCGCCTCGTCGTCCGGCGCGGGCTGCTCATCGAGAACCTGGCGGGGGTCGGCGTCGCGCTCGTCGGCGGCGCGGTGGCGGCGGTCGTGGCGGCACGGGTCGTGCTGCCGGTGCTGCCGCTGTTCGACCAGCCGTCGGAGTACGTGGGCGTCAGCGCGGCGCCCGACCTGCCCGTCGGTCTCTGGACGCTGCTCGCCGTCGCGGCGGTGCTGGCGACCCTGGCGGTGGTGGTCGCGTCCGGCCAGCTGAGAGGTGGAACGGTGGATCGGATCCGGGAAGGCACACGATGAGCGGGCTGGACGTCTCGGCGCACGGACTCGTGCACATCTACCGGCTCGAGGGCAACGACGTGGTGGCGCTCTCCGGCGTCGACCTCGACATCGCCGCGGGCGAGGTCGTCGGGCTGCTCGGCCCCTCCGGTTCCGGCAAGTCGACGTTGCTCAACCTCCTGGCCGGTCTGCTGCGACCCAGTGCCGGTCGGCTGCGCGTCGGCGAGCACGACCTGACGCGCCTGGACGAGAAGGGCTTGGCGCGCATGCGCGCCAGCGACGTCGGCATCGTGGTCCAGGGGGCGATGCGCAACCTGCTGCCGTACGCGTCGCCGCTCGACAACGTGCGCTTCGCGCAGCGTGGCGCCCGCGCGATCTCGCGCGCGGACCTCCCGGAGCCGCACGAGGTCCTGGCGCTCGTGGGCCTCGCCGACGAGGGCCACACGCACCTCGAGCACCTCACGCCGGGCCAGCGCCAGCGACTGGCGGTCGGGGTGGCACTCGGCTGCCGTCCGGGGCTGCTGCTGCTGGACGAGCCGACCAGCCAGCTCGACCACGCCGGCCGGGACGAGGTGCTGGCCGCCGTCGACGACGTGAACCGCCTCATCGGCACCACCGTGGTCGCCGTCACCCACGACCCCGAGGTCGCGGCGAGGCTTCCGCGCACCGTCACGATCCGGGACGGACGCGTCGGCGCCGAAGGACGACGGGGTGAGGACTTCGCGGTCATCGCGCGGGACGGGTCCCTGGCGCTGCCGCCCGACGTGCTCGACACCGTGCCGCCGGGCTCGCTGCTGCAGGTGCGGCTCGAGGACGACGGCAGCATCCGGCTGGTGCCGCAGGCGACGCTGGAGCCCACGGCCGAGGACGTCACAGCCGCAGCCGACGAGAGGACCGCCTCATGACGACAGAGCCGGACGTCGAGCGCGCTGCCTCGTCTGCGGACCACTCGCGTGTGCCGGACCACGGACGGGACGCCCGCCCCGGCCTCGCCGTCGAGGCAGAGGCCCTGCGAGTCGTGCACGAGGGGCGCACGGCGCTCGATGGCGTCACGCTGCAGGTTCGCCCCGGCCAGCTGCTGGCCGTGACCGGCCCCTCCGGTGCGGGCAAGACCACGCTGCTCTGGGCGCTGGCAGGGCTGCGCACCCCGGACGCCGGCACCATCCGACTCACCGGGGCGGACGGGTCCGCGGTCGACGTCGACACCGACTCGACGCGCGACGCCTTTGCCGCGGCCGGTGTCGTGATCGTGCCGCAGGGCAACGCGCTCGCCACCGTCCTGACCGCGACGGAGAACGTCGTCGTCCCGCTGCTCGCAGCCGGCGTCCCGGCCGACCACGCCCACTCCCTGGCGGCGCTCACGCTCGAGGAGGTCGGTCTGGCGAGCTCGGGCGCCCAGCTCGTCGAGGAGCTGTCCGGCGGTCAGCAGCAGCGGGTGGCCGTCGCCCGCGGGCTCGCCCAGCGCGGCACCG
>DASSTJ010000149.1:0-3061 GCA_035707965.1 Actinomycetales bacterium
GGCGGCGACCTGCGGGTCGCCGCCGCCTGCTGCGTCAGGGGGCGCGCCAGAGCTGCAGCAGCGTGTCCCCCTGCGGCGTGGTGACGCGCATCGAGCTGACCTGCTGCGGAGCCGCCGAGGTGCTGCCCGTGACGGTGGCAGCTCCCTCGTACGTCGCCTGCCAGCTCGCGGTGACCTCACGCCGCCCGGTCGTCGACTCGATCACGAGGTCGCAGCGCTGCCCGGGCTTCACGCCGGACAGCGTCATGGACAGGCGCGACCCGGTGCCCTGGGGAACCAGCACGACGGACGCCTGGATCGCCCCGTCGGTCGAGGCGCCGTCCCAGAGCACCGAGTCGCCGGTCGTGGACGTCGGGCTCGGGCCGGCCGTCGGTGGCGTGCCATCCTGCGCCCTCGTCGCCAGCACGCCGGCGGTGGCGAGGACGGCCGCGGCAGCAGCCACCGCCGCCGCCGTCCACCACCGGCGCCGACGCGAGACGGACCGCACCCGAGTCGCCTCGACCTCGGCGGGCGCCACCTCGGGACGCATGCCCACTGCGAGCGCCGCCTCGAGCAGTCGGGCATCAGGCTCCGGCAACCCGGCCTC
The DNA here is from genome assembly GCA_035707965.1 of Actinomycetales bacterium. Taxonomy (GTDB): domain Bacteria; phylum Actinomycetota; class Actinomycetes; order Actinomycetales; family Angustibacteraceae; genus DASSTJ01. The sequence goes on from DASSTJ010000149.1 coordinate 587, forward strand.
CGCCTGGTCGACGCTGAGCCGGTTCAGCAGCCCGGGCAGCGGCGCCAGCTCGGCCAACGCATCGCGACAGCGCTCGCACGTCGCCACGTGCGCCTCGACGTCCAGCCGCTGCGCCGGCTCGAGCGCACCGAGCACGAGCGCACCGAGGCTGAGCTCGGCGTCGCGGCAGGACGTCGGCGACCTGGCGTCGTCCGGGGTGCTCATCCCTCCACCCCCCGTTCGGCGAGCGCGACCTTGAGGGCACGCAGCGCGTAGTAGGCCCGGGACTTCACGGTTCCCTCGGGGACGCCGAGCGTCGCCGCGGCCTCCGACACCGACCGCTGACGGTAGAAGGTGAGCAGCAGCACCTCACGATGCTTCTCGCTGAGGCTCTGCAGCGCCTCGGCGACCAGCCAGGAGTCCAGCGCGCGGTCGATGTCGTCGTCCGGCACCGGCAGCAGTGCCAGCGGGGCGTCACCGACCTCGGTCGGGCGGGCGGCCCGGGCCCGGTGGGCGTCGACCGCCACGTGCCTCGCGACCGTGAACAGCCAGGGCCGGGGGGACCCCCGTCCGGGATCGAGGGCCTCCGGGTGTCGGCAGGCCCTGGCGAACGTCTCCTGCACGATGTCCTCCGCACGCGCCCAGTCACCGCCGGTCAGGCTGCGGGCGTACGCGAGAAGCGCCGGCGCGTGCGTGGCGAACGCGTCGCGCAGCAGCTCGGCGTCCCCGCGACCGGTGCCCACACCGCTCACCACGCGGGGGTGCACCGGCCGGTTCATCCCGCCATGCTGCCCCGGCGCGGCGGCTGACGCCGCGCTTTCGCCGACCGCTCGGTGCCGCCGGGCCCGGCAGCATGTGTGGCCGGGCACCACCGGAGGTCGCCGAGCAGTTGGTCCTCACCACCCTGTCTGACCGACGACCTGCTTCTACGTTCGTCGCATGGCCGCACCGCAGGGGACGCCCGACCTCACCGGACGCACCGCGCTCGTCACCGGCGCAGCGCACGGCATCGGCGCCGCGTGCGCGCAGCGGCTCGCCGAGGCCGGTGCGCACGTCGTGCTCGTCGACCTCGACGCCGACGGGCTCCGCGCCGCCGTGGCCGAGCTGCACGAGCAGGGGCTGTCGGCCGCGGCCGTGCCCTGCGACCTGAGCGACCTCGACAGCGTCGACGCGCTCCCCGCCGACGTGGACGTCCTCGTCAACAACGCGGGCATCCAGCACGTGGCGCCGGTGCACGAGTTCCCCGTCGACGTCTTCCACCGCGTCCTGACGGTGATGCTGGAGGCGCCGTTCCGCCTCGCCCGCCGCACGCTGCCCACCATGTACGAGCGTGGCTGGGGCCGCGTCGTCAACATCTCCTCGGTGCACGGCCTGCGGGCCTCGCCGTTCAAGTCGGCCTACGTGAGCGCCAAGCACGGGCTCGAGGGGCTCAGCAAGGTCATCGCGTTGGAGGCAGCCGAGCACGGGGTGACGAGCAACTGCGTCAACCCGTCCTACGTGCGCACCGCCCTGGTCGAGCAGCAGATCGCCGACCAGGCACGCACGCACGGGATCACCCAGGACGAGGTGGTCGGGCAGATCATGCTGGCGCCGGTGGCTCTCAAGCGGCTGGTGGAGCCGCGGGAGGTCGCCGAGCTGGTGGCCTACCTCTGCAGCCCCGCGGCGACGTCCGTCACGGGCTCCTCCTTCACTCTGGACGGCGGGTGGACGGCGCACTGAGCAGCGGACCGGCACGTCGACGGACGTCGCTCCCGGGCGGTGACGACCACGCCCGAGGCAGGCGTCCCGGTCGGTCCGTGCACACCGACCGCCGGGCGCGGGAGAGAATCACCCGCATGAGTGCCGAGTCGTTCCTCGAGCTGCTGGCGACGGAGGCCCCGGCCAGCGAGTTCGAGGGCCCCCTGCTCGACGCCCGCGCCCGCGGCGCCGACGAGGGCACGCTGGCGAGCCTCGAGCAGGCGAAGCTGCTCGCGCTGCAGGTGCGCGACACCCTCGAGGAGCGCCGCCGGCGCGGTGCCGAGCTGCGGGCGCTGTACGAGACGGCGAACGACCTGGCCGCCCTTCGTGACCTCGACGCCGTGCTGGCGGCCATCGTGCACCGCGCCCGTCAGCTGCTCTCGACGGACGTCGCCTACCTCAGCCTCAACGACCCCGAGCGTGGCGACACCTACATGCGCGTCACGGACGGCTCCGTCTCCTCGCTGTTCCGGCAGGTCCGGCTGCCCATGGGGGCCGGACTCGGTGGCCTGGTGGCGCAGTCCGCGACCCCGTACGCCACCGCCAGCTACTTCGAGGACGAGCGCTTCCGGCACACGCACGGCATCGACAGCGCGGTGCTCGACGAGGGGCTCGTCGCCATCCTCGGCGTTCCGCTGGCCCTCGGCGGTGAGGTGCTGGGGGTGCTCTACGCGGCCAACCGCACCGCGCGGCCGTTCGCCCGCGAGGAGGTGTCGCTCCTGGTGTCGCTGGCCGCGCACGCCGCGATCGCCATCGACA
>DASSTJ010000150.1:0-7782 GCA_035707965.1 Actinomycetales bacterium
GCGTCGCGGGTCTTCACGGCGGCGGCATGGGCGGCCTCGGCCTCGCCCTGGGCGTCCTCGGCCTCCTCGAGCTCCTCGTCGGTCTCCTCCGCCGACGCCTCCAGCTCGGAGAGCTTCCGCTTGAGCTCGTCGATCTCCGACTGGAGCTGGAGGCTGCGCGCCTGGAGCTCCTCGACCACCTGGGTCGCCTCGGCCAGCGCCGAATCCGTCTCGTCGACGGTCTCCTGGGCCTCTGCCAGGGCGGTCTCGGCCTCCTCGCGCTTCCGCGCCGTCTCGTCACCGGGTACGACGTGCAGGTCGGGCGGCGGCGGGGGCTCACCCGAGGTGGGGGTCGCGGCGAAGCCCAGCGCCTCGGGCACCGCGACCGCGGCGGCGACGTCCACGGTGTCCACCCCGGTCGACGACAGCGCGGCGATGAGCAGCCCGCTGCGCACGGCCTGCGCGCACGCGGGGTCGAGCATCGCGGCGGTCAGGGTCGCCTCGACCTGGTCGGCCACCGCCTGGGTGACCTTGACCCCTTCGTCCTTGGCCAGGGTCCGGGCCTGCTGGGTGACCGCCGACGTGAGCTGCCGGCGTTGCTTGGTGAGGGCGCGCAGCTCGGCCCCGTCCATCCCCTCCTGCGCCTCGCGGAGAGCGGTCCCGACGGCGATCAGCTGCTCCACCTGGTCGCTCTCGCGGCGTACGAACAGGTTCACCACCCACGCCGCCACCGACGGCTTCTTGAGCTTCTTGACCGCGGCCGCGAGCTCCTTGTCGGCCTTGAGCTCCTTCGCCCTGGCGTCACGGGACGGCGTGAACTCGTCCTGCGGCAGCGCGTAGAGCTCGTCGGCGATCTCGAGCAGCTGGTCGGTGCTCATCGGCCGTACTCCAGCTCCACCGGGTACGGCGGCCACTCGGCGGCCTGTTCACGCCCGGTCGGCGACCAGCCGAGGTGCTCGTAGAAGCCGCGCGCGCGGGTGTTGTCGCGGAGCACCCAGAGCCGGCGTACGCCGGAGGCGCGCGCGACGGCCGCCCGGGCGAGGCCGCGCCCCCACAGCTCGGGCCTCACGCCGAGGTGGCGCAGGCGTTCGGCGTCCCACGCGAGGTAGACGTCGAGCCGCTCGGCCGGACCGACCACCTCGACGCGGACCTCGGGGTCGGCGACGAGACGCGCCCAGCGCGCCCGCACCTCGTCGGTCGGGTAGGGCACGCCCGGGAACACGTGGGCGAGCGCGTCGAGGTTGGTGTCGCGCTCGAGATCGGTCAGCGCGTCCACGTCGGCGGGCGTCGCCGGCCGGAAGGTCGCCGTCTCAGGCTCGGCCGTCATCGGCGCCGACCGCCTCGTCCTCGTCGTCATCCTGGTCGAGCCCGCGCGCGATGGCGTAGCGGGTGAGCTCGACGCGGTTGTGCATCTGGAGCTTGCGCAGGGTGTTCTGCACGTGGTTCTGCACGGTGCGGTGCGAGAGCACGAGCCGCTCCGCGATCTGCTTGTAGCTCATGCCCTTCGCGACCATCTTGAGGATCTCGGTCTCGCGGGCGGTCAGGTCGTTCTCCGGCTCGGGCTCGTCACCGCCGCCCTCGTTCATCCGGCGGAACTCCCCCAGCACGAGCCCCGCGAGCCCGGGGGTGAACACGCTGTCACCCGCGGCCACCCGGCGTACCGCCTCGATGAGCTCGGCGCGCGATGCGGACTTCACCAGGTAGCCGGTCGCGCCGGCCTTCACCGCCTGGAGCACGTCGTCCTGCTCACCCGACGCCGACAGGATCAGCACCCGTGCGGAGGGGTCGTGACCGAGCACGTCGGCGGTCACCTCCACGCCACTCGGTCCCGGGATCTGGAGGTCGAGGACGACGACCTGAGGCCGGGCTGCGCGGAACCGCGCGATCGCCTGGTGCCCGTCGGCGGCCACCGCGACCACGTCGAAGCCGGCGTCCTGGAGGTCGCGCTCGACCGCGTCGCGCCACATCGGGTGGTCGTCGACCACCATCACGCGCAGCCTCGGCTCCCCGTCAGCGTCGGACATGCGCCGACCCTAACGCCCGTACCGACCCCGGCGGTGCCGCAACGGCTCGTCGTCCGCGGCCTCGCCCCCGACCTCGAGGTGCTCGACGACCGTGGTGACCAGGGTCGACCAGCCGACTTGCTGCTCCGTCTCCAGCCGTACGCCGGCCCAGGTGCTCGCCGACGTGAGTCGCGGCCCCCACTCGGTCTGCTCGAACTCCGCCTGCCGGAACGCACCTCCCGGCGCCGGCGCGACCCCCGCGAACATCTCCGCCAGGTCGCGGTGCTCCCAGGCGAGCAGCTGGACGACCGCCCGCTCCGTCGCCAGGAGACGCTCGGTCAGGTCGGCGTCCGGGTCCAACAGCCCGAGCACCCGCGGGTCATCTCCCGCCGCCACCACGAATGACGTGACCGTGAGCCCGGCCCGGTCCCCCTCGTCACCGGCCGTCCAGAGGCTGACCGTGCCCCCCAGCCGCCCCCGGAACCGGCGTACCGGGTCGGGCTCCGGGTCCCGGAACGGATGCTCGGCGTGGATCGTCACCCCACGAGCCTAGAGATCGCCCACGTGACGGCCCTGCGATGTCTAGGCTGAGCGCGCCGTTGCGACGGCGAGTCGGCAAGAGGGCCGGCGATGGGAGGGCCACGATGACGACGCACAGCGTCCTGGGCACCGCGAAGAGGGCCTACGTCGCAACGGCACACGGTGCCGGGGTCGCGCTGACCGCTGCCCACGTGCTCGGATCCGAGGCTCCCCCGCGCGAGAGTCGCTTCCGACACTGGCTCTACAGCCTGAGCAAGGTCCACGACTCCGCGGCGATGGTGGAGCTCGACGTCCCGTGGTGGACCTACCGCGCCGTCGACGAGGTCGAGCGTTGGCTGGAAGCGAGGCTGCGGCCCGCTCGGGTCTTCGAGTATGGGTCGGGTGCGAGCACAGTGTGGCTGGCCCGACGCGCCGGCTCCGTGACCAGCGTCGAGCACCACCAGCAGTTCGCAAACCTGATGAGCGACCTGCTGGAACCCGTCGAGAACGCGACCCTTCTGGTCCGACCTGCGGTCCCCTCAGCCGCCCCTTCGATCCCTTCCGCCAAGGAGGGGTACGGCGAGCAGGACTTCACGGCGTACGTTTCCGCTCTCGACGAGATCGGCGGCGAGTACGACCTGATCGTGATCGACGGACGCGCACGGGAGGAGTGCCTGCGGCGTGCCGTCCCCCGCCTCGCGGCCGACGGTCTCGTCGTGTTCGACAACACGCGCCGACGCCGCTACCGCGCTGCGATCGCGGCCGCACCGGTCATCGAGCACAGACTCCCCGGACTCACGCCCACGCTTCCCTACCCGGACCAGACCTCACTCCTGCGCCTCGCCTGAGCGGACGGATCCGACGGCCGGCGCCCGACTGGGCCGGAGAGCCGCCAGTGCCGCCAGGAGGACATCGGTGAGCGCGAGCAGACCACGTGAAGCCAGGGCGACCGCCAGCGCCGGCGACCGGCCGACGACCGGCGACAGCACGCCGACCAGGATCGCGTCGCGCACGCCTACTCCGGCAGGAGCGAGGACTGCCACCAGCCCGAGCGCCCAGCCGAGTGCGATCCCGCCGATGGCGGCGACCCACGCGTCGAGCCCGGAACCGCCGACGCTGCGCACGAGCACCCACACATGCAAGCCGTAGAGCAGCCAGGTGGCGAGCGCCCAGGCGAACGACACCACCATGTCGCGCGACGACGTGGCCAGCTGGGGTGGCTCACGATGGACAAGCACGAACGCGCGATCGATGGCCTCGGTGAGCAGACGCGGCCAGAGGCACACGACGAGGAGGACTCCGGCCAGCACCCACGCGATCCAGCCGGCCACGCCGGCGAGGCCGATCGACCCCGGCAGCAGGACGAGCCCGACCACCACCCCGGAGGCGGTGAGGATCGCGATCATCAGCAGGTTGCCGGCGAGCATCACGCTGCGCCGCACACCCCAGCGGCGGCCGGCCTCCATCTGGGCCAGCGCCGGCCACACGAGTCCGGGCAGATACTTGCCGAGCTGGCTGATGAAGAACACCCGCCAGGCCTCTCCGACAGGCACCGCGGCTCCGAGCCCGCGCAACACGGACGTCCAGAGGCCCAGCAACACGACCGTGCCCAGGATCGCCAGCCCGGCCGAGGCGGCCATCGCACCCCACCCGATCTCGCGGAAGGCCGTTGCAAGGTCATGGCGGTCGCGGACCACGACGTACGCCGCCACGGCGGCCACGACGGCGAGGAGCACCCACGACCAGATCCCCCGACGCGCGTCGCGGGTCTCGGTCAGGACGGAACCGCCTGAGGCCACGGGGACTCATTCTCCCCGGTCTTGTCGAACCTTTGGCGACGCGCGTGCTCCAGCGTGTTCTCGAGCAGGATCCGATTGGTTCGGATCAGATCCGCCACCACGCCGAGCATGACGCACAGGAACGACACGATCAGGAGGACGGACCCGACCAGCAACGACTGCACGTGGCCACGGCCGGGCTCGCCCAGGCCGAGCAGGACGGCGTACCGGACGAACGGCGAGAACCCGAGCAACGCGAACAGGGCCGCGGCCCAGCCGAAGATCACGTAGGGCTTGTACATGATGTAGGAGCGCACGATGGCGAGCGCCGACTTGGTGACGTGCTGACGCGTGCTCGTGAAGAGACGCGACTCGCGGGTCTTGGCATTGGTGATGACCGGGATGCTGTCGATCTTCAGGTTCTTGTTGCCCGCCTGGATGATCGTCTCCATGCAGTAGCTGAACCGGGTCACGGTGTTCAGCCTCATCAGGCTCTCGCGGCTGTAGGCCCGAAAGCCGCTGGCCGCGTCGGGGAGCGTGGTGCCGGCAGCCTTGTTGACCACTCGACTTCCCAGCCGTTGCAGAGCCTTCTTCGGCCTCGAGAAGTGCTCGACGAGGTGCACCTGTCGGTCGGCGATCACGATGTCGGCCGTGCCCGCGACGATCGGCTGCACGAGGTCGCCGATGCGCTGCTGGGGGTACTGGTTGTCGCCATCGGTGTTCACGACGACGTCCGCGCCGATGCTCAGCGCGTAGTTCACACCGTCCTGGAACGAACGAGCCAGGCCCTGGGTGCGTGCATGACGGACGAAGTGGGTCACGCCGTGCTGGCGCGCCACCTCGACCGTGCCGTCGGTGGACCCGTCGTCGATGACCAGGACCACGACCTCGTCGACACCCGGGATCCGGCGCGGGATCGACTGCAGGACGAGAGGAAGGGTTTCCTCCTCGTTCAAGCAGGGGATCTGCACGACGAGCTTCACCGGCACCTCTTTTCGCACGTCGCTGGCTCTCGGATTCTAGGGAGCGCACGGGCTTGTCTTTACCTTTTTGATGAAAATGCGTTCCTGGCCACGTCGGGCGGGGGACGATGGCAGCACCATGACCGCCACCGAGCTCTCGCGGCCGCCGACCCCGGACACACACCGCCGCCGCACCTGGCGGGCGCCGCTCGTCCTCCTCGTCGGCGCCGTATCCGTCTATGCGCTCACGGTCGTCAGGTCGTACTTCAGCGCGGACATCTGGACCGCCAACTTCGCCTCATGGCACCTCGCCACGACAGGAAACCCCTGGGTGGAAGGCATCCCGTTCCCGGCCTTCGACCACAACCCGCTGCGCGGCCAGTGGTTCCTCGAGGCGAACGGCCACACGGTGATAGGGCGTGCGCCCGGCGTGATCGCGGTGCAGCTCCCGGCGTACTGGCTCACCAGTCCGTCCTCGATGACGTCGCTCCCCGGAGCACTCACCGCAGCGCTGATGACTGGACTGTCGGTGCTTCTGATGTACCTCGCTCTTCGTCGGGTGACCTCCAGCACGCGGGCGATGCTGGCCACACTCGTGTTCGGCTTCACCACGCCGATGTGGAGCGTGGCCGCGAACGACGTTTGGCCGCACACCGTGACCGTCCTCGGCATCGCCGGCATGGCATGGTGCGCCACTCACAACCGATGGTGGCTCGCAGGCGTCTTCGGCGGCGTCACCTTGTGGGGACGGCTGCACGCCGCCGTCATCGTGGCGGTGCTCGGGCTGTTCCTGGCCTGGCGACGCCGTGACCCGATGATCGCGGTCCGGATGGGGGTGTCCAGCAGCCTCTTCCTCGCGGCGATGTCGATCTGGACCCACTGGATGTACGGCAGCTGGAACCCGACAGCGTCCTACGACACGTCGCCTTTCGTCGATTACGCCGAAACCAACCGCATCAGCATCGTCAACCAAGCCGGCCTGTGGATCTCACCCGGTCGAGGTCTCCTGGTCTGGACACCCGTGCTGCTGCTGCTTCTGCCGGCGCTCGTGCGTTCCTGGCGGACGCTGCCGGACTGGTCGCGAGCGCTCGTCTACGGCGGCCTCGTCTACACGCTCCTGCAAGGCGCCCTCAACCGCTACAGCGGTGGCGATCACTTCTACGGCTACCGGCTGACCCTCGAGCTGCTGGCGTGCGCAACCCCGGCCTTGGCCATCGCAGCCGGAGATCTGGGTCGAGTGGGACGCGGCCTGTTGGGTCCGGTGCTAGGCGTCCAGCTCTTCGCAATCGCCATCGGCTCTGTGATCGATGGCGGCTTCGTGGCAACTGAAGATGCCTGGCACACCAACGGGTTCCTTCTCATCGTCGACAGGGTCGGTCCACTCGGCTGGCTCATGGTCGCTGTCGCGGCGGGCCTCGGGCACCTCGCCGGCCGCATGCTGCAGCGCCGCACTGCCACCCCGAGTGCCGCCTGAGCGGTACAAGGCACCACACGGGGCTCGAACATCACCGGGGGAACGTGAGCTCCCACTCCGTGCCGTAGGAGCCGGTCGAGAGCTCGGCCTCGCCACCGAGCTCCGAGACACGGCCGCGGATGGACGAAGAGACGCCGATCCGACCCTCACGCTCGGCCTCCTCCAGGCGACCAGCGGGGATGCCGGGGCCCTCGTCACGCACCGACACGTGGATCACGTCGGAGGTTGCTTCCAGCAGCACCCACGCCGGGGCGGACGGGCCGACGTGCGCCGCGACGTTGTCCAGGCAGGCGGCGACGACAGCCACGATCTCGTCCCCCTTGCGACGGTCGAGCACCACGCCGTTGGACGGCGTCGCGACGGAGACGCCCGGGCGGCGCTCCAGGGTCGACAGGAGACCGACCAGGTCGACGGTTCCGGGCGTCGGCTCGGCTACGTCCTGTTGCCGGATCAGTGAGCGCACCGCCTGCTCCTGCTCCCCCACCAGGCGAGCCAGGTCGGCCCCCTCGGGGCCGAGGTCGGGTGCGCGACGTTGGACCAGCGACAACACCTGGAGCACCCCGTCGTGCACGGCTCGCGCCATCTTGGTCCGTTCCATGGCTGTCGCGGCCGCGCGCTCGGCGGCCGCGGTGCGCGCCGCTGACCGGAGGAGCGAGTCGACCATCAGCCCGACGATCGCCCCGCCGATGACGATCAGGAAGTAGTTCCCATAGACCGTCTCGGTCAGGTAGCCACGCGCCAGGTAGTCGGTGACGGACACCAGGACCGCGCCGACGACGCCGCCGTACAGCCGCCAGTGGATCGACCACGCGAGCACCGCCCCGATGATCCAGAAGCCCGGCACGGTGGCGTTCCAGCCGTCGCCCTTGACCGGTGTCGTCAGCACGATCGAGGCGAGGGTCACGACCATGTCGGCCACCAGCCACGCCGTCGTACGCCGGCGGTAGGCGTGGTAGACCCAGCTGACGAAACAGGTCCACAGCACCAGCGCGGACAACAGGAGCCCGAGCCCGACCGGGTGCTCGACGTCGCCGCGGTAGATGTTGAGCCCGATGGCGTTGACGACG
>DASSTJ010000151.1:0-4474 GCA_035707965.1 Actinomycetales bacterium
GTCGGGGACGGTGCCGCCGTGTGCCCGTCCCAGCGCACCCCACCTGCCCCGGGCGAGGCCGCACCGTCGCGACCAGGCGACGGCGCGGCCGCCGTCGACAGCTGAGCGTCGGTGAGTGACGCACGCACGCGCGCGACCTCGCGCGCCGGGTCCCGGAACACGTCGGTCGACCAGAGGCGCTCGACGACCCAGCCACGCCTCGCCAGACCTTCCGGCCGCAGACGGTCCCGCTCGCGCACGCTCAGCCGCGCGTACGCCGGGCCGTCGCTCAGCGCCGCCACCTGCCAGACGAGCGCCTCACCCCGCACGGCGAGGTCCACCGGCTCCCCGGCGCCGTACCGCTCCTGCACGACCAGGTCCTCGGACCGCAGTCGGCGCGCGAGGTCGGCGAGCAGCAGGTCAGCCGTGCCGGGAGCACGCTCGGCCGACACCTCGTGACCACCGCTCGCCGCCCAGGCCAGCAGCTCGCGCAGGCGACGTGCTCCGGTCGACGTGAGCCGATCCGGGTCGAGGTCCTCAGCGCCGAACGCCGCGACGACGGTCAGCCGCCGGCGGGAGCAGGACGTCGCGGCGGTGAGCAGCACCTCACCGCCGTCCTCGCTCAGCCGCCCGAAGCGGTGCAGCACGCGGCCGTGCGGCGTCCGTCCGAAGCCGACGGCGAGGATCACGGCGTCCCGGGTGTCAGCGTGCAGCGTGTCGGCGACCTTGACGAAGAACCGCTCGGACCGGTCGGCGCTGACGAACGCGGCGGCGGCAGGGTGGCGGCTGAGCTCGATGCGCAGCGCCGCCTGCAGGTGGTCGGCGTGCGCGGACGTGAGCGCGACGACGCCGAGCGACTCCTCAGGTCGCGTCCGAGCGTGGGCGACCACGAGGTCGACGACGCGCTGCACCTCGGCGTCCGTCGTCTCGACGGCGTCCTGGCCGACCACGAGCACGCCCGTGCCCTCGACCCGCTCGAGCGTCACGGCGGACGCCGGGTCGGCTGCTGGAAGGGTGGTGAGCTCGCCGGAGTACGCGTGCTGGTTCGCGAACGACATGACGTGCTCGTCGAGGACGCCGTGCTGCTCACGCAGCCGCACCGTGGGCAGCACCTGCGCCAGGGCGTCGAAGAGGGACGGGACGCCACCATCGTGGCCGTCGGCGCCGCCTCGACCGCCGGTGAGTGACGTGCTGGGCGGGAGCTCACGTGGGTCACCGACGACCACCACCTGGCCACCACGGGACAGCGCCGGGATCAGCTCGGCCACGCCACACGCGGACGCGCCGTCGACCACGACCACGTCGAAGTGGGCGTCGTCAGGCACGGTGTGCGCGACGGCGAGAGGGCTCATCGCCCAGCACGGGTGCGCCGCCGCAAGGACGTCAGGCGCGAGCCGGACCAGCTCGCGCACCGGCCGCCAACGACGCTCACGGGCAGCCTCGGCGCGCAGCAGCGACACCTGGTCACCGTGCCGGTCGAGCGTGCGCACGAGCCGCTTGGCGGTGGCCCGCCTCACCTGCTCGGCGGCGACCCGCTGGTGCGCGCGGTCGGCGTCGACGAACGCTCGCACCGCCTGGCGCAGGGCCTCGCCGTCGTGCCGTCCGTACCGCGGGTCCGTCTCGGCGACATGCTGCAGCAACGACGTCCACCAGACCAGCTCGAGCTCGGCGCCGACGTCGTCCGCCGCGACGTCGCGCTCCGCCAGGTCGTCGAAGAGCGGGGCCAGTCCCGCTTCGTCCAGGAGGTCCCGGACCCTCACCGCCTCCGGAACCAGCGCCAGGGATGCGGTGCGGCTGGCGAGCAGCTCCAGGCGACCGGCGAGGGCATCGGGGTCGTCGGCGAGCAGGTGAGCACCGGCCGGCGTGCCCCCCAGCCGTTCCTGCAGCCACTCGAGGTCCTTCCGTACGGACGCGTGCGCGGCCTGAGCGGCGGCGAGGCCGGAGGGCAGCCGCGGCACCGACCCTCGACCGGCGAGGTCCTGCCAGCGCCGACGCTGCTCGGCCGCGGCGAGCAGTGCGGCGTGAAGGTCGGTCGGGGGCCGGCCCGGACGCAGCAGGCGGTGGGCGTGGCGCCGGATCTTTCGTCGTTGCACGGCGCCCATGCGCACGCCGTGCTCCGTGCGCCACGCCGCGCTGCCGGTAGCGGCGACGACGTCGGCGAGCGACGTGTCGTACACCGCGGACGAGAACACCTCCAGCGTGGCGCGGACCTCGTCCAGGAGGTCGAGCACGGCCGACCACTCGCCGATGGTGCGGGCGGGAGGCATGCCCGCCTCCGCGAGCAGCGCGGTCAGCCGTTCCCGCGCCCGGGGGAGGTCCTGGCGGCTCAACCTGGTCACGCGCTCCAGCGCCTCGTCGGCCTCGTCGCTCGTGGTGAGGCGCGCACCGAACCAGGGGTCGGTGGCCGGGCCGGCGTGGAAGACGCCGCGGTCGGCGGCCTCGCGCAGCACGTCGGCCAGCTCGTGCAGCTGCTCGCGGCGCAGCGCCTGCAGGCTGCTACCGCGCAGCCGCACCCTCGATCGGGGCGCGGGACGACGGCCGGTGAGCTCCGCCAGGGCCAGCTGCGCGTCGTACGTCGAGCAGCCCCATGGCTCCCGCGCCTCGTGCAACGCCCGAGTGTGGGACTCCAGCAGCGCCCGCAGGTCATCACGGCGCGACGCGGTCTGGTCCGGCTCGGGGTGCGGCACGGCTCCCGCCCGGTCCAGCGTCTTCGAGAGCAGGCGCAGGACGCGCCGGCGGTCTTCTCCGGCGTCCGGCAGGTCGAGCACGAGGTCACGCAGGCCGACGTCGTCGAGCCGCGACAGGACGGCGTCGAGCGACGCGCGCTTCTCTGCGACCAGAAGGGTGCGCCGCCCGGACGCCGCGAGCACGGCGACGAGGTTGGCGATCGTCTGGGACGCCCCGGTCGCCGGCGGTGCGTCGAGCAGCAGGTGGGACCCGGCCACGACCGTCCGCACGGCGTGCTCCTGCGACGCGTCCGCGTCCAGCACGAGATGGGCGTCCACCTCCCGCGAGGCGTCCTCGATCGCCGTGTCGGTGGGCGGTGTCCGGATCGACTCGGCCGCTCGGCTGTCCCCGGCGAGCGCCGAGACGACGTCGTGACGCATCAGCCGCGCGGTGTCGCCGAGGTCGTCCCGCAGCGCGTCCCAGACCGTGACGAAGGTGCTCACCAGATAGCGGCTCTCGATCGAGAAGCCAGGGACGGTGCGGCACGTCTCGGCCACGCGGCGGAGCGCGGGCCGGGGGTCGAAGCCGTCGTCGCGCAGGGTGAGGTCGGCGATGACGTCGGCGTCGAGATGCAGGCCCTGCTCGGCCATCGCGGCGACAAGAGCCGGGTTCACCAGCACGTGCCGGCCGAGGTCGAGGTCCACGTCGTCGCCGGCTGCCCCTCGGGGGCGCAACCGGCACGCACGCAGCAGCACCGGGGCGCAGGGCTCCGGGCCGCCCCTCGCGGGCTGCCACCGGGCGAGGCCGACCGCCAGCCACCCCGCGTCCAGGCCGTGCTCGGCGGCCAGGATCGTCGTCCGGGACTGCACCGCGCGGGCGCGCCGACGGGCGTCGGCCAGGGCGCCCGGCTCGCGAACGAGCGTCGACAGCCGGCACTCACGCCCCGCGAGCAGCATGGCCAGCCCGCTCGGGTGGCTGTGAGTCAGGTCGAGGATGCCGTCGGCGACGTCCCGGTAGTGCAGCAGCGGGTCCGGTCCGGCGAGCCGCTCGAGGCGCTCGGACCAGCCCGCCGCCGCGACGGCGACGCAGTGCTCCCTCGCGGCGCCCTCATCCGGCTCCGTCGTCGGCATCGGGGGCGTCGGGGTCGTCAGCTCCGCCCACGCTCCGGACGGGCCAAGGTCGGTCCGCTCAGCCGCGGGCTCCTCGGTGCGGTGCGCTCCGCCCATATCGTCGCGATCGGGCGACGGGTCTTCGCAGGAGGCTGAACGGGGCACTCCCCCACGCTAACCGCCGTGGGGGCAAGGTTCGTGCAGCCTCAGGCTCGGCGGGGCGTCGGCCTCCGGGTCGGCAGACAAGACCAGAGGGTCGGCAGACAAGACCAGACACGTCATCGCGCAGCCCCGGAGCGACGAGAGCCCTGACCGAATTTGGCCAGGGCTCGTGGTGCACGCTGAGGGTCTGGGTAGACGGTGCGCACCGCGCAGGGGGGCAAGCGGTGCGCACCGTCGGCCTCCAGCATGCAGTCTCGGTGGTTGTCTGGTCAAGCAGAACGGCAACACAGGCTCCACGTTCGGGTCCCGACGACGGATCTTCACAGCTTTGGCCCACCCATACTGCGGATATCGTCGCGCTGGCGCACTCGGTGCAGCTGTAGACGCGGTGGCGTCCAGGGGCCGCCGTGCCGGCACCGGCGAAGACCCGGGACAATCGACGGGTGAGCACCACGTCCCGCCCCGGCCGGCACCGCAGCGGCCCCGACGTCGACGCCACCTCAGGCGTCGTCGGCGACCTCCCGCGCGACGCCGAGGTGCTGGTCGTCGGCGCCGGC
>DASSTJ010000152.1:0-5248 GCA_035707965.1 Actinomycetales bacterium
CCCTCGACCGCGTCTCGCTGCAGGGCCTGCGGGTGCGCGGCAGGCACGGGGTGCTCCCCGAGGAGAAGGCGCTCGGCCAGTGGTTCGTGGTGGACGTGGTGCTGCACCTCGACACGCGTGCCGCAGCTGCCGACGACGACCTCTCAAGCACCGTCCACTACGGCGAGCTGGCGGAGCAGGTCGCCTCCGTCGTCGCCGGCGAACCGGTCGACCTCGTCGAGACGCTGGCCGCCCGGGTGGCCGACGTGGCGCTGGCGTCGGGCGACGTGACCGCCGTCGACGTCCACGTCCACAAGCCGCAGGCACCGGTGACGGTGCCGTTCGACGACGTCGTCGTTAGCATCAGGCGGTGGCGGTCGTGACGGAGCGCGGCGGTGTGACGGACCACGAACCAGTGCCGGTCGTGCTCGCGCTCGGGGCGAACCTGGGTGACGCCGAGGCGACGATCGCGGCCGCCGTACAGGCGCTCGACGCGCTGGACGGCGTCGCCGTCAACGCCGTGTCGCCGCTCGCCACCACGGCGCCGGTCGGAGGTCCGGAGCAACCCGACTACCGCAACGCCGTGGCCCTGGCGACCACCACCCTCGCGCCGGGCGAGCTCCTCGACGCCTGCCACGCGGTCGAGCAGGAGCACGGCCGTGCCCGGCTGGTCCGGTGGGGCGCCCGAACGCTCGACATCGACGTGGTCGCCTACGGCCGCCCCGGTTCGCCGTCCGAGGTCGTGCTGCCTCCTGAGCTGCCCGTCACCGACGCCGCGTTCGAGCGCCTCGTCCTGCCGCACGCGCGCGCGCACCGGCGGGCGTTCGTGCTGGCGCCGTGGCTGCGGGTCGACCCGGACGCCCAGCTGCGGCTGCCGGACGGCGAGGTGCGGCCGGTCGCGCAGCTGCTCGCCGAGGCGCCGGACGCGGCAGGTCTGCGGTGGTGAGGCCCACCCGCACCCGCAGCCTCCTGGGGCTCGCGGTAGCGGTCGCCGTCGTGAGCTGGCTGGTGCTGCGGTGGTGGTCGTCGTCCGGCCACGAGCTGCCCATGCTGCCCTGGAGCACGGCTGGCGTCATGGCGCTGCTCGCCGTGGCGGTCCTGGCCGCCGGCTGGCCGGTGCGCAGCTGGACGCGCGGTCAGCGCACCCAGCCCCTCGACCCGTTGCGTGCCGCTCGCACGGTCGTCCTGGCCAAAGCGGCGCAGTACGCCGGCTCGCTGCTGTCGGGCTGGTACGCCGGCCAGGTGCTGGCGATCCTGCCGAGCATCGACGTCGAGCCGCGTCGCGACATGCTGGTGCGTGGCCTCGTCAGCCTCGCGGCGGCGGTGCTCGTGTGGGTGGTGGGCTGGCTCGTCGAGCGGTTCTGCCGCGTCGACCGTCGGGACGACGACGACGAGGTCCCGCCCGGGACAGAGCACACCCGTTCGGCGTAGTCGCGACACGCCGCACGGAGATCACCAGCCTCCTACGCCACACCAGCCACACTCGCTAGCGTGCCGCCGTGACCGGTAGGCATCGTGGTGGACGCTCCCTGAGGCGACGGCTCGTCGTCGCCGTGCTCGCCGCCGCGATCGGTCGCGGCTACGTGGGGCGTCACCGCCTGGCAGAGGTGGCCCTCGGCGTCGAGCCGGACACTCGGACCCGCGAGGTCGTCGTCGCGGCGCCGCCCGTCCAGCCGGTACCTCACGGACGCAGCAGCGTCGCCCCGTGGCTCCGCGTCGTGCCGGCACCGCCGCAGCCCGACCAGCTCGCCGACACGTTGCCGCACCCCGTCGTCACGCTCTTCCCGCTGCCGCCGACCAGCACGCCGGCCGTGCCAGCGTCGGGCGAGACCGCCGAGGAGCAGGTCTTCTCCCTGGTCGACGCCGAGCGCGAGGAGGCGGTCATGGCCGAGCTCGCCGCCGGTGCCGACGTCCGGCCGTACCGCGCGCGTCACACCGCCTGAGCAGCGCGCCGCACCGAGCGGCAGCACCAGCTCGCACTCCGCTCACTCGGCCTCTCCGCGTTCACTGCGCGGGCGGCTCGTTCCTCGCCGACCACTGTGTCAGCGGTCTGACTGACCTTCTCGTTCGCTGCGCGGCCGGCTCGTTCCTCGCCGACCACTCCGCTCACTCGGCGGCCAGATCCGACGAGCTCACTTGTCGATGTCCCCGACAACGAAGAACATCGAGCCGAGCACCGCCACCAGGTCCGCCACGAGGCAGCCGGGCAGCAGCTCGGACAGCACCTGGACGTTGCCGAACGACGCCGACCGCAGCTTCAGGCGCCAGGGCACCTTGTCGCCGCGTGACACGAGGTAGTAGCCGTTGAGCCCCAACGGGTTCTCGGTCCACGTGTAGCGGTGGCCCTCGGGCACGCGCAGCACCTTCGGGAGCCGCACGTTGACCGGTCCGCGCGGGAGGGACGCCAACGTGCCGACGCACGCGTCGGCCAGGTCGAGCGACACCTGCACCTGCTCGAGCAGGCACTGCAGACGAGCCAGGGCGTCCCCCTCGGTGCGCGTGACGACCCGGCCGGGGCCCCCGGGGGCGAACAGCGTGCCGTAGGCGAGGTACGGCTCGTCCCGCCGCAGGTCGACGTCGACACCGCTGGCCCGCGCGATCGGGCCGCTGACCCCGTACGAGGCGGCGAGCTCGCGGGACAGCACGCCGACCCCCCGCGTGCGAGCGTGCAGGATCTCGTTGCCCACGAGCAGGGCCTCGAGGTCGGGCAGGCGGCGGCGGACGGCGGCCACGGCCTCGCTCACCCGCCCCAGCCATCCTGCCGGCAGGTCCTCCTTGAGACCGCCCACCCGGTTGAACATGTAGTGCAGGCGCCCGCCCGAGACCTCCTCCATCACCGCCTGCAGCTCCTCGCGCTCGCGGAACGCGTAGAAGATCGGCGTGATCGCCCCGAGCTCGAGCGGGTACGAGCCCAGGAACATCAGGTGGTTGAGCACGCGGTTCAGCTCGGCGAGCAGGGTGCGCGCCCACACCGCACGCTCCGGAACCTCCATGCCGAGCATGTGCTCGGCGCCCAGCACGACACCGAGCTCGTTGGCGAACGCCGACAGCCAGTCGTGCCGGTTCGCCAGCACGATGATCTGCCGGTAGTCACGTACCTCGAACAGCTTCTCGGCGCCACGGTGCATGTAGCCGACGATGGGTTCGGCGCTGATGATGCGCTCGCCGTCCACCACGATCCGTAGGCGCAGCACGCCGTGCGTCGCCGGGTGCTGAGGTCCGATGTTGAGCACCATGTCGGACGTCGCCAGGCCGCCCGCGCCGACGCCGACGGTCAGCTCGTGGGCGCTGTCGGGGCCGGACATGGGGGCCAGTCTGGCACTGCCGTCGGTCCCGCACCCCGTTCAGTGATGCGTTCTCGGGGGACTCGCGGGCGTGTCCGCCGAACACGCATCACTCATGTGCCGCGTGGTCTCGCCGGTAGGGCGACCGACGACTCACGAGCGCTGTGTCAGCATGGCGCCGTGAGCCTCTTCAGCCCCAGCGACGTCGACTGGCTGCCGGTCTCCCCGCGGCTGGCGACGGGTCGCCGGCTCGCCGTGGCGGTCGCGGTCGGCGTGCTCGTGGTTGCGGCCCTCGTGCTCGGGCTCGTCGCCTGGTGGGCGCCGCTGCTCGCGCTCGTTCCCCTGGTCGCCGGGGCGTGGGCCTGGTGGGTGATCGGTCGGCAGGTGCATGCGCTCGGCTACGCGGAGCGCGACGAGGACCTGCTGATCCGTCGGGGTGTCATGTTCCGGTCCCTCGTCGTGGTGCCGTACGGCCGCATGCAGTTCGTCGACGTCGAGGCCGGTCCGCTCGCACGCAAGCTCGGGTACGCCTCGGTGCAGCTGCACACGGCCTCGCCCTCGACGGACGCGTCGATCCCCGGGCTCGTGCCCGACGAGGCCGCCCGGCTGCGCGACCGGCTGGCGCGCCGCGGCGAGGCCAGGCTGGCCGGCCTGTGACGGTGCCCAGCTCTCCGGGCGAGGCCCGTGAGCCGGTGCCGCAGCCACCCGGCACGTCGACGTCCGGCCCGGGGGTCGCCCCGGTGACCGACTGGACGACCCTGGCGAAGGCCGTCGCCCACGAGGGGGACTGGCAGCGGCTGCACCCCCTGACCCCCCTGGTGCGGGGCTGGAAGGTGCTGGCGGCCGTCCTCGTCATCCTCGGTCAGCAGCAGGGGCCCGAGCTGGTGCAGCGGGGGATGCCGAATCGCACGGAGGCGCTGATCGCCCTCGCGGTCATCGGAGCCGTCGTCGCCGTCGGCGGCGTGTACGTCTGGCTGGCGTGGCAGCGCGCCGAGTACCGCGTGGACGGCGAGGCGCTGCAGATGCGGACCGGCGTCCTCTTCCGCTCCGAGCGGCAGGCCCGGCTGGACCGCCTCCAGGCCGTCGACGTCGTCCGGCCGATCCTGGCCCGGATCTTCGGGCTGGCGGAGCTCAAGCTCGAGGTGGCGGGCGGGGGCGACTCGGCAGTCCGGCTGTCCCTGCTGCCGGAGGACGAGGCGCAGCGGCTGCGCAACACGCTGCTCGCGCGGGCCGCAGGCGTGCGCTACGAGGGCGAGACCGCTCCCGAGGCCCCCGAGCGCGAGGTGCTCACGGTCCCGGTGGGACGCACCATCGAGTCGACCGTGCGCAGCGCCAGCACCATCGTGCTGCTCATGCTGGTGGTCGCGCTGGTCGTCGCCTCCCTTGTCGTGCGGAACGTGGCCCCGCTGCTGGGCCTAGGCCCGGCCGCGCTCGGTCTCGGCGCGACCATGTGGCAGAAGTTCTCCGCCGCGTTCGGCTTCCGCGTCGCACTGTCGCCCGACGGCATCCGGCTGCACCACGGGCTCCTGACGACGCGCGCGCAGACCGTGCCGCCCGGTCGCGTGCAGGCGGTGCGCGTCGCCCAGCCGCTGCTGTGGCGCAGCAAGGACTGGTGGCGGGTCGAGGTGAACGTCGCCGGGTACGGCGGCGGAGGCAAGCAGGACAGTCATGCGCAAGAGAACCTGCTGCTCGCGGTGGGCACCCGCGCCGAGGCACTCGAGGTGCTGGCCCTGGCGATGCCGCTGCTGGGTGACGAGCCCGCCGACGCCGACGAGCGGGTCGACTGGCTGGCTGCGGTTCAGGCGGGCCTGACCGGGACCGGGACGGACGGCGGCTTCACCGCCAGCCCGTCGTCGTCCCGCTGGCTCGACCCGGTCGGCTGGCGCCGTCACGGCGTGCTGGTCGGCCCCCGGGTCCTCCTGGCCCGGCGCGGTGTGGTCGTCCGGGAGCTCGACGTCGTGCCTCACGCGCGCACGCAGAGCCTG
>DASSTJ010000153.1:0-21714 GCA_035707965.1 Actinomycetales bacterium
GAGCAGCAGCTCTACGCCTGGCAGCGCGGCCTCGACGGCGAACGTCGAACCGGGGAGGTCCTCTCTGCGCTCGAACGTCAAGGCTGGGTCGTGCTGCACGACCTGCATTGGCCGGGCAGACCCTTCGCGAACATCGACCACATCGCCATCGGCCCCGGTGGCGTGTTCGTCATCGACAGCAAGAACTGGACCGGCGAGGTCGCGGTCCGCGATGGTGTGCTGCGTCAGAACGGCCATCGCCGGATCGACGAGTGCGAGGGCGCGGCGGCGTCGACGGCAGGCGTAGCGGCGTTTCTCGAGCCGCAGCACCGCAGTCTGGTCACGGCAGTCCTGTGCTTGGTGGACCAGCCCACGCCGACGATGCAACCGCCGCAGGTGTGCGTGGTTGGTCTCGACGACCTTGAGCACCATCTGGTGGCATCAGCCCTGTGCCTGAACGACCGGGAGATCGGCCGTATCGGGGACTACCTGCGTCAGCTGCTCGGCGGCCCCAAGAGTCCGCCGATGAAGACGACGGCGGCACTGGCCGCGGCTGGGACTGCACCCCCCGAACCACGCCGTCCCATGGCCCGACGGCACAGGCCGCCCGGCTATCGGACGCGATCGCGGCGGCCCGGCCGCACGCGCCCCCGTCTACGAACGTCGACGGGGAGCGCGCTCCTGCCCATGGTGAAGGTTGGGCTGGTCCTGTTCTTCGCGCTCGTCGTGCTGCCGCGTTGGATCCCGTTGCTCACGGACGGCTTGACGGCCGACACACCATCGGTGACGACGCCTCCGACGGTGACCCGGTCAACGCCCGCGGTTCCCTCCCGGACGCCTAAGCTCAGCACGCAGAAGCCAAGGACGACGTCGCCTACGAGCCATCGCTAGGCGCACCAGCCGCTTGGAGGTGAGTCAGCGGACCACTCGGTACTTCAGGTGCATGGCGTACCTGGTGTGCCGTGCTGCGATCGGCTCGAGGGCCAGGTCGCCGACGTCCTCGAACAGGCGCTCGCCTGAGCCGAGCACCACAGGGGCGACGGCGAGCCAGATCTCGTCGACAAGACCGGCGCGTAGGTACTGGTTCACCGTGGAGGCGCCGCCGGCGATGGCAACCTGACCTCCGCCCGCGGCTGCCTTTGCCTGCTCCAGGGCCGACTCGATGCCGTCGGTGACGAAGGTGAACGTCGTACCGCCCTGCATGACGAGCGGGTCGCGCGGATGGTGCGTGAGCACGAACACGGGCGCGTGGTACGGCGGCTCGTCGCCCCACCAGCCGCGCCAGTCGCCGGTCCACTCGCCGCGGATCGGCCCGAACATGTTGCGGCCCATGATGAACGCGTCGGAGGCGACGAGCTCGGCGACCTCGTCCTGATTCGCTTCGGCATCCTCGAACATCCACCGGTGCAGCCGTTCGGCGCCCTCGCCCAGCGGGTTCTCCAGCGTCTGTCTGGGGCCGGCCACGAAGCCGTCCAGGGACACGGTGGGGTGACACACCACCGAAGGGTTCGCAGTCATGTACTGCTGACCTCCCTCGGGACCAGAACTCGTCGGCGTCCGCTCGATCCGATCACAACGTAGTTACCGCCACGGCCGAAGTCTGGTCGAGGTCGGCCCCGGGCGGGAAGCGTCCCGCCAGCTCGAGGCTCACGGTGCTCGGCCTGACGCCGCCTGCGTGGAGAGTGCGCCCCGTCTGAGCGCACGGATGCTCCACGTTGCGCACAAGGGCGTCCGGCGCTCGTGTCCCGTCGACCTGCGTGGAGAGTGCAGCCCGCTAGTGCGCACCCCTCCTCCACGTTGCTCCTGTGTAGTTGACATGCGCAACGATATGACGCATAGTTGCGTGCAACAACCATGGGAGAGTCGTGACCATCACCACGGAGAGCACCGACTCCGTCCACCGCACCGTCGACGCCTTCGCCGCCGTCGCGGCCGACATCGCCTTCCTCAAGCGCGAGCTCGGCCGAACGGTTCCCGGGCTGGGCTGCCCGACCGCCGTGCAGGTCGGTGCCCTAGCCGTGCTGGCGCACCTCGACCGGAGCGGCCCCACGCGGCTCACCCACGTCGCCCGTTGCCTGCGCGTCGACCTTTCCGTCGTCAGTCGCCACGTCAAGGTGCTTGAGGACCACGGCTTCGTCCAGCGCACCACGGACGCCGAGGACCGGCGCGCCCACCAGGTCAGCGTGACGGGCGAGGGCAGAGGAGCCGTCCAGAAGCTGCGGGACGCCGCGGCCACCCAGCTGTCCGCCGTCCTCGCTGGGTGGGACGACGACGACGTCGCCACCCTGCGCCACCTGCTCGACCGACTGCACCACGACCTGACGGCGCGCCCCACGCGTGCCGACGTCCTCCCGACCCACGCCTGAACGCACCAGAGAGCGAACCCTGTGAGCCACACCGTTACCGCCGCACGTCCGGACACGGACGCGCCAGCCGGCATGACGCACCGTCAGGTGCTCGAGGCGCTGTCCGGCCTCCTGCTCGGCATGCTCGTCGCGATCCTGTCGAGCACCGTCGTCTCGACGTCCCTCCCCAAGATCATCGCCGACCTCGGCGGCACTCAGTCGTCCTACACCTGGGTGGTCACCTCGACGCTGCTCGCGACCACTGTCAGCACCCCGCTGTGGGGCAAGTTCGCCGACCTGTTCAACCGCAAGCTGCTTCTGCAGCTGTCGCTCGTCGTGTTCGTCGTCGGCTCCGGTCTCGCAGGACTCAGCACGAGCTCCGGCATGCTGATCGGCTTCCGGGTGCTTCAGGGCCTCGGTGCGGGTGGGCTCACCGCCCTGTCTACCGTCGTGATGGCAGACATCATCAGTCCCCGTGAGCGCGGCCGGTACATGGGCTACCTCGGCGCGGTCATGGCCGTGGGCACCCTGGGCGGCCCGCTGCTCGGCGGCTTCATCACGGACGGCATCGGCTGGCGCTGGAACTTCTACGTGGGTGTGCCGATCGCCGCCGTCGCGATCGTCGTGCTGCAGAGGACCCTGCACCTGCCGACACTCGAGCGCCGCGCCGTCAGCATCGACTACCTCGGCGCCGCGCTCATCTCAGGCTCGGTCTCGCTGCTGCTCATCTGGGTCACCCTCGGAGGCCAGCAGTTCGACTGGGGCTCGTGGCAGAGCATGGTCATGGTGGGTGGGTCGCTGCTCATGGGCGCTCTTCTCATGGTGGTCGAGCTGCGCGCCCCTGAGCCGATCCTGCCGCTGTCGTTGTTCCGCAACCGCACCGTCGTGCTCGCCATCGTCGCGAGCGTCTCGGTCGGCGTGGCGATGTTCGGCACCACCGTCTTCCTCAGCCAGTACATGCAGCTGGCGCGCGGCAAGACCCCGACCGAGTCGGGTCTGCTCACGATGCCGCTCATCATCGGCGTGCTGCTGTCCTCGACCATCGCCGGCCAGCTCATCAGCCGCACCGGCGTCTGGAAGCGATACGTCGTCAGCGGTGGCGTCCTGCTGGTCATCGGCATGGCACTCATGGGCACCATCCGATACGACACGAGCTGGACGGCCCTGTCGATCTCCATGTTCGTCATGGGCGTCGGCGTCGGCATGGTGATGCAGAACCTGGTCCTCGTCGTGCAGAACGTCCTGCCGATCCGCCAGATGGGTGCTGGCACGGCCGCCGTGGCGTTCTTCCGCAGTCTCGGCGGCGCGGTGGGCGTCAGCGCCATGGGTGCCATCCTCGCCAGCCGCGTGCTCACGCTGCTGCTCGAGGGCCTGACGAAGCTGCACATCCCGGCCAGCGCCATGCGGTCGACGACCACGGTCCCCGACTTGTCGACCCTGCCTGTCCCCATCCGGCTGGTCGTGGAGAGGGCCTACGGCGAGGCCGTCGGCGACATCTTCCTGGCCGCGCTCCCGGTGGCTGTCGTCGCTCTCATCGCGGTCGCGTTCCTGCCCAACGCGCGACTGGGCACGCGGTCCGGCGCCGAGCTGCTCCTCGAGGAGTCCGAGGCCGCGGCAGGTCTCACGCCGGTGCTCGACGAGGGCGACGTCGAGGCGGCGACCGCGGGGCGACGGGGTGCGGACGAGGCGGCGGGGAAGGTGAGGATCTGACCGCCAGGGCGGCGCCGGCTCGGTACTCTCGCGTCGTGAGCCATCGCGCAGGCGATGTCGGCGCGGACGACATCCGGCGGGTCGAGACGCAGCTCGGCGCTCTCCTGAGGCGCACGAGAGCCTTCATCGCGGAGTCCGCCACCGACGTGCACCCCGAGCTGGGCTCGACCGGCTACGCCGTCCTGGCTCGCGTCACGGACGGCGGGCCGACGCGGGCGACAGACCTGGTCGAGCGGTTCGACACGGACAAGGCGACCATCAGCCGGCAGACCGCTCACCTCGAGGCGATCGGCCTCGTCTCGCGCGCGCCGGACCCCTCCGACGGGCGGGCGCAGATCATCACGGTCACCGACGAGGGTCGCCGGCGCGTCGACGCGGCGCGCAGGCGCAACCGGCAGCGGCTGCGTCGTGGCCTCGGTGAGTGGGACGCCGACGAGGTGCGCGAGCTGGGACGCCTGCTGGAGAAGTTCAACGGCCTCGAGCTGCACTGACGGGTTCCTTCCGCCTGACCGACGACTTTCGGCACCCCGGCGGGTCTATCGGTACAGGATCAGTGGTGGGACGTCGTCCGCCACCGGAGAGAGGACGCAGCCATGGCACCCAAGCTCACGCACCCGATCGTGCCCAACCTGTGGTTCGACGGAGACGCTGAAGAGGCCGCCGCCTTCTACTGCGACGTCTTCCCGGACTCTCGGGTCGTCACCGTCAACCGGTACACGGAGGCGGGACCGGGCGAGCCCGGCACCGCCATGGTCGTCGAGTGGGAGCTCGCCGGCCAGCGGTTCATCGGCATCAACGGCGGGCCGCAGTTCCCCTTCAGCGAGGCCGTGTCGTTCCTGGTCACCTGCGACACGCAGGACGAGATCGACTACTACTGGGACCGGCTGCGGGAGGGTGGCGGCGAGGAGGGCCCCTGCGGCTGGCTGAAGGACCGCTTCGGCCTCTCGTGGCAGGTCGCGCCCGAGGGCATGGACGAGCTGTTCGCCGACCCCGACCAGTTGCGCGCCACCCGCGCCATGAAGGCCATGTTCGGGATGAAGAAGCTCGACATCGCAGCACTTCGTGCCGCCGCGGACGGCGAAGGGGCACCGGACGGTGGCGACGCCGTCCGCCGGGCGCCGAGCGGGCCGGAGGACGAGCCTGCGTCCCCCGGCGAGCAGCTGAACCCCGCCTGAACGCCTGACGCCGTGCTGCCGGGCCTGTGGACGAGCTCGGCGGTGTCTCGGGTCGAGCCGCCATGCTGGACGACATGGTGATCAAGCAGGGGAACCCGAGGGCTGGCGGCCCGACCGGTGCAGCATCGCTCGAGCGGAGACGGCTGGTGCGCCGCCTCGTCGATCGAGCCGGTGCGACCTACGCGGCGCAGGCAGGCGTCCGGCTGGTCGACAAGCCGGCGGCGCTGTACCAGCTGCTGGTGCTTGCGCAGCTGATGAGCACGCGCATCTCGTCCGACGTGGCCGTCGCCGCGGCTCGGGAGCTGTGGGCGGTGCGCCTCACGACGGCGGCTCGTGTGCGCGACGCCGACCACCAGGACGTCGTGGCCGCGCTGGGTCGTGCCCGGTACCGGCGCTACGACCAGATCACCGCCACGCGCCTGATCGCCGCAGCGGGTCTCGTCGTCGACTGGTACGGCGGCGACCTGCGTCGGCTGGGGCACGAGGCGGAGCACGACGTCCGGCATGCCGCCCGACTCCTGGAGGAGTTCCCGGGGATCGGGCCGGTGGGCGCGCGCATCTTCTTGCGTGAGGCCCAGCACGTCTGGCCGTGGCTGCGTCCTTACGCCGACGAGCGTGTGCTCGACTCGGCGAACGACCTCGGGCTGCCGCACGACGTCGACGAGCTCGTGAGCCTGGCCGGCCGCAAGGACCTGTCGTCGCTGAGTGCGGCCCTGGTCCACGTCTCGCTCGATCGTCGACTTCGCGCAGTGGTCGTCGACGAGGAGGTTCTCGACGCCAAGGTGCTCGACAGCTGACGCAGCTCGCGTCGGGAACGTCGCGCGGCGTCGCGTGGTTCCACCTGTCATGCCCACCCGCGACGAGCTCACCCGTCGGGTCGAGTCGGCCACGCAGCAGATCGTGTCGTTGCAACGGCAGCTCGCGGGCATGATCGAGGCGTCCCGAGGTGACAACGCGGACGACGAGCACGATCCCGAGGGCTCCACCATCGCGTTCGAGCGGCAGCAGCTCGCGTCGTTGCTCGAACGCCTCGAGCATTCGCGGGGCGACGCGCTGCACGCCCTCGCTGAGCTCGAGGCCGGTCGCTACGGCATCTGCGAGCGGTGTGGCGGCCAGATCGCGCCGGAGCGGCTCGAGGCGCGACCCGAGGCGCGGCTCTGCATCGACTGCGCGCGAGCACGCTGACGCACCTGCGGACCTGGCGGCCCCCGATGGGTGCGGCGACGACCCTGGCTCGGCCAGCGCTGGTTGCCGCGTGCTGGGGGCGCGGGGCCCGTCAGCCGGTGAGGAAGTCGTGGAGCCGCTGTGCGACGGCGACATCCGCTGGGAGCCATGGGACGTCCTCCAGCTCGGCCCGGGTGAGCCAGCGCACCTCGTCGTGCGCTGCCTCGGGTCGCGGCACGCCGACGACGCGCGCGAACCACAGGCGCATCGTCAGGCGTTCCGAGATCGGCCAGCACCCGTCGTCCGGACCGACCAGCTCGGTGCCCAGCTGGACGTCCACTGAGAGCTCTTCCCGGATCTCGCGCCGAAGCGCGCCCTGCGGCGTCTCGCCGTGCTCCACCTTGCCGCCCGGGAACTCCCACCGTCCGGTCAGTGCGGGGGGCGACGCCCGTCGGGCAGCCAGGACCTTGCTGGGCAGGACGAGGTCGTCGACGAGGACGGCGCCGACCACGAGCTGCACGGGGTGACTCTCGCAGCCAGGGCGCGGACCGTCATCTCACTGACCGAACCGGTGTCCCGACCTGCAAGACGGCGTGTCAGCACGAGCCGGTGATCGGCGCCCGACACGCCGCAATCCGAGTGGTGCGCGACTGACCGACCGATACGGTCGAAAAGTTCGAAATCGACCCACGGGAGGAGGGGGCCTCACATGAGCACCTTCACCAGTGTCATCCGATCGGTCGGCCGTCATCGCACCCGCAGCACCATCGCGGCTGGGGGAGTCGCCGCGCTGTGCTTCGGCGCTGCCGCGCCGGCATACGCCTGCCACGTCACCGACGGGGGACAGCAGGCCAACGAGACGACGAAGGTCGCCTTCAGTGCAGACCCGGCGACTCGGACCATGCCGACGACGGACCAGGTCAGGTCCGTGGTGCTCGGGCACATCGACCGGCTCGTCGCCCAGCTCGAGGACGCGCGCACGAAGGTGGCCGCTTCCGACCGGCTGAGCGACGACGAGCAGGCCGCCTGGCTCGAGCGGATCGACGCGGCTGCCGCAGCGCTCAGCGACCTTCGCGACGAGGTCGCGGCCGACAGCACGACCGGCGAGATCTGGACGGACCTGCGGGCCTTCTGGAAGGACCATCGTGACCTCATGGGCGTGACCGGCAAGCGCTGGCACCACCATGCTCGCCACGTGCGCGTGAAGCACGAGGCGGAGAGCCACGCGAAGGCCGAGAGTCGCTGGCGCAGTGAGAGCCAGGCTGGGAAGCGGTCAGACCGAACCGTCAACGTCCTCGCCGCGGACGGACGCCGGGACGACGACGCTCGCCGGTCCCGCTGGGCCGACCGTCGTGGCGACGACCACGGCTGGTACGGCGGACACCGGTACGGCACCGACCACCGTGGTGACGATCGCCACCGCGGCCACGACGGGCGGCACGGCGCTCGCTTCGGCCGGTGACGACCGCCGGGCGCGTCGCAGCCGACGTCGCCACTGCAGTGTGAGCAGGATCACCGGGTGACGGGCGGCGGGTGCCCTCTTGTGCCGGCCTCGCGCTGCCGACAGAGCAGACGTCCCCCCGTGTGTGGAGGCCCGACCGGCTTCGGTCTGGGCCTTTCGTCGTCGTGCTCGTAGAACTGGTCCTCTGTCGTGCTGCTCGCGTCGTCTGCTGCCTACACCGCTGCCGTCCTCGGCTGCTTCATCGCCGTCCCCCAGATCGTGCTGCTCGCTCGCACCCGAGACGCGGGAGGCCTCAGCGTCCGGTCGTGGGAGATCGGATCCCTGTCTGCCACGGCCTGGTTGGCCTACGGGCTGCGTGTCGACGACCCACCGCAGATCCTCGCGAACACCTGCGCTCTCGCCGGGGGACTGGTCGTCATGTGGCTCGCGCTCGAGCCGGGGGGCCGCCGGCGGCGGGAGCTGCGCGCGTTCGGCGTCGTCGCCGGGCTGGTCGGCCTCGCGGTCGTCACGGTGCCGCTGCCCTGGCTGACGGCTCCGCTCGCCGCCACGGGCATCGCGTCGAGGCTCCCGCAGCTGCGCGTGACCGCGGCGACGTGGTGGAACCGGCGGTCGTCGTCCGTCGCGGTCGGCACGTGGGTGATGACGGTCTCCGTCGCGAGCCTCTGGCTCTTCTACGGCGTGGCCATCCACGACCTCGCGATCGCCGGCTCGGCGACCCTCTCCGTCTCGACCGCGGCCCTCATCCTTGCGGCGGAGACCTCAGCGCGCCCGGCGTGGCTGGGCGGCAGCAGCGACAGACTGCCAGCCTCGGTCGCCGATGTGGTCGACGTCCAGGAGACCGCGGCCCTCGAGCTGCGCGGGGAGCGCCCGGTGATGGAGCTGGTCACCGGCGAGCTGGTCACCCTCTGAGTCGCGCCCGACTCGGTGCGGCCGTCCCTCGGCGGCTGGCTCTACTCCTGGTCGAGCTGCTCGTCGTCGCCGGGCACGCTGGTCGACTGCTCGATGAGATCGGCCTCGTCGGCCTCGACGTCCGCGTCGAGCTCGTGCGCGTCGACGCGCTCCGTGTCCAACGGGGCTGCCGAGACCTCCTCGTCGCCGGCGTCGAGGTCGGGCTCGGTGGGCGTGTGCTGCTCGAGGTAGTCAGCGGTGGGCACCTCGTCCGGCACGTCAGGGCCGTTCGGCAGGGTCGTCATCGCTCCTCCAGGTGGTCGCCACGTCGAGGCTAGCCGGGTCGCCCCTCCGGCGCCGCACGAGCGTGGTGCGGCTGCGCTGTCGGACGACGGCGCTAGCGTTCAGCCGTGCCCGGTGGCAGGACCGGCTGTGTGGCGGACGTCGCAACCGGACGCGGTGGCATCGGCCGACGAGCGTAGGGGAGGGGGTCGCCCATGAGCACGGCACTGCGCGAGCATCAGGCCCGCCGGGCGCTCCACCGCCAGCGCGTCCTCGGTGTCGCCCTCAGCGCCGGCGCCGTGGTCGCCGCGGTGGCCACGTACCTGCTGTCCGCGCAGGCGGGTCAGACGTCCGGCAGCACACGCACGTGGCTGCTGACGCTCGGGGCGGTCACGACGGCGGCCACGATCGTGCTCGGCGCGATCCAGCACCGGCTCACCGACCGCCGTCGCCGCACCGCGGAGCAGGTGGCGGTCGAGGCGGAGGCCGAGCTCGCGCTCACGTTGAACGGCGCTCTCGCCCCGATCACGAACTACCTGGGCGAGATGGCGGACGCAGTGGACGAGTCCGAGCGTGACCACGTCGCCGGCCAGCTGACCCAGGCGGTCGTGGAGGCGGTGGTCAAGCTCTCGCCGGAGGGCGCGCGCAGCGCCTTCTACCGGCTGGACGACAACTGGAAGGGCCTCAGCAGGGAGGCCTGGAGCGGCCGGCCGAGCCTGCCCCGGGCGCACTTCGAGGCGGGAACCCCGGACGGGGACGCCGTGCTCGACCTGGTGCGGTCCGGCGACTTCGTCATCGTGGACGACGTCGCGAGCAGCCCGATGGTCACGCCGTCACCCGGCGCGGGGTACGCCACGGTGGCGGCGGTGGCCGTCACTGCGGGCTCGTGGCCGCTGGGCATGCTGACCGTGGACGCTCCGGTCGCAGGTGAGCTGGACCAGTCCGACGTGGAGCTGCTGCGCGTGCTGGCCAACCTTCTGGGTGCGGGCCTGGCGCAGGTGTGACAGCCCCCCGGAGGGGGAAGAACACGTACGATGAGGAGGAGGAGGACGGCACATGGTGAAGCGACAGAAGGTCGTCGACGACCGCGGCCGCAAGTGGGTCAGCGGCGCTCTCGACTCAGAGGAGTACTTCGCCGAGGCCCGGCGCGAGGCGCGTGACCAGGCGCGGCGCACGGTCGCGGCGCGGCTTGCCGCGGGCACGCGGCCGCAGCGTCGGCTCGCCTCCTGAGCGACGGCCTCACAGCAGTCGGACGCCCCAGGTCGTCGTCACGACGTCCCCCGGTTCGAGCCGCAGCACCTGCTCGCCGGTGGCCAGCGCGTTGGGGGGACAGGTCATCGGCTCCCCGCCCAGGCCACGACGGCGACGCGCCGGCGCCAGCGTGTCGCCGGTGAAGACCTCCAGGTAGGGGTAGTGCTCGTCGACCCAGAGACCCACCTCGCCGCCGTCTGGCCCGGTGAGGCGCATCCACGCGCGTCCGGCGTCGTCGCGCGACAGGTCCGTGAACGCGTAGTCGATCCGCAGCTCGCCGAGGCTGCGCGGTGACCGGAAGTCGTACGGGGAGTCGGCGACGGGCACGCGTCCGGTCGGCAGCTGCCGCTCGTCGTCCACCTCGACGCGCGTCTGCGCGTCGAGGTGGAAGGTGCAGTCGTCGAGCACCTGCCCAGCGCCGGGCGAGAGGTAAGGGTGCTGACCGTGCCCGTACGGGCAGGCGGTGTCGGCCACGTTGGTGGCGGTCGTCATGACGGTGAGGCCCTCGTCGCCGAGCTCGTAGGTGACCTCGAGGTCGAGCGCGAAGGGGTACCCCTGCATCGGGCGCAGGTGCGCCGCCATGACGACACGCTCGTCCGACCGCTGGGACGTCGTCCACGAGCGCCACCGCATCAGGCCGTGGATCGCGTTGCCCTTCTCGGGCTCGGTGAGCGGCACCTGGTAGTCGGTGCCGTCCCACGAGTACCGACCGTCACCCAGACGGTTCGGCCAGGGGATGAGGGGCGCGCCGTGGGCGCCGTCGCACATCGCGTCGACGGCGTACGGCTGCAGCACCTCGCGGTCTCCGACCTCGTAGGACCGCACACCACCACCGACCTCGACCACGACCGCGCGCTGGTCGCCGCGGCGCAGCTCCACCTGCTCGCCCGACGGGAAGGCCGGCTGTCGACCGCTCGCCCGGCCGCTGCTCCTCTGGGACACCCTCGTCTCTCCCGTCCGTGGTCGTGCCTCTCTGCGCGCGAGCCTAGTGCTGACTCGCTAGCGTCACAGGATGGTGACCAGCAGCATGACGACCGAGAGCGAGTCAGCGGCCGACCAGCCTGCCGACGAGCGCACCCATGTGGGCTGGCCGGCCGAGCTGACCTGGATCCGGCACGGCGAGAGCGTCGGCAACGTGGCCGCCCTCCACGCCCGAGAGGCCGGCAAGGCGCGGCTGGATCTCGAGTTCCGGGACGCGGACACCCCGCTGTCGGACGTCGGAGAGCGCCAGGCCGCGGCCGTCGGGTCGTGGTGGCGTGACCTGCCCGAGGACGAACGGCCCGACGTCGTGCTGTCGTCGCCGTACCAGCGAGCGCTCGACACCGCCCGGACGGCCGTGGAGCGAGCAGGCTGGGGCCTCGAGGTGAGGTCCGACGAGCGCCTGCGCGAACGTGACCTCGGCGCCTTCGACGGACTGACCAGCAGCGGCATCTCCGAGCTCTACGAGTCCGAGGCCGAGCGGCGGCAGCGTACCGGCAAGCTCTACTACCGGCCGCCCGGTGGGGAGAGCTGGTGCGACGTGGCGCTGCGCGTGCGCAGCCTCTTCACGTCGTGGCAGCAGGAGCTCACCGGCAAGCGGGTCGCGGTGTTCAGCCACCAGGCGGTGATCATGTGCGCCCGCATGGT
The DNA here is from genome assembly GCA_035707965.1 of Actinomycetales bacterium. Taxonomy (GTDB): domain Bacteria; phylum Actinomycetota; class Actinomycetes; order Actinomycetales; family Angustibacteraceae; genus DASSTJ01. Next base: position 11,883 of record DASSTJ010000153.1, read on the forward strand.
GATCGAGCACCTGGGGGAAGAGCGGCTGCTCGAGATCGATCGCGGGGAGCCGCTGGGCAACTGCTCGCTGACGACCTACGTGACGAGGAACGGCAGCCTGCAGCTGGTCCGGGCCAACGACACGACGGCCGTGGACCGTCAGCGTGAGCCGGTCACCAAGGAGCCGGGGGCGCAGGTGGCGGCGGATGTCCAACCCTGAGGCGACGGTCGTCACCTCGTCCGTCCTGCGTGACTGGCCGCTGCCCGACCCGGGCACGGACAAGGAGAGCCGCGGACGGGTGCTCGTGGTCGGTGGGCACGTGGAGACGCCCGGAGCGGTGCTGCTCGCCGCGGAGGCGGCGCTTCGGTGCGGTGCCGGCAAGCTGCAGGTGGCGACTGTGGACCAGGCCGCACCGCTGCTCGCGATAGCCATGCCGGAGGCGCTCGTGCGTCCCTTGCCGCAGACACCCGACGGCGACATCGCCGACCAGGCCGCGGAACGCGTCCTCGACCTGGCACTGGGCTGCCGGGCGGTCGTGCTCGGTCCGGGCATGGACGACCCGGAGGCCTGCTGCGAGCTGCTCGACCGCGTGGTGCCCGAGCTGACGTGCACCGTCGTGCTGGACGCCATCGCGCACGCGTACGTCGCCGAGCGCGCCGACGTCCTCCAGCGCCTCCCCGGCGGCTGCATCCTCACACCCAACGTCAACGAGCTCGCCAGCACCCTCGGCGTGACGCCTGAGGAGATCGAGAAGGACCCAGCGACTGCCACGACGAAGCTCGCGCGACGGACCGGTGCCGTGGTGCGCTGCGGTGGCCCGTCCTCGTGGATCGCCGCACCCGACGGGCGCCTCTGGCGGGACGACAGCGGCGGCATCGGACTGGGCGTCTCGGGGTCCGGCGACGTTCTGGCCGGCACGGTGGCCGGGCTGGCGGCGCGCGGGGCCGACCCGGCCCAGGCGGCGGTCTGGGGATCGCACCTGCACGGACGTGCGGGGGACCGGCTGACGGCGGCGATCGGGCCGCTCGGCTACCTCGCGCGGGAGGTCGCGCAGCAGCTGCCTCGGGTGCTCACCGAGATCCAGGCCTGAGACGCCCGTCCCGCGGTACCCCGACGAGCGGCCGCACGACGAACCACGCGGGTGGGCGGTCGGCGCGCGACGAGTCCCCGCTCGTGGCAGGGTCGAGCACATGACCAACACCGACGACGACAGCATCGGCGACGGCCTCGGCGGCTCGTACAGCATCGACGACGACGACCAGCTGCAGCCGGAGGAGACCCTGGTCGATCGTGGCCTGGACGACGTGCTCGAGGAGGGCTACTCGCCGCCCGACCGGCCGGTAGCGGTCGACAAGTTCGGCACGACCGCGTCCGAGGCCGAGGAGGGCGAGACGCTCGACATGCGGCTCGCCGAGGAGGTGCCCGACCCGAATCTGCAGGTCGAGGACCCGCTGGCTCGGCGTCCCGACCCCCTGGACGAGCGCGTCGACACCGAGACCCAGCTCGATCGCGACCTGGGGTACGCCGACCCGGACGACGGGGGAGAGGTGGGTGACGAGCGCGCGGGGCGGCTCGTCGCCCCGGACGAGGGTGCCCACGAGGACACCGAGAAGGACATGGTGGCGGAGGACGTCGGCATCGCCGGCGCCGGCGCGGGCGCAGAGGAGGCCGCCGTCCACGTCGTCGACGAGGACGAGATCCCCTGACGCCGGCTCGTCGTCGCGTCAGCAGCTGAGCGCCCCGTCGCCGCGGCAGAGGTCAAGGCCGGCCGAGAGGGTGCCGATCACCTGGCGTGACGTCTGGCCCGCTGCTCACCTCCGCCCAGCTGCGGACGGTGCTGGGACTCGTCCTGGCCGGCGTGGTGGGGCTTCTGGTGTGGCGACTGCCCACCGCGCTGGGGGACAGCGGCCTGCTGTACCCGCCGCTCCCTGCCGACGCGCGGAGCTCGAGGCTCCTTCCGCCGGTCGAGGTCGTGTCGAGCGGCCCGCACGTCTTCCGTGACACGCTGCCGGGTGGCTCCCCGGTGACCTACGACCCGTGCCGGCCGGTGCACTACGTGGTCAGCACGTCGTCCCTGCCGACCGGCGGTCCGGGGCTCGTGCACGAGGCGATGGACATGCTCAGCGGGGCCACGGGGCTGGTGTTCGTCGACGACGGGCTGACCGACGAGCGGCTCTCGGAGCACCGCAAGGCCGTCGACGTCCCGCGGTACGGCAACCGGTGGTCGCCGGTGCTCATCGGGTGGTCCGACGCAGCCGGCTATCCCGCGCTCGCCGGCGACGTGGCCGGCGTGGGTGGCAGCACGATGGTCACGCCCCGCGGACCGGCGTCCGCTCGGTTGGTGAGCGGTCAGGTGGCGCTGGACGCCGACGTCTTCGACGCGCTCGCCCGCAGCGGTGCGGTGGAGCAGCAGCGCGCGATCGTACTGCACGAGCTGGCGCACGTTGTCGGTCTCGGGCACGTGAACGCGACGACCGAGCTGATGTACCCGAGCACGAGCACCCAGGCGCGGTTCGGGCCCGGCGACCTGGAGGGCTTGGCGGTGCTCGGGCAGGGCGTCTGCCACACCGACATGTGACGCAGCGTCGCCCCCACGCGTCCCTGCCGCCCCAGAGGCCGTCCGTTATCGGATCGTGACCGCCAAGTCCTTGCGATGAAATATTAAGGGCGCTTTGCTAATAAACGCCAGAACGCGGTGGGGGTCGGAGTTCTCAGGCATCCACGGCGCCCGTCGTCCGACGGTCGTCCGGTACTCGGGAGGAACCACGTGAAGAGCACCACCCGGTTGGCCGCCCTCGGCGTCGTGGCTGCCCTGGCCATGACCGCGTGCGGCGGGAGCAGCGACGACGCGACGAGCACCAGCCAGAACGCGGGAGCCAAGGTACGGCTCTGGCTCGTCGGCACCGACACGCCGCAGGACGTGCGGGACTACGCCGTCGCCGAGTTCAAGAAGCAGCACCCCACGTCCGAGCTCGTCATCGAGGAGCAGGTCTGGGACGGTCTCGTCGACAAGCTGACCACCTCGCTCTCAGGGTCCGACAGCCCGGACGTCGTCGAGGCCGGCAACACGCAGGCCGTGGCCTTCACCTCGGCAGGCGCCTTCGAGGACATCACCGACAAGAAGGCCGAGCTCGGTGGAGACGACCTGCTCAAGGGCTTCGTCGACGCCGGGACGTACGACGGCAAGCTGTACGCGGCGCCGTACTACGCGGGCTCGCGTCTTGTCTTCTACCGCAAAGACCTGTTCGCCAAGGCGGGCATCTCCGTGCCCCAGACCTTGGACGAGTACGTCGCCGACGGCGCCAGGCTCAAGCAGGCATCCGGCAAGAAGAACTTCTCGGGCATCTACTTCCCCGGCCAGGACTGGCGCAACGCGCTGCCCTACATCTGGGCAGCAGGCGGGGACCTGGCGGTGCAGAAGGACGGGAAGTGGCAAGGGGCCCTGTCGACGCCCGAGTCGGTGGCCGGCCTGAGGCAGGTGCAGAAGGTCATGAACGAGGCGTCGGGCGCGGCGAAGGACGGCAACGAGACGAACCCGCAGGTTCCCTACTGCGCCGGTGAGATCGGGATGCTCTCGGCGCCGGGCTGGGTGAAGGGCTCGATCCTCGCCGCGGACGGCGGCTGCCCCAAGGCCGAGGCGAACCTGGGCGTCTTCGCGTTGCCGGGGGCGACGCCGGAAGAGACCGCGCCCATCTTCCTCGGCGGGTCCAACGTCGCGATCGCCGCGAAGTCCAAGCACAAGGACCTGGCGTACGACGTCCTCAAGATCCTCCTGAGCGACGGCTACCAGACGAAGATGGCGCAGGCTGGCCTCATCCCCGCCAAGACCAGCCTCTTCAGCGCCCTCGGCGGTGATGACGTGGCGCAGGCCATCGCCAAGGCCGCGAGCAACACGCGATCTACGCCGGCGGCGCCGGGCTGGGCGAACGTCGAGTCCGACAAGATCCTCGAGGACCTCTTCGTCAACATCGCTCGGGGTGGAGACGTCGCCTCGCTCGCGGCCGCGGCCGACGAGAAGATCACCGCGGCGCTCAACCGCTGACCGGCTCGAGATGAGACCGGCTCGGCCGGTCGAGCGGGCACCGGGCGCCTGCTCGACCGGCCGGCCTCGACCGCGGGGCGACGAGCGCGCCTGGGCAGGCGTCCGACGCGACATAGGAGAAGGAGGGCCCGTGGCCACAGCGACCCGGGTGGAAGCGCCGCACCGGCCGGGCGCTCGCTTCCCCAGGCCCAGCCCGCCGCTGCCCCTGTTGCTGCTGGCGCCGGCCAGCGTGGTCCTGCTGGTCCTGACCGGCTACCCGCTGATCAAGCTCGTCATCACCTCGACGCAGAAGTACGGCAGGGCCCAGGTCTTCGGCCAGCCGCCGGAGTTCGTGGGCCTGGACAACTACCGACAGGTGCTCACCGACTCGTACTTCTGGACGGTGCTCGGCCGCAGTATCGCGTTCTGCGCCGTCAACGTCCTGCTGACCATGGCGTTGGGGACGCTCGTGGCGCTGCTGCTCACGCACCTCGGGCGAGCGATGCGGCTGACCGTCACCGTCGGTCTGCTGTTCGCGTGGGCCATGCCGCCACTCGCTGCGATCGTCATCTGGGGCTGGATGTTCGACACCCAGTACGGCGTGGTCAACTGGCTGCTCACGAACGTCGGCCTCGACTACCAGGGGCACTCCTGGCTGATCAACCCGGTGTCGTTCTTCGCGGTCGCCACCGTGATCATCGTGTGGCAGTCGGTGCCGTTCGTGGCGTTCACGCTGTATGCCGCGCTGAGCCAGGTTCCCGGTGACGTCATGGAGGCCGCGGAGATCGACGGCGCCAACGGGCGCCAGCGCTTCCGGCACATCACGATCGCCTTCATCCGACCGGTGCTGCTGCTCGTGACGGTGCTCCAGGTGATCTGGGACCTGAGGGTCTTCACGCAGATCTTCGCCCTGCAGGACCAGGGTGGCATCACCGCCAAGACCGCCACGATCGGCGTGTACATCTACCAGGTGGGCATCGCCCAGGGGCGGTTCGACATGGGCAGCGCGATCGCCGTCCTCATGGTCGTCATCATGCTCGTCGCGTCGGGCTTCTACGTCCGCCAGATCCTCAAGCAGGAGGAGCTGTGACCGCGCCGACCACCACCGTGGCCGACCTCGTGCCCGCCGGCCCGCGCCGGTCCGGAGCCGCCGGCCGCACTGCCCGGACGCCTGCCGGGCGACGCCGAGGCGGTCGCACCCTGGCCGGCCGGCTCGTGGTGAACGCGGCGGCGGTCGTGGTCTTCGCGGCCTCCATGTTCCCGGTCTACTGGATGGTCACCACGTCGCTGCTGCCCAACCGACTGGTCCGACGTCCGGACCCGTTGTTCGTGCCGGTCGAGCCCACCCTCAGCAACTACCACCGCGTGATCGTCGACGAGAGCCAGTTCCCCTTCCTCGACGCGCTGCGCAACAGCCTGGCCGTCACCCTCCTCACCGTCGTGGGTGCGCTGCTTCTCGCCCTGCTCGCCGCGCTGGCGTTGACGCGCTACCGCTTCCGGGGCCGACGCTGGTTCATCCTCGTCATCCTCGCCGTCCAGATGCTGCCCGGCGAGGCGATGATCCTGTCGATCTACCACCTGCTCGACGGATGGGACCTGACGAACACCATCATCGGCCTGACCATCGTCTACATCGCCGCGGTGCTGCCCTTCACGATCTGGACTCTTCGTGGCTTCATCGCCGGCGTGCCGGTCGAGCTCGAGGAGGCGGCGATGGTCGACGGCTGCAGCCGCTTCTCGGCCTACCGGCGCGTGACCTTCCCGCTGGTCGCACCGGGCCTCGTGGCAACCGGGGTGTTCGCCTTCATCCAGGCGTGGAACGAGTTCGTCACCGCGCTGGTGCTGATGAACCGGCCGGAGAACCTCACGCTGCCCGTCTGGCTGCGCTCCTTCAACAAGGTCAATGCGGGAACGGACTGGGCCGGCATCATGGCGGGCTCCACGCTCATGACGATCCCGGTCGTCATCTTCTTCCTCGCCGTGCAGAGCCGGATGAGCGCCGGCATCGTGCAGGGCGCGGTGAAGGGCTGACGTGGACGAGCTGACACGGTTGGCGCTCGCGGTCCTGCAGAGCGCCTTCGCCGGCCCCTCGGTGCCCGACTGGGTGCGCCGACGACTGGACGACGGACTCGGGTCGCTCTGCCTCTTCGGGTCGAACGTCGAGAGCGTGGAGCAGCTGACGAGCCTGAACGCCGAGCTCCACGCACGAGCGCCGCACCTCATCACGGCGACCGACGAGGAGGGCGGGGACGTCACCCGGCTGCACATGCGCAGGGGCAGCGAGCAGCCCGGCAACGCGGCGTTGGGATCGGCCGACGACCCACGGCTGACACGCAGCGTGGCGGCAGCCATCGGGGCCGAGCTGCGCCTGGCGGGTGTCGACCTCGACCTCGCGCCCGTCGTCGACGTCAACAGCAACCCGGACAACCCGGTGATCGGGGTGCGCAGCTTCGGTGCCGAGCCGCAGCACGTCGCGCGGCACGCCTCCGCCTACGTCCACGGTCTGCAGGAAGCTGGCGTCGGCGCGTGCGTGAAGCACTTCCCGGGGCACGGAGACACGGCGGTCGACTCGCACCTGGGGCTGCCGACCGTCGACGCGCCGATCGAGGTGCTGCAGCAGCGCGAGCTGGTGCCCTTCGCCGCCTCGGTGGCGGCGCAGACGGTCGCGGTCATGACGTCCCACGTCGTGGTGCCGGCGCTCGACCCCCGGCTGCCCGCGACGCTCAGTGCGCCGGTGCTGCGCCTCCTGCGCGAGGGCCCGTCGTCCGGCGGCCTCGGGTTCGATGGCCTCGTCGTCAGCGACGCGCTCGACATGCGGGGTGCGTGGGAGGGCCGGGGTGAGCCTGCAGCCGCGGTCCTCGCGCTCGGCGCCGGCTGCGACCTGCTCTGCCTGGGCCCCGACAAGGACGCTGACCACACCGACGCCGTCGTGCGCGGGATCCTGGACGCCGTTCGGCGGGGTGAGCTGCCCGCCGAGCGGCTCGCCGACGCGGCCAGCCGGGTCGCCAGGGCCGTCGAGCGCATCCGCGACCTGCAGGCGGGCGCCGAGATCGGGGGCCAGCCGGAGGCGGGGCGGCAGGCGGCACGGGCCGCTCTGCGCCGCAGCGGCAGCACACCTCCGCTGAAGGAGGCGACCGTGCTCCGCTTCGCCGGCAGCACGAATGTCGCTGTCGGTGTCGTGCCCTGGGGCTCGGTCGACTCCGGCGAGGTCCTCCGGCCGGAGGTCGTCGTGGACGTCGAGCCGGACGTCGACCTCGACTCGGTGCTCACCCGCGCCGCTGGTCGTCCGGTCGTCGCGCTCGTGCGTGAGCTGCACCGCCACCCGGCGGTCGGTGCCCTGGTGCAGGCGCTGGCGAACCGCCGTCCGGACGTCGTGGTCGTCGAGACCGGCTGGCCCGGTGAGGCGCCCCTGCCCGGCGCCGCGTCCCTGGTGACGTTCGGGGCGTCCCGAGCGAACCTGGCGGCCGCTGACCTGGCCCTCGCCGACGGGTGGACGACGGCCGACGGGCGGACGACGGCTGACGGGCGGACGACGGCTGACGGGCGGACGACGTGAGCACGGCCAGCGCCCCGCCGTCGGGGACGGCGCTCATACCGCAACGCCTCGTGGCCGGCGTCGACATCGGGGGGTCGAAGGTGCTCGCCGTCGCCATGGACGAGCACCGCCAGGTGCGCGCTCGCGTGCGACTGCGGACAGCGCGAGGTGCGGACGGCGTCGTGCAGTCGGCCGCCCGAGCCGTCGACGCCCTCGTGCACCGGTTGGTGGTCCGCGGCGCCATCGGCAGCGGAGCGGCACCGGGCCACGGGGTCCCCGAGCTGGACGTCGTCGGCGTCGGGGTGCCAGGGCTGGTGGAGCCGGGCACGGGACGCGTCTCCCACGCCGTCAACCTGGACCTGGGCGACGAGCCCATCGACCTTGGCGGGTCGCTCGCCGAGCGGCTGGGAGTGCGTGTCGTGGTCGAGAACGACGTCAACGTGGCGGCCGTGGGGGCGGCCCGCCTCCTGGCGCTGGAGGACGCGGACCTGGCCTACCTCAGCATCGGCACGGGCCTGGCGGCCGGTCTGGTCACCGGGGGGCGCCTGCGACGGGGCGCCCGGGGCGCTGCCGGTGAGATCGGCCACGTGCCGGTGGACCCGGCCGGGCCGCTCTGCAGCTGCGGCCAGCGCGGGTGCCTCGAGACGCTGGCCTCGGGTTCGGCCATCGCGGCCGCGTGGCCGACCGCCGTCGGCACCTCCTCGGCCAACGCGCTGTTCGACGCAGCGGACGCCGGGGACGGGGCAGCGCTCGTGGTGCGTGACCGGTTCGCCGCTCACGTCGCCGCGGCGGTGCGGCTGCTGGTGCTGACGTGCGATGTCGAGACGGTGGTGCTCGGCGGGGGTGTGACCGACCTGGGTGACCGGCTGCTCACCGCGGTGACGGCGGCACTTCGCCACGCCGCCGACGTCGCACCGTTCCTCGCCGCACTCGACCTGCCCGAGCGCGTGGCGATCATCCCGCCCGGGTCGGACGTCGCCGCCCTGGGCGCCGCGATCGTGGGTGCGTCGTCGTCGGCGGCCCGTGCCGCCACGCGACACCTCGAGAAGGCGAGCACCAGCAGCGAAGGAGTGCCGTGGAGGTCGTGATCCTGCCCGACGCGGCAGCGGTGGCCGGGCTCGCGGCCGACGCGGTCGAGGCGCTGCTGACCCGGCGTCCGGACGCGGTGCTGGGACTCGCGACCGGCTCGAGCCCGCTCGGCGTCTACGACGAGCTCGCGGTGCGCTGCGCCGCTGGACGGGTGTCGTTCTCGCAGGCCACCGCGTTCCTCCTCGACGAGTACGTGGGTCTGCCGAGCAGCCACCCGCAGTCGTACCGCCAGGTCATCGCGCGTGAGCTCGCCCAATGGGTCGACATCCGCTCGGCGGCCGTGCACGGACCTGACGGCAGCGCGTCCGACCTGCCCGCGGCGTGCCGCCGGTACGAGCAGGCCATCGCGGATGCCGGCGGCGTCGACCTGCAGCTGCTCGGCATCGGGAGCGACGGGCACGTCGCGTTCAACGAGCCGAGCTCGTCGTTGGCGTCCCGCACGCGTCTGAAGACCCTGACCGAGCAGACGCGCCAGGACAACGCGCGGTTCTTCGGCACCCGGGAGGAGGTGCCGCACCACGTGCTGACGCAGGGGTTGGGCACGGTCAGCGAAGCCCGGCACGTCGTGCTCCTCGCGACGGGCGCCGGCAAGGCGCCCGCCGTGCGCGCCATGGTCGAGGGGCCGGTGAGCGCGATGTGCCCCGCCTCGGTGCTGCAGCTGCACCCGCACGCGTCGGTCCTGCTCGACGAGGACGCCGCGCGCGACCTCGCGCTGGCGGACTACTTCCGCGAGACGTGGGCCGCGAAACCGGACTGGCAGGGCCTCTAGGCGCGCCGCCCGCGCCCGGACGTCTGCAGGTGGGCGACTCGCACCTGTTTGACACCGTCTGTTCGCTCCCCGGAGGGTGGGAGAGCAACTGGTCTCTACCGAACAGGAGCAGTCATGCTCACGTTGACCGATCAGGCACAGCAGGCTGTGCTCGGCCTGACGCAGGACCCGCAGGCGCCCGAAGGTGCCGGTATGCGCATCGCGGCAGGCCAGCAGGGGCTCGAGCTGAGCCTCGTCGAGGCGCCGACCCCCGGGGACGACGTCATCGACGAAGGCGGCGCGCGCGTCTTCGTCGAGGCGCAGACGGCGCCCATGCTCGCTGAGCAGACGTTGGACGCCCAGGTGCAGGAGGGCCAGGTCGCCTTCTTCCTGGCGCAGCCGTCCGCCTGAGCGACGCACCGGCCGGCCCGGCTCCCGCCACCAGGGGAGCCGGGCCCG
>DASSTJ010000154.1:0-42242 GCA_035707965.1 Actinomycetales bacterium
CAATCTTGGTCGCAACCCACGCTTTTGCAGAGGCGGGTTTCGCTTCAGCCCAGCTCGGCGCTTGGATGGTATCGCTTGACTAGGTGAAGCTTGTTCTTGTCGGTGTGGTGCATCTCCTCGCCGGTCGCGGCGAGCCGCAGCAGCAGGTCGGAGACGTAGCTCATCGTGCCGTCGCTGTTGAAGGTGAAGCTGCTGGTGAAGTTCTTGATCTCCGCGCGCTCCATCAGGTACCGGTTCTGCAGGATGCCGTAGGAGGGGTCACCGGGCTTCGCGTCGAAGTGGAGCACCCGGTCGCCGAGCTGCGCGTCGCTGCCCGCGAGGATCGCGATGCCACGCCCGAAGACGACGTTGCGCATGACCTGACCGTTCGCCTTGTCCCACAGCAGGAAGCCGATCTCGTCGTGGAACGGGTCCATGGCCTCCTCGCCGTGCCGCCACGCCGTCATGCTGTAGCTCAGACCCCACAGGACCTGCCGGCCGTTCTCCTGGATGGGGATCGGCGTGAAGACCGCCTTCTCGAAGTAGGTGGTCTGGCTCGTCTCGTCGTCCTGGTTGTGGTAGGAGAGATCGATGCCGACGTCCCCCTCCCACTCACCCACGAGGGGTGTCAACGGCCCGAGCTTCTGAGGCCCGGAGACGGCGGTGCGACCGGTGACGGGGTTGCTGGCGACAGTGCTCATGGTCTCCACTCTTCGAGCTCGATGACGGTGGCGCCGGCTGGCTGCCCGCGCGCCGTCCTTGTCTTGAACGGGTCCAGTTCACCTTCTCACGAGTGAGGCGTCCCGCGGCCGCGCGTCCCCCAGGTGAGCGCGTGCACCGGGGTGAGCGTGCAGCTGGCGACGTCGACGAACCCGTGTCGGGCGAGCAGGTCGTCGTACCGGCTGCGGGGGACCAGCTGGTCGTCGATCTGGGCCTCGAAGAACTGGATGCCCGCCATGATGCGGCCGGGCACGGTCCGCAGGCCGTCGTCGGTGTCGGGGAACGGGAAGTCCGAGACCACGAACGTGCCGCCGGGGGCGAGCGCCTCGTAGACGCGCTCGGTGGCACGGTCGATGTCCCGACACTCGTGCATCGAGATGTTGTTGACGACGACGTCCACCGGCTCGTCGACCTGCAGGTCCTCCACCGTGCTGTGGACGAGTGTCACGCGGCCGGCCAGGCCGGCGTCCTGCAGTCGTCGGGCTGCGAGATCGAGGCTGTGCTGGTCACCGTCGACGCCGACCACCGTCGCCGCCGGATACGTCTCGGCCAGCCGCTGCAGCCCCGACCCGGCGCCGCAGGCCATGTCGAGCACCCGGCCCCCGCCGCGCAGCTGCTCGTCCACGTCCGGCACCGCCGCGAGACCGCCCGGCACGAGCCGCAGGTAGAACGGTGTGCCGGTGCCGCAGACGCTGGCGATCCAGTCGTGGCTGCACCGGTCCCACCAGAGTCGTTCCCCGCTGGCCAGCTCGTCGTCGAAGCGCTGGAACATCTCCGGCTGCTCGAAGACCCGGAACAGGCCGCCGACGAACGCCGGGGATCCCGTGTCCAGCAGCAGGGTCGCCATGTGAGGGGCGGCGCGGAACCCGTCGTCCGTCCGGTCGAGGACGCCGGCCGCGAGGCCGGCCTGGCACCAGACGCCCACGTAGAACGGGTCGAGGTCCAGCCGCTCGGCGAGGGCGTCGGCGCTCAGGCCGAGCTCGCCGGCGTCGGCGAGCGCCGCCACGAGACCGTGTCGCAGTCCCATCGCGATCGTGCGCGCGCACACGTATCCGGCTGCGTGGCCGAGCAGGACGGGAGCCTGGTCCTGCAGGGTAGGTGGGGAGACCACCATCGTTGTCATGAGGACACCTCCAGGGTCGTGAGGTCGACGAGCGTCGATGCGGCCAGCGTCGGTGCAGGTGAGGTCCGTCCTCCAGTCCCTCATCTGTACCGGCGGCGGTTCTGGATGTGTACTGGACCCCCGTGCAGCGTCGGGTTGGCAGTTCCTCGCCCGACCGAGCGGAGCGAGGCGAGGTGCCCATGCCCGGATACGGCCAGTTCTGCCCTGTGGCCAAGGCCATGGAGGTCCTGGACGAGCGCTGGACCATGCTCGTCGTGCGCGAGCTGTTGTCCGGCAGCTCGCACTTCAACGAGCTGCGACGTGGCGTGCCGAAGATGTCGCCGGCCCTGCTCTCGAAACGGCTGCGCAGTCTCACGCGGGTCGGCATCGTCGAGCGTGACGACAGCGAGAACCGCGTGAGCTACCGGCTGACGCAGCGTGGTGAGGAGCTGGGCGAGGTCGTGGAGGCGCTCGGTGCCTGGGGCATCCGCTGGATCGGTGACCTCGGGGACGCCGACCTCGACCCGCACCTGCTGCTGTGGGACATGCGCCGCCGGATGAACCTGGCCGCCATGCCGCGCGGCCGCACCGTGGTCGGCATCGAGTTCGACGACGTCGCTGCGGACGTCTCCCGCTGGTGGCTCGTGGCTGACGAGGACGTCGCCATCTGCGACGACGACCCGGGCTTCCCGGTCGCAGTGACGCTGCGCACCTCGCTGCGGACGCTGACGTCGCTCTGGCGTGGCGACCAGTCGTGGGACCAGGCGCTGCGCACCGGGTCGGTGACGCTGCTGGGGCCGACCGACGTCCGCCGCCAGCTGCCCTCGTGGCTCGGCTGCAGCGCGTTCGCCCCGGTGCCTCGCCCTGTCGGCACGGTGCACCAGACGTGAATGCCAACGACGTGAATGCCAACGATGCCGTGGCCTTCCTGGTGGAGGTCGCCGTCGTCGGGCTGCTGGCGGTCGCCGGCTTCCGTTACGACGGGTCGTCCGTCGGCGCCGTGGCTCTGGGCGTCGGGCTGCCCGCGGCGGCGGTGGTGCTGTGGGGCGCGTTCGCCGCGCCCCGAGCACGGGTGCAGAGCGGGCTCCTCCGTCTGCTGGTCAAGCTGGTGGTGCTCGGCGCCGGGGTGGTGGCGGGGTTCGTCGTCCTGCCCGCGGCGTGGGCGACGGTGTTCGCGGTCGTCGTCGCGGCGAACCTGCTCCTGATGTACGTCGGGCCGTTCGCGCGACGTCCGGGGCCGCCGCGCGCCAGCGGTGAGCAGCCGCCCGCACGTCGGGCCGGCCGAGCGCTCGTGTGGCAGCGAGCGACCGTCGGCCCAGGGTCCGGGGGAGGCCGCTCGGCAGCCGGTGACGGGCGACGCTCAAGATCTGAGCCGGTCCTGACGACAGGGAGACGTGAGCTCACCACAGCCTGAGGAACGTCAGGCCATGTCACGACGCCCCCGCGCGGTCGATGCGGCGGCCGTCGTCCTCATGGCTGTCGGTGCCGCCCTCGTGATCGCGACCGGCGATCCCGGCTGGACGTCGCTCGCCGCAGTGGGTGCTGCTGCGCTCGGTCTCGGCGGCCTGCGCGGTCGGTGGATGGCAGCCCTGCTCGCGCTGCTCGGCATGGCGTGGGCGGCCGGCCTGGTCTCGGCCGTACTCGACCCGTCGCTGTGGGCGGTGCGCGACTCGGTTGCCTGGGGAGGCCAGGCGATGGCGCTCGGCCTCGGCGCGGCGCTCGCGCTGGTGGCCGTCCGACGTGCCACCGCGAACCGGCGCGAGGTGCAGCGGGCGCTGGAGTTCGCCCAGGACGCCACCGTCCACGACCCACTGACCGACCTCGCGAACCGCAAGGGGCTCGACCTGCTCGGCGACCAGATCCTCGAGTCCGCCCGACGCCGAGGCGACGCCGTCTACTGCATCTTCGTGGACGTTGACGGGCTCGGTCGGGTATCGGGTCGCCTCGGCCAGTCGGGTGTCGACGAGGTGCTGCTCACAGTGGCTGACGCGCTTCGCCGCACCACCCGCAAGACGGATGCGGTGGCTCGTTGGGGTGACGGCGAGTTCGTCGTGATCGGCCCAGGCACCGGGCTGGCGCCGCAGGAGATGGAGCGCCGGATCCGCGCTCAGTGCAGCGAGCACTCCACGATCGACCGCACGATCTGGCACGCCCGGGTCAGCGCGGGTGGCGCCGTGCTCGAGCCGTGGGACGACGGGTCGATCGAGTCCCTGCTGCGCCAGGCCAACCGCGAGATGCACCTGCGCCGGGCGCTGCGGCGCGAGGCGGGCGTCCCCGCGTACCAGCCGACCCGGCTCGACCCGAGCCCTCAGCCGCCGCAGCCGCGCCAGCTGAACGAGTAGCCGCACGGCTCGTGCGAGATACCGTGCGCCGGTGACCACGGTGATCGACGGGCGGCTGCTGGTCCTCGGCGACTCGCTGACCTACCACGGTCCCGCCGGCCCCGAGCTCACGACCGAGCGTCGGCTGTGGCCGAACCTCGTGGCCGAGCGGCTCGGGACGCGCACCGACCTGGTGGCCCGTCAGGGCTGGACCGCCCGGGACGTCTGGTGGGCCGTGACGAAGGACCCGGTGGTCTGGTCGGTGCTGCTGCCGCGCGCGGGAGCGCTGGTGATCGCCGTGGGTGGGATGGACGCGCTGCCCGCCAGCATCCCGACCTACCTGCGCGAGGGCATCGCCTACGTGCGACCGGGTCCGCTGCGCCGCCGGGTGCGACGCACCTACCGCCGGGCCCACCCTCGGGTGGCAGCGTTGTGGGGAGGCCGGCTCAGGGTGCTGCCGCAGTCCGCCACCGACCACTACCTGAGCCGGGTCGTCAACGGCGTGCGGCACTACCGGCCCGACCTGCCTGTCGTCGCGCTCACCCCGCCGCCCTGGCGGTCGGCGGACTACCCGCCGCACCGGACGCACCGACCCTCTCTCGTCGCCGCTCGGTCCTGGGCCGACCGCGAGGGCGTCAGACTCGCGGACGTCGAGGCTGTGGTGCGAGCCATGCACGATCGCGACGCCGGCAACGCCGACGGCCTGCACTGGGACTGGTCGACGCACGCGGCCGTCGCCGACGTCGTCACCCAAGCGCTGACGCCCCCCAGCTTCTGATGCGTTTGCCACCGGTCTGCCCCGGCGGAGGGGTGGCAAACCCATCAGAAGTCCGACGGTGGGCTGCGGTAGCCTGGCTCCGTGCGAGCCAGGCTGCTCCTTAGCCGGCCGCGCTGACCGACGAACGGGCCCGCCCGCCGGGATCGGAGCCCGCGTCAGCGCGGCTGAACCGCGTGCGCCCGCACGACCTTGCGCACCAAAGGCCCCGGCGTCCGTGCCGAAGCCCGCACCCCGTCGTCCGCCCCTCGACGTCGACCGCCGACCCGTCGCCGCTCGACCCGCCGCAGCGACGTGCGCGGGTGCGCCGCACCACCCCCGGCGCCGGACGACGACACCGAGACGACATCAGACGACAGCGAACGGGACGACGATGAGCAGCCAGCAGAGCACCGAGGCCACGAGCGACGAGACCGGCGCCGCGCCCGACCAGCCGGCGCACCGGTACACGGCGGCGCTCGCGTCGAGGATCGAGCAGGACTGGCAGGACCGCTGGGAGACGGAGGGCACCTTCTCGGCCCCGAACCCGGCTGGTCCGTGGGCGGAGCCGGAGAAGGTCGCGGGGCGCGACAAGCTCTACATCCTGGACATGTTCCCGTACCCGAGCGGCGCGGGGCTGCACGTCGGCCACCCGCTGGGTTACATCGCCACCGACGTCTACGGCCGTTTCCAGCGCATGTGCGGCTACAACGTGCTGCACGCGCTGGGCTACGACGCCTTCGGCCTGCCCGCCGAGCAGTACGCCGTCCAGACGGGGCAGCACCCGCGCAAGACGACCGAGGACAACATCGTCACGATGCGGCGGCAGCTGCGGCGGCTGGGCCTGGCGCACGACGCGCGACGGTCGATCGCGACGACGGACCCGGAGTTCGTCCGGTGGACGCAGTGGATGTTCCTGCGCATCTGGAACGCCTGGTACGACACGGATGCGGACGGTGGTCGCGGGCGGGCGCGCCACATCGACGAGCTGGCGGCCCAGCTCGCAGACGGCTCTCGACCGCTTCCGGACGGCCGCGCCTGGGCAGACCTGAGCGCCCAGGAGCGCTACGACGTCCTGGACGGCTACCGGCTGGCGTACGTCTCCGAGGAGCCGGTCAACTGGTGCCCGGGTCTCGGCACGGTGCTGTCGAACGAAGAGGTCACCAACGAGGGTCGCAGCGAGCGCGGCAACTTCCCGGTCTTCAAGCGCAACCTGCGCCAGTGGATGATGCGCATCACCGCCTACGCGGACCGGCTGGCCGACGACCTCGACCGCGTCGACTGGCCCGAGCCCGTCAAGCACATGCAGCGCAACTGGATCGGACGCAGCCACGGGGCCGCCGTACGCTTCGGCATCGGCGAGCACGACGTCGAGGTCTTCACGACGCGGCCCGACACGCTGTTCGGCGCGACGTTCGTCGTGCTGGCGCCCGAGCACGACCTGGTGGACGTCCTGGTGCCGGCCGCGTGGCCCGCGGGCACGAAGGACGCGTGGACCGGCGGCCACGCGGACCCCCGGGCTGCCGTTGACGCGTACCGTGCGCAAGCCGCGGAGAAGAGCGACGTCGAGCGCCAGACCGAGGGCCGTGACAAGACGGGCGTCTTCATCGGCGCCTTCGCGACCAACCCGGTCAACGGGGCGCGCATCCCGGTGTTCATCGCCGACTACGTGCTGATGGGCTACGGCACCGGCGCGATCATGGCCGTACCGGGCGGCGACCAGCGCGACTGGGAGTTCGCCGAGAAGTTCGACCTGCCGATCGTCCGCACGGTCCAGGCGCCAGACGGCTGGCAGGGCCAGGCCTACGCCGGCGAAGGCACCGTGATCAGCTCCGCCAACGACGAGATAAGTCTCGACGGGCTGGGCGTGGACGACGCGAAGAGCCGCATCATCACGTGGCTGGAGGGCAAGGGCCTCGGCCGCGGCACCGTCACCTACAAGCTGCGCGACTGGCTGTTCAGCCGCCAGCGCTACTGGGGCGAGCCCTTCCCGGTCGTGTTCGACGAGGCCGGACGCGTGCACGCAGTGCCGGACGAGCAGCTGCCGGTCGAGCTGCCCGAGGTTCCTGACTACTCGCCGCGCACCTTCGACCCGGACGACGCTGACTCGGACCCGGAGCCGCCGCTGGGCCGCGTGCCCGAGTGGGTCGAGGTCGAGATGGACCTGGGCGACGGGCCGCAGCGGTACCGGCGCGAGACCAACACGATGCCGAACTGGGCCGGATCGTGCTGGTACTTCATCCGGTACCTGGACCCGGCGAACGACGCCACCTTCTGCGACCCCGAGAACGAGTCGTACTGGATGGGTCCGCGCGGTCAGCGCAGCGACGGGCACCCGGACCCGGGTGGCGTGGACCTCTACGTCGGTGGTGTCGAGCACGCCGTCCTGCACCTGCTGTACGCGCGCTTCTGGCAGAAGGTCATGTACGACCTGGGCCTGGTGAGCGCCGAGGAGCCGTTCCGCCGGTACTTCAGCCAGGGCATGATCCAGGCATACGCGTACCGCGACGCGCGCGGGCAGGTCGTGCCGGCCGACGAAGTGGTCGAGCTCGAGGGCGAGTGGACGTGGGAGGGCCAGCCGGTCAGCCGCGAGCACGCCAAGATGGGCAAGTCCCTGAAGAACGTCGTGACTCCCGACGACATGTACGACGCCTACGGGGCCGACACGTTCCGCGTCTACGAGATGTCGATGGGCCCGCTCGACGTGTCCCGGCCGTGGGAGACGCGAGCCGTTGTCGGCTCGCTGCGGTTCCTGCAGCGACTGTGGCGCAACGTCGTCGACGAGGACACCGGGGAGTGCCGCGTCGTCGACGCCGCCGCTGACGAGGCCACCCAGCGGGCGCTGCACCGCACCATCGAGGGCGTGCGGCACGACTACACGGGTCTGCGCTTCAACACCGCGATCGCCAAGCTCATCGAGCTGAACAACGTGGTGACGCGCCTGCCCGACGTGCCGCGCGAGGTCGTCGAGCCGATGGTGCTCATGGTCGCGCC
Source organism: Actinomycetales bacterium (assembly GCA_035707965.1). Classification (GTDB taxonomy): domain Bacteria; phylum Actinomycetota; class Actinomycetes; order Actinomycetales; family Angustibacteraceae; genus DASSTJ01. The sequence goes on from DASSTJ010000154.1 coordinate 7,871, forward strand.
CGTTGCTCCTCACCTGGCTGAGGAGCTGTGGTCGCGCCTGGGACACACCGGGTCGTTGGCGTTCGAGGCGTTCCCGCAGGCGGACCCGGCGCTCCTGGTGGAAGAGAGCGTCACCTGCGTCGTGCAGGTGCAGGGCAAGGTCCGTGACCGCCTGGAGGTGGCACCGTCGATCGGTGAGGACGAGCTGCGCTCGCTGGCGCTCGCGAGCGCGCGCGTCGTCGCTGCGCTGGACGGCCGTGACGTGCGCACGGTCGTCGTGCGGGCGCCGAGGCTCGTCAACATCGTGCCCGCGTGACGGCCCGGTAGCCTCACGGCGTGGCCGTCGCCGTGGTGACCGACTCGACCGCGTACCTGCCGCAGGAGACGGTCGAGCGCCTGGGCGTGCGGGTCGTTCCGCTGCAAGTGGTCGTCGGTGGGACGCCGTACGCCGAGGGTCGCGACATCGACTCCCGTCAGGTGGCCGACGCGTTGCGGGCGTACACGCCGGTCTCGACGTCGCGGCCGAGCCCTCAGGACCTCCTCGACAGCTACGTCGCGGCGGCCGAGGCGGGCGCCGACGCCATCGTGTCGCTGCACATCTCGGCGGCCATGTCGGGCACCTACGAGGCGGCGGTGCTCGCGGCGCGGGAGTCGCCGGTGCCCACGGAGGTCGTCGACTCACGCTCGCTCGCCATGGGCCTCGGGTTCCTGGTCGTCGAGGCGGCGCGCGCCGCCGGAGCCGGGCGCTCGGCGTCCGACATCACCGACGTCGCGCGGCGACGCGCGCAGCTGACCCGGGGCTACTTCTACGTGGCGACGCTCGAGCACCTCCGTCGGGGGGGCCGCATCAGCGGCGCCGCGGCCCTGCTCGGGTCGGCGCTCGCCATCAAGCCGCTCCTGCGGCTGGACGAGGGACACATCGAACCCCTCGAGAAGGTGCGGACGGCGTCGAGGGCGATGGCGCGCCTGCAGGAGCTCGTCGTGCAGGCCGCCGGCACGGGGCCGGTGGACCTCGCCGTCCACCACCTCGACGCCGAGCAGCGAGCGCTCGAGCTGGCCGACGCGCTGTCGACCGCCGTGCCCGGCGCCTCCGAGGTCGTCGTCGGTGAGGTCGGGGCCGTGGTCGGCGCCCACGTCGGGCCCGGCATGGTCGCTGCGGTCGTCGCTCCCCGGCTCGACGGCGGCGACCCTGCCGGGACGGCAGCGTGAGCACGGGCCGACTGGTCAGCCTCGTGCTGCTGGTGGTGGGCGGCTATCTCGTGGGCTCGGTCAGCCCGGCGGCGGTGCTCGCTCGACGGCTCGGCGCCGACCTGCGGGGCACCGGCTCGGGCAACCCGGGCGCGACGAACGCGGGGCGCGTGCTCGGCCCGCGCTGGGGCGTCGTCGTCGGCGTGCTCGACGTGCTCAAGGGTCTGCTGCCCAGCGTCGTGGCGCTGTGGCTCCTGGGACGTCCTCTCGCCTACGCCGTCGCGCTCGCGACGGTGCTCGGCCACGTCAGCTCGCCCTTCCTGCGCGGTCGTGGCGGCAAGGGGGTCGCGACCTCCCTCGGGGCGCTGCTGGCGCTCGCCTGGTGGTGGCTGGGCGCCGTCGTCGCCGTCTTCGTCGCCGTGCTCGCCCTGACCCGGTGGGTGGGCGGCGCCTCCACAGCCGCGGCTCTCGCCCTGCTCCCCGCCTGCCTGCTGCTCGCCCCGGCGCCCGGCGTCCCGGCCGACCTCTGGTCGCGGCTGTTCGGCTGCGGGCTCGTCGTCGTGGTCCTGGCACGGCACCGCACGAACCTGCTCGGCCGGCTGCGTCAGCTGCGCGGGTAGGGCCTGGGCCGGTCGCGGTCCCTGCCGTGGTCCGCCCGGGGGCTGCGGGTCGTCCGTCCACAGGGCAGGCGCGCCGTCCCACCGTCCACAGCGGCCGGGCGACGGCCCTCGTCCCGCGGGCCGGCTACCTACGTTGCCGTCATGTCGCACCGTGCAGGCACTGACCCCGACGTCCACGACGAGCAGCTGCTGGACCGCGTGACCAGCCGGCTGGCGGGGCCGCCCGGCGACCTCGACACGTCGCCGCCGCGGAGGTCGTCGCCGGGACGGCGAAGCCTGCTGCGGCGTGACCGGTGGGGCGAGCGGTTGGCCGACGTCGCCGCTCGTACCGGCGTCACACCTCGTGCGGTGCTCGGCGTGCTCCTGCTCGGCGCGGTCGTCGCCGGTGTGCTCGTGGCGCGGCTCGTCGTCGTGCAGCGCCACGCGCGTCCCGTGCCACTGCGACTGGCGGCGTCCTCGACGGCTCCGACGTCCGTCCCCGGCTCGTCGACCCCGACGCCGACCCCGTCGGGGTCGGGTGGCGCGACCAGCGGCGCGCCCATGGTGCTGGTGCACGTGGTGGGGCAGGTGCGGCACGCTGGTGTGGTGCGGCTCCCCGCGGGAGCACGTGTGCAGCAGGCGCTCGAGGCCGCCGGGGGAGCGATGGCGAGCGCGGACCTCCTCCGGGTGAACCTGGCGCGCCCCGTGGTGGACGGCGAGCAGATCGTCGTGCCGAAGCCGGGACAGCCGATCGACGGCGCACCGGCAGGGTCGAGCGGATCGGCTGCTCCCGGCGGACCGGGAGCCTCGTCGAGCAGCCCGGTCGACCTCAACACGGCCGGGCTCGAGGAGCTGGACGCGCTGCCCGGCGTCGGGCCGGTCCTGGCACAGCGCATCCTCGACTGGCGCGCCGCGAACGGCCGGTTCAGCTCGGTGGACGAGCTCGGCGAGGTGAGCGGCATCGGCGACAAGGTGCTCGACAGGCTGCGCCCGTTGGTGCGCGTGTGACCGCGGGCGCCACGGTCGGGGTGGCGTGCGACGCCTCGGACGACGGATCGGCCGCCGGTCCGCCTCTCGAGCCGGCAGGCCCGCCCGGGCCGGCGGACCTGCGGCTGCTGCCTGCGGCGGGGTGCGCCTGGGTGGTGACCGCCACAACGCTCAGCATCCGCGCCCCATGGCGCTTTGCGGCGGCTGCGGGCCTCATCCTGCTCGGCTTGCTCATCCTGCTCGCTCCTCCGCGGTCTCGCCCGGGCGCTCCGCGGCTCGCTCGTCGTCAGCCCGGTGGTCGTCAGCCCGGTGGTCGTCAGCCCGGTCGTCATCAAGCCGGTCGTCGGCGAGCTGGCCGTCTGCCGGTCAGCCCCCTGGGCCCTCGACCGATCGCCTCCTGCGAGTGGCGGTCCACCGTCGGACTGGCGCTCGCTGCGACGTCGGTGTGCCTGGCGGCGGCAGCGCTGCACCAGCAGGTGCGCTCGGCGGGCACCGTGACCTCCCTGGCCGCACGGGGCGCGAGCGTCCAGCTGACGGCCAGCGTGGCGAGCGACCCTCGTGCAGTACGCACCCACGGCCCCTCGCCTCGCGACCTCGTCATGGTGCGGTTGGCCGTGAGCTCGGTGGAGGGCCGAGGCTCGCGCTCGGCCGTCAGCAGCCACGTGCTCGCGTTCGCTGACGAGCGATGGGGACGTCTGCACTGGGGTCAGACCGTCGTCGTGAAGGGCCGCCTGGCGCCGGCGCGGCCGGGGTCGGACGTCGTCGCCACCCTCAACGCCCGGGGACCGCCCGTGGTGACCCGGTCGGCTCCGCTCAGCGCGAGGGTGGCCGAGCGTCTGCGGCAGGGCCTGCGTCAGGCGTGCGACGGACTGGCGAGAGACGCGCGCGGCCTCCTCCCCGGTCTGGTCGTCGGTGACACGAGCCAGCAGCCGGAGGACCTGACGGCTGTCCTGCAGGCGACCGGGCTGACCCACCTGTCCGCCGTGTCGGGGACCAACGTGACGATCGTCTGCGTCCTGGCGCTCGCTGTGGCGAGGGGCCTCGGTCTGGGTCGTCGGGCCCGGCTGCTCGCGGCGGCGGTCGTCCTGCTCGGGTTCGTCGTCCTCGCGCGTCCAGAACCGAGCGTGCTCCGCGCCGCGATCATGGGGTTGATCGGCCTTCTCGCCCTCGGCACGGCACGTCGTCGCGCCGGGGTGCCCGCCCTCGCGGCGGCGGTCCTGGTGCTGCTCCTGGCGGACCCCTGGCTCGCTCGGTCCTACGGCTTCGCGTTGTCGGTGCTGGCCACCGCGGGGCTGCTCCTCTGGGCCCGTCCGTGGGCCGAGAGGCTGGCGCGGGTGCTGCCACGTCCCCTCGCCGTGGCGCTGTCGGTGCCGCTGGCCGCGCAGGCAGCGTGCGGGCCGGTAGTCGTCCTCCTCTCCGGGCAGGTCAGCCTCGTGTCCGTGCCGGCGAACCTCCTGGCCGAGCCGATGGTCGCCCCGGCCACCGTGCTCGGGCTGACGGCGGCGCTGGTGTCGCCGCTGTCCGCTTCCCTGGCGTCCGGGCTCGCCTGGCTCGGCGGCTGGCCCTGCACCGCGATCGCGTGGTCGGCCCGCCGGCTCGCGAGCGTGCCGGGCGGCCAGCTGGCGTGGCCCGGCAGCTGGTCCGGTGCCGTGGCCCTCGCCGTGGTGACCGGCGTGCTCGTCCTCCTCGGCCCGTGGCTCCTGCGCCGTACGCGCCGGCGCCCCTCGGCCGTGGTCGCCCTCGTGCTCGTCGTCGTGGTCGCCGTCCTGCCGCTGCCGGGACGTGGCTGGCCCCCGGCCGGCTGGGTGGCCGTCGCCTGCGACGTCGGTCAGGGAGACGGGCTCGTGCTCCGCACCGGCGAGCACCGTGGCGTCCTCGTCGACGCCGGCCCGGATCCCGCTGCGGTCGACCGGTGCTTGGACCGGCTCGGCGTGACCACGCTCGACGTCGTCGTGCTCACCCACTTCCACGCCGACCACGTCGAGGGCCTTCCCGGAGCGATGCGCGGCCGACGTGTAGGGCGCATCGTCGTCACCCGGGTCGACGACCCCCCGGCGGAGGCGCGTCGGGTACGACGCTGGGCCGCCCAGGCGCACGTGCCGGTCCGGACGGCCCAGGTCGGGGACGACGTCCGGGACGGCCCCGTCCGGTGGCGGGTGCTGTGGCCGAGCCGGGTGGTGCGCGACGGATCCGTGCCCAACAACGCCAGCATCGTCCTGCGCGTGGACACCGCCGGACTGCGCCTGCTGCTGCTCGGTGACGTCGAGCCCGCCGCTGCGAGGCTCGTCGACCACGCGCTGCAGGACCTCCCCGACGGTCCGGTCGCCGATGTCGTCAAGGTGGCGCACCACGGCTCCGCCCTGCAGGACCCAGGTCTGCTGCGCGATGCGTCGCCACGTCTGGCGCTCATCAGCGTCGGGGCAGGCAACGACTACGGACATCCGGCACCCAGCGCTCTGGCGCTGCTGCGGTCGGTCGGTGCCGTCGTCGCACGCACCGACCAGCACGGAGACCTTGCTGTCGTCGTCCACCAGGGTCGTCTGTCCCTGCTCACCCAGCGGTGAGTGACGCCGTTGAGGGCGCGGTCAGCGTGCGCGACGGGCGCTGCCGATGGTGAGGACCGCGCGCTCGACCGCGTACACCGGGTCCTCGGCGCGGCGACCGGGGACGGGCAGCCCGCCCTTGACCGCCAGGTCGGCCGCAGCCACCGCCTCGATCGCGGCGGCCAGGCCGTCCGGCGTCCACCCGCGCAGCTGCCGGCGCGCCTTGTCGACCTGCCACGGCGCCATCGAGAGCTCGCGCGCCACCTCGGCGGAGCGCGCACCCCCGACCGCCGACACCTTCGCCAGCGACCGCAGCCCCGTGCCGAGCACCGCGACCAGGGGCACGGGGTCGAGGCCCGAGGCCAGGGCGTGCCGCAGCAGAGCGAGTGCCTCGCCGGTCTGACCGGCGATCGCCGCGTCGGCGACCTTGAAGCCGGTCACCTCCACGCGACCGCCGTAGTACTGCTCGACGACGGCGGCGTCCACCGGCGGCAGGTCACGTGGCTTCGCGTCCGGCGGCGTCGTGTCGTCGACGAGCTGCTGGCACGCGCTGGCGAGCTCGCGCAGGTCCTGGCCGAGCGCGTCGACGAGCGCCTGCACGGCCTCCTCGGTGACCGCTCGCCGCCGCCGGCGGAACTCGTGCACGACGAAGGTCGCCTTGTCCTTGTCGGACTTCACCGCGGCGCAGTCGTGCAGCTGCGCCCCCGCCTTCTTCGCGGCGTCGAGCAGACCCTTGCCGCGGCTGCCGCCGGAGTGCCGGAGGACGAGGACGACGTCCGGCTCCGGGGCCGCCACGGCTGCCTTGGCGTCGGTCACGAGGTCGTCGCCGGCGTCCTCGACCGTCGTGAGGACGACGACCTTGCGCTCCCCGAACAGCGACGGGCTCGTGTGCACCGTCAGGTCGCCGCGGGTGTACCCCTCGGACGGCACGTGCACCACCTGCGTGCTGCTGTCGGCGGCGCGGGCCGCTGCGACCACCTCGGCGACGGCGCGCTCGGCCAGCAGCTGCTCCGGCCCCGCCACCAGGTGGAGGGGAGCCGTCAGGTCCGGGCTGGAGGGGCTCACGAGACCGAACGCTACCCGCCGGTCACGACAGCGATGCGGGTCGAGCCGGCCGGCGGAGGAGGCGCGGTCGGACCGACTTTGGACGCGTCGCTGCGCGCTGGTAGCCTTGACCTTCGCGTGCACGCCCAGGTCGTGCGTGCCGTGGACGGCTGTCGCCACCGGTGCCCCCACCACCGAAGGTCCCCGACGTCGTCCGACGCCCTCAACCGACCTGCCCACCAGAACTGAGAGAGCTCATCCGTGGCGAACATCAAGTCCCAGATCAAGCGCAACATCACCAACGCGAAGCGGCACGAGCGCAACAAGGCCGTGAAGAGCGAGCTGCGCACGTTCGTGCGCAACGTGCGCGCTGCGGTCGAGGCCGGCGACACCGAGCAGGCCAAGACGGCCCTGCAGACGGCGTCCCGCAAGCTCGACAAGGCGGCCAGCAAGGGCGTCATCCACAAGAACCAGGCCGCCAACCGCAAGTCCGCGCTCGCCAAGCAGGTCTCCGGGCTCTGACCCGAGACCTCACCGAGCACCGCTGACGGCGCTCGTCCTTCGGGACGGGCGCCGTTGCCGTGCGCGCGACCGTCGCGGCTGCGGGGCTCGACCGGCAGGAGCAACCGCCGCCGAGCCCCCTCGGCGGCCGCGGAGGTCGCGTCGGTCCTGCCGGTCCGTCCGCAGGTCAGCGCCCCAGCACGTGCTGGGTCGGGCCGAACGTCGGTGGTGTGTCGCCGAACCTGGCCAGCGAGAACGTGCGGACGTCGTCGTCGACCGGACCTCCCTCCGCGAGATCGGCGAGCACCAGACCCATCAGCGCGGAGAACTTGAACCCTTCGCCGCAGTCTCCGCACGCCAGCACGATGCCGCCGGGCAGCGTGTCGATCACGAAGCGGCCGTCAGGCGAGTCGGTCCAGCTGCACACCTGGGCGTCGACCGGCCGCACGGGGACGGCGGTGAGGTCGTGCCGCACCCGCTTGGTCGCGGCAGCGAGCAGCGCGGCGTCGCGCGACCGGTCGTCGTCCCCCGGGTCGTACGCTCGCAGCGGCTGGTCGAGTCCCACCTTGTAGCCGACGCCGGGCGTGGGCATGGCGTACAGGCCCGGCTGGTCGTCGTGAGGCCCGTCGAACAGGCACGGCAGCTGCCCCGTGGCATCACGGTCGTCAGGGTCGCCGAAGTGCATCACCTGCTCGAGGTGCGGGCGCAGCGGCAGGTCGACGCCCAGCCGTTCCAGCAGCGGCGGAGCTCCGGGGCCGGGCGCCAGGACGGCGACGTCGGCCTGGAGCGTCCGGCCGTCGTCCAGATCCGCCTCCACCCCGTGGGGCACGGCACGGACGTCGGTCACGAGCGGTCCGACGTCCAGCACGCCGCCTGCCGACTCGAAGAGCTGCGTCTGAGCGGCCAACGAGCGTGCTGCGAGGAGCGGGCCGGCGTCGACCTGCCAGACGGCGTCACGGCCATCCGGCCGCAGCCCTGGGAAGAACCGGCCCACGTCGTCCGCGGCCACCTCATCGAACGGCACGCCCTCGTTCGCGAGGGCGGTGACCACCGCATGGTGAGAGACCTGGTCTCGCCAGAGCAGCCCACGCCGCAGGTAGACCGGGCGTCCGCTCAGCGACGCCAGCCGGTCCATCGCCTCGACACCGCGACGTGCGAGCCGCACGCGCACGGCGTCGGGGTGCGTGAGCCGCCATAGCCGCGTCGGGCCGGAGGACGACGACAAGAGGTTGCCGACGCCGTACCGGTCGATGAGCCGCACCGCGTGGCCGCGCCGGGCGAGCTCGGCGGCGGCCGGCAGTCCCCAGGCGCCGGCGCCGACCACGACACACCGCACGGGCACGCTCCCGGAGATCGACGACGTCGGCAGCAGCCTAAGCGGGGCGACGTGCGTCCGGACCGTGCGGCACGCGTTGGCAACGGCCTTCGCCCAGGCGAAGGCCGTTGCCAGCATCGTCCTGGACGACGGCACGACGCTGGGCCAGACTCGTGCCGTGCTGACCCGCGACCAGCTGCTCGAGCACTGCCTCGCGTTGCCCGGGGCCTGGCCGGACGAGCCCTGGGAGGGCGACACGGTCGCGAAGGTCGGCGACAAGATCTTCGCCTTCCTCGGTGAGGGGTCCGTCGGTGTCAAGGCCGGCCGCAGCCGTGACGAGGCGGACGAGTGGCTCACCCGCTACCCGGACGACGCCTCCGTGATGGCGTACATCGGACGCTACGGCTGGAACACCCTATGCGTGGGTGGTGCCGTCGCCGACGACGAGATCCTCGAGGCGATCGACACGTCGTACGCCGACGTGGTCGCCCGGTTGCCGAAGTCGAAGCGCCCGCAGGGCTGAGAAGCAGACGTCGGTGACGGTCGTCGCTCTGGCGAGGGCCGTTGCCACCATCTCGAGTGGCGTCAACGTGAGTTGACAGGCGACCGATGTCAACGTAGGTTGACGGCATGTCCGACGCCACCAAGCTCGCCACTGCGGCCGCCAACCGCGACCCGGCCACCGGTCTGCGGGCCGTCGCCGCGCTGCGCAAGCTGCTCGAGCAGCTCGAGAACGCCCAGGTGACCAGCGCACGCCAGCAGGGCTGGTCGTGGCAGGACATCGCCGACGCCCTGGGCGTGAGTCGGCAGGCCGTCCACAAGAAGCACGCTGACCACAGGAAGCGCCGCGGCATCGTCGGTCGCGGCGGTCGGGAGGACTGATGTTCGAGCGGTTCACGAAGCGTGCGCGCGTCATCGTGGTGCTCGCCCAGGAGGTGGCGCGGGACGCCGGAGCGCAACGCATCACTCCGGCGCACCTGTTGGCCAGCCTGATTCAGGACGAGGGGAGCCGGGCCGTGCAGGTGCTGTGCGACCTGGGCGCGTCGCCCGATCGTCTGTCCGAGGTGCTCGGACGTCGGCGGCCGACCATGGCGGGTCTCGACGAGTCCGAGGTGGAGGCGCTGCGCTCCATCGGGATCGACGCCGCGGAGGTCGTGCGTCGCGTCGAGGCGGAGCTCGGCGCGCCGCTGAGGGACGCCGGCCGCTGGACGTCCGGCCACATCCCGTTCGACAAGGGCGCCAAGAAGGTGCTCGAGCTGTCCCTGCGGGAAGCGATCGCGCTGGGAGCCAAGGAGATCGGGAGCGAGCACGTGCTGCTCGGACTGGTCCGGGACGCCGAGGGCCCCGTCGCCGAGGCCTTTTCCGACGCCGGTATCACGCTGGGTGCGGCCCGCGCCGCCGTCGCCGAGGCGACCAGGCGAGCGGGCTGATGCTGGACGCGCTCCCGCTGGCCGTCGGGCCGGTCGCCTGGTTCGGCCTCGCGAGGGCGGCCGCCGCCGCAGCCGCGACCGCGGCCGCCGCCGCCGAGGATGTCACCCCCAGCGTCGACGCTCGCCCAGCCAGTCCAGGAAGGTGCTGGCGTAGCGACGCTGGTGCACGCGCACGGCCGGCGGGCCGCCCGGCCACACTGGCTGGTCGGCGTTGCCCAGCATGTACGCCGCGATCGTCGCGAGGAAGGCGTCGATCGAGTCGGGGTCGACGGACCGCGTCAACGGCGACCGGCTGAGCCAGGCGTCGGCATCGACCCCGTCGGCACGCGCCAGCGGCAGCACCCCGACGAAGTCGGTCCAGACCGGACCGCGCATCAGCCAGTTCCAGTCGACCAGCACGGCGCGCGCCTCTCGCCCCACGGACGACGGCACGATGAGCGTGTTGTCGGCGCGCAGGTCGCCGTGGCAGGCCGTGTCACCCGCGAGGTGGCCGGCGGCGGCGTCCACCAGCCCCGCCAGCTCGGTGTACCGGTCCGGCAGCCACTCCGGCTGCCCCCAGGTCAGCTCGAGGTCCCCTGCGTGCAGCTCGGGAAAGGTCGCGAGGATCAAGGGGTTCTCGCCGAAGTGCTCGGACAGCGTCGGCAGCTGCAGGGACGACGGCCCCGGGGTCAGCGCGTCGGCGCATGCCAGGCAGGACTCGTGCACCAGGTCGACGGCGAGCTCGGTCCACGGCTGAGGCAGTGTGCCGGTCACCGCCTCCGCGACGACGACCTGCCACTCGGGCTCGTCCACCTCGCCGGCGGGCAGGTGCCGCGCGCCGACGAGGCGTGGTGCGGGCACGCCGGCGGGCAGTTCCTGCAGCACCACGGCCTCCTGCGCGTAGGCACTGACCAGGTGCGGGTTCACCGACGAGCCGGCCTTGGCGAAGACCGAACGGCGGTCGGCGAGGTGGACGACGGCCGCGAACCCGCCGGTGAAGCCGCTGCCGGGCGGCCGCTCGGCCGCGACGACGGGGGATCCGGCCACCTCGCCGACGGCCGCCTGCACCCTGAGAGGCAGCTCGTCGAAGGACGGCCGCTGAACGGTGGCCGTGTAGTCGACCTCCGGGAAGGCGTTGCGCGACAGGGGCATGCGGCCCATGGTCCCGGACGCGGCGTACGCCCGGCACCTGGTTTCCAGCCGCAGCACACCCGAGTGCCGCGATTCGCGCGAACGAGGGGATCGCGGGCCAGCTGCGTGCCCCGATACGCGCGAAACGGCTGGCCGCTGGCCCGGCGACCGCGGCCGGACGTCCGTCAGCCGGCGGGCCGCACCAGCCCGCTCTCGTACGCGACGACGACGGCCTGCGCGCGGTCGCGCAGGCCGAGCTTGGCCAGGATCCGTCCGACGTGCGTCTTGACCGTCTGCTCGCTGAGCACGAGCTCGCCCGCGATCTCCCCGTTCGAGAGCCCACCGGCGATGAGCAGCAGCACCTCGGTCTCGCGCGGCGTCAGCTCGCTCAACGTCGCGGGGCGACCGGACGACGAGGCGGGGCGACGCGCGAACTCCTCGATGAGCCGACGGGTCACGCTCGGCGCCAGCAGGCCCTCGCCGTCCGCCACGACCCGGACGGCCTGCACCAGCTCGGACCCGCGCGCGTCCTTGAGGAGGAACCCGCTGGCGCCGGCGCGCAAGGCCTCGTAGACGTAGTCGTCGAGGTCGAACGTGGTGAGCACGAGCACCCTGGGGCGCGGCTCGTACCCCAGAGCGGTGATCTGCCGCGTCGCCTCGATGCCGTCCATGACCGGCATGCGGATGTCCATGAGGACGACGTCCGGGGTCAGGCGGGTGGCGAGCCGTACCGCCTCGCGGCCGTCGGCGGCATCGGCCACGACCTCGATGCCCTGCTGCGCGCCGAGGAGCGCCGAGAAGCCCTCGCGCACCATCGCCTGGTCGTCGACGACCATGACCCGGATCGTCACTCCGTCACCCAGACGGCTGCCACCGGCAGGCGCGCCACGACGGCGAAGCCGCCCTCCGCGGTGGGTCCCACGTCGACGTGCCCTCCTTCGGCGCTGGCTCGTTCCTGCATGCCCGTCACCCCGTGCCCGGGCGTGAACGGTACGGGACCGTCGCTCGCGACCGGCTCTGCACCGTCGGGAGGCTCGTTGACGACGCGGAGCTGGAGGAACCCGTCAGTCGTGGTGTCGGACCCGATCCAGACGTGCACCGGCGCGCCGGCCGCGTGCCGAGCGGCGTTGGCGAGCGCCTCCTGCACGATCCGGTAGGCGGCCAAGGAGGTGCCGGGGCGCAGCGGAGGTACCGCCGTGTGCTCGAACGACACGCGGGTCCCCGCCGAGCGTGCGCGGCGAACCAGAGTGTCGAGGTCGTCGACGCCCGGCTGCGGTGCGGTCGCGGCGTCGTCCTCCTCGCGGCGCAGCACCGACAGCAGGGCGCGCGTCTCGGCGAGGGCCGCTCGGGCTGACTCGCTGATCGACTCGAGCTCGGCCGTGGCGGCGGGGGAGAGGTCGGAGACGCGGTAGGGCGCGGTCTCCGCCTGCACGACCACGAGCGACATGTGGTGCGCGACGATGTCGTGCAGGTCGCGCGCGATGCGCGCGCGTTCTTCCAGCAGCACCCGCTGCGCCTTCTCGCTGGCCGTCTCCTCCGCCTGCCGCGCGAGGGCGCGGTTGCTGCGGGCGAGGCGACCGGCGAGCAGGCCGATGAGGGCGACGGTGGTGACGCCGACGCTCCAGCCGGCCTCGGTGCCGGGCGGCACGCCCCAGACGAACAGGGCGAGGGTCGTCAGCCAGGCGCCCACCGTGGACAGCAGCGGCTCCCGGGACGCCACCGAGAAGAGCAGAGCGAGCAGGACGAGGCCCTGCGGCACTCCCCACGGCCAGGGCATCGCCTGCTGACCGGGGAGGAGCGCGACGGCGAACGCTCCACCGCAGGACACGGCCCAGCCCAGGATCGGCCTGGTCGTCGCCAGCGCCAGGGGAAGGCCGGCGAGCGCCCCGATGAACGGCGTGACGCCGAGCCCGACCCGGTCGAGGTCCATGGTCGCGGTGGCGACACCGAACGCGATGAACGACATCACCACGGCCAGCACCACGACGGTGCCGGTCATGAGCGTGTGCCGTCGGCGCAGTGCCGCGGGGTCGGCCGAGGTCGGGAGCCCGCGGACCAGGTGCAGCCACACCCACGCCAGCCCGCGAGCCGGGGCGAGGACCGTCCGGCGCACCCGTCGCCGGGACCTCGCGACGGTCTGCGGCTCGTGGTGCCCGGCTCCGGCCCCCGCCTCCTCGGGCGCGACCGGCACCGTGGCTGGCTCGGCCTCGGAGCCTGCCGGCTGGCCACCTGGCTGCGGCAGCGGGGAGCCTGCCGCGACGCCCTTCTCCGCCGTGCGTCGGCGCGCACGCAGGCCGGGCAGTCGAGGCATGACCTGAGCGTAGGTGCCCTCCGCGGGCACGGTCGTCACCCCACGGAGCCATGCCGGACGTCGTCCTGCGGGGTGACGTCGATGAGACCGGCGAGGGTGGCCACGCCGAGCGCAGAGGGTGACCGTCGCCCGTTCTGGCGCCGCACCGCCTCCTGAGTGCCGTGCCGCGCCGTCTGCTCCCTCTGCCGGGGGAGACCCAGATCGCTCCGTGGCTGGACGCGAAGGCGCGCGTCCTGTTCTTAGCGTCCCCGCGCCGCCGGACGGTCCGGCGGCGGAGAGGGCGTGATGCGACCGCTGCGACTGGTACGCCGGGCGGGCCTGCCGATGGTCGGAGGACTGCTCGCACTGGCCTGCGTCGCCGGATGGGGACGCCCGGCCGGGCTGCCGGTCGCAGACGTGCAGCAACCCGATGCCGCTCGGGCGGTGCGGCAGATCACTGCTGCGAGGTCCTCGCAGCCCGATGCGGCCCCGGGCCCGCTGAGAACGCCGCTGGCCCCCCACGCGGCGAGCACGAGCGGGTCGGGCAGTCTCGCGGTGTCCGCGCCGAGGCTCCCGGCCGACTTCGCCCTGGTCATGGGCTACCGGCCGGTGGTGAGCCACGGCCGTCTCCTGCGGCCCGACGGCTCGTGCTCCTCGCCGTTCGGCCCGACGGCGTACGGGTTCGGCGACGCGTGCCGCGCCCACGACCTCGGCTACGACCTCCTGCGCTATGCCGACCGCAAGGGACACCCTCTCGGGCCGTGGGCGCGCGAGGCCGTCGACGACGAGTTCGACCGGTCGCTCCACGGCCGCTGCACCGGTGCCCGCGCGACCGCGTCGTGCCACGCCGCCGCCTCCGTCTACGCCGACGCGGTGCGTCTCAACAGCGTGCGGCAGGGCTTCGGCGTCCCCGTGACCGAGAGTCCGACCCGCCCGCTGGTGGGGCTCGGCGTCGGGCTCGTCGTTGCCGTCCTGCTGGCCAGCGGCACAGGTGCGCTCCCGGACGCTCGCACCTGGCCGCGGACCGGAGGGTCACGACGTCGCGCGACGCGTGCACCCGCGGTCGGCTCCGGTGCTGTCGTCGCCGGGGTTCCGCGATGAACCGTCGGCGCGACGTGCCGACGCCGACCCTCAGCCTGCCTGTCGTGCTCGCGGCCCTCGCGTTCGACCTCGCGCTGGTGCCGACGCTGCTGCCACGCCCCTGGTGGGTGAACGGCGTCTTCGTCGGGGTGTCGGCAGCGCAGACGTTCCTGCTCGCCGTCGGCGCCCGCTGGACCGGCCGGGTGGTACTCGGCTGGGCCCGCCCCCGCGGCCCGGCAGCGCGCCGGACGCGCTGGTGCCACGGAGGCTCGGATGGTCGGCCGGGAGGCCGGCGACGCAGGACGTGGTCGGGCGCTGCCCTGCTGACCCTGCTCGTGACCAGTGCCGTTGCTGGCCAGCTGAAGCAGGCCGGGCTCGAGCGCTCGATGCAGCTGCCCCCGGGCTCGTTCACCCACCAGGCCATGCACCAGTCCGGGGCGGTCGGCGTGGGCCTGCTGACCGCCGCCCTGCTCGTCGGGCTGGTGCTGCTGGCGGTGCGCGCCCTTCGCGCCGCCCTGCGTGAGGCCGTTCGGGTCTTCGCCCGCTCGCGCCGGCTGCGGGCCGCGACCCTGGTGCCCGTCGTGACCATCGCCGGGTGCACGGTCAGCGTGCCCTGGGGTCCGACGAGCACCCCTGCGTCCGCCGCCGTCGCGGCATCCCGTCCCGCGGCTCCCGCGGTGGGCAGGGAGGCGGGCGCCGTCGTCGTCAGCGAGGGCTCGCTGGGTGCCAAGGGGCACCAGTTCCTGCGTGGCACGACCCCGTCGTCGGTGATCGCACGCGTCACCGGAGAGGCCGCGCGCCGACCCGTCCGGGTCTACGCGGAGCTGCGAGCGGGAGAGGGCGACGAGGCTCGGGCGGCGCGCGGAGTGGCGCAGCTGCGCGGTTCGGGTGCGCTCGACCGGTCGGCCGTGCTGGTGGTCGTCCCTACCGGCTCCGGCTGGGTCGACCCGGCCGCCGTCACGGCGGTGGAGACCCTGACCGGCGGGGACGTCGCGACGCTGGCGGTGCAGTACGCCGACGTGCCGAGCTGGGTCGCCTACCTTCGAGGTGCCGGCTCGGCGGAACGGTCGGCTGCGGCGGTCATCCGGGACGTCCGCTCGCTGCTCGACACGGTGCCCGTCGAGCGGCGCCCGAGGCTGCTCGTCTACGGCGAGAGCCTCGGCGCACTGGGTGGTCTGCGCGCACTCGTAGGTGGGGCCAGCGGCCTCGCGGGGACGGGCGGGTCGGGGCTCGAGGACGTCGACGGGGCGCTCTGGGTGGGCGTGCCGGCGGACGTGGCACGGCTCGGCCACCGGGCCGGCAGACGCGGGCAGGCGGTCCTCGTGCACCGCGACGACCCCGTCGCCGCCTGGTCAGCGACGCTCGCGGTGCGGCCCGCCGCCGGATGGCGCGCGCCCTGGTGGCCGGTGGTGACGTTCTGGCAGGCGACGGCTGACCTGGTCTCCGCCTACTCGACGCCCGACGGGTACGGGCACCGGTACGGCGCCGAGCTGGTTGACGCGTGGCGGCCCGTGCTCGCGCGCGCCGGCGTGGGTTCGCCGGTCACTGTCGGTCCGGCCACGGGCGGGGAGATGACCCTCACCGTCGTCCGCCACCTCGTGAGCCAGACCTCGGACGGCGGATCGAGCCTGCCGAGCCGAGCGCCCGAGGGGTGAGGAGGCGGCGAGCATCGGGTTCGTGACGCTGCGCCACGCGTGGGAGACTGGTGCGCGTTCCGGCGCGGCGCACGATCGCGCCGCCTTCCCGCCGCACGAGTCTGACGAGGTTGCCGCACGTGTCCCCGATGGCCCGCACGTCACTGCCACCGGCGGCGACACCGCCGGAGCTGATCCGCAACTTCTGCATCATCGCGCACATCGACCACGGCAAGTCGACGCTCGCGGACCGCATGCTGCAGATCACCGGGGTCGTGGACGAGCGGGCGATGCGGGCCCAGTACCTCGACCGCATGGACATCGAGCGCGAGCGAGGCATCACGATCAAGAGCCAGGCCGTGCGCATGCCGTGGGCGCTCGCCGACGACGGCGGGGCGCTGCAGACGTACGCGCTCAACATGATCGACACGCCCGGGCACGTCGACTTCACGTACGAGGTGTCGCGATCCCTCGCCGCGTGCGAGGGCGCGGTGCTGCTCGTCGACGCCGCGCAGGGCATCGAGGCCCAGACCCTGGCCAACCTGTACCTGGCCATGGAGAACGACCTCACGATCGTCCCGGTGCTCAACAAGATCGACCTTCCGGCGGCGCAGCCGGAGAAGTACGCCGACGAGCTGTCCAAGCTGGTCGGCTGCGAGCCGGACGAGGTGCTCCTCGTCTCCGGCAAGACCGGCGTGGGTGTCGAGCCCCTGCTCGACACCATCGTGCAGCGACTGCCCGCACCCACCGGCGACCCGGACGCGCCGGCCCGCGCCATGATCTTCGACTCCGTCTACGACACCTACCGCGGCGTCGTGACCTACGTCCGCGTCGTCGACGGCATGCTGCACCCACGCGAGAAGATCGCGATGATGTCGACCCGGGCGCACCACGAGCTGCTCGAGATCGGCGTCAGCTCGCCCGAGCCGGAGCCGACGAACGGCCTCGGCGTCGGCGAGGTCGGCTACCTCATCACCGGTGTGAAGGACGTGCGGCAGTCCAAGGTCGGCGACACCGTGACGAACGCCGCCAAGCCCGCACGTACGCCGCTGGCCGGGTACGCGGACCCGAAGCCGATGGTGTTCTCCGGGCTCTACCCGGTCGACGGCTCCGACTACCCGATCCTGCGCGACGCCCTCGACAAGCTGAAGCTCAACGACGCCGCGCTCGTCTACGAACCGGAGACGTCGGCAGCTCTCGGCTTCGGTTTCCGCGTCGGCTTCCTCGGCCTGCTGCACCTCGAGATCATCCGCGAGCGGCTTGAGCGCGAGTTCGATCTCACCCTGATCTCGACGCTGCCGAGCGCGGTGTACGACGTCACCATGGACGACGGCAGCGAGGTGCGGGTCACCAACCCGAGCGAGTTCCCGTCCGGCAAGGTGGCGGAGGTCCGCGAGCCCGTCGTGCGCGCGACGATCCTGTCGCCGAGCGACTACGTGGGCGCGATCATGGAGCTGTGCCAGCAGCGGCGCGGCACCCTGCGTGGCATGGACTACCTGTCCGAGGACCGTGTCGAGATGCGGTACACCCTGCCGCTGGCAGAGATCGTGTTCGACTTCTTCGACATGCTGAAGTCGAAGACGCGCGGATACGCGTCGCTCGACTACGAGCCGGACGGCGAGCAGGTGGCCGACCTCGTCAAGGTCGACATCCTGCTCCAGGGCGAGCAGGTCGACGCCTTCAGCACGATCGTGCACAAGGACAAGGCCTACGCGTACGGCGTGATGATGGCCGAGAGGCTGCGCAAGCTCATCCCGCGGCAGCAGTTCGAGGTGCCGATCCAGGCGGCCATCGGCTCACGCATCATCGCGCGCGAGACCATCCGCGCCATCCGCAAGGACGTGCTCGCCAAGTGCTACGGCGGTGACATCACCCGAAAGCGCAAGCTGCTGGAGAAGCAGAAGGAGGGCAAGAAGCGGATGAAGATGGTGGGGCGCGTCGAGGTGCCGCAGGAGGCCTTCATCGCCGCGCTGTCCAGCGACGCCTCGCCAGACAAGGCCAAGAAGTAGATCCGGGCTTAGGCCGATCGACCAGGCCTAGGCCGATCGACCGATGGGCGCTTCTGGCAGCTCTCGCAAGCTCCGCTCCTGGCCGCGACCACCGGCAGCCGTCTAGCGTGCGCGGCGTCCGGTCGCTACGGCTGGTGCAGCGTGCGCTCGAACAGCTCGCGCACATACCCCGGCAGCTGGTGCTCCGCTGCGGTGACGTCGATCCCCGCCGGTGCCCAGCAGACCCGGTACACGTACCGGTCGGGCTGAGCGGGCTGCGGTGCCAGCCCCTGCAGCAGGGCTGATCCGAGCAGCTCGCGCCACTGGGCGGCGTCATCCTCCGGCAGCGTGCGCAGATCGATGTCGCGGCACGTCCGCAGGCCCGTGAAGCCGCCGGAGCGTTCGACGACGACGGGCGCGGGGGCGTCGGCTCCATCGTGGTGGCTCCCGGTGCGGCTCCCGCTGCCGCTGCTCGGGCCCCCACCCGTACCGAGGAGCCCGACCTGCTGCCAGGCGCCCAGCACCGCCTGCGCCTGCGACGAGCCGGTCCCGAACCGCGCGCGTGCGGCGTCGACGGTGGCCTGCGCGAAGGTCGCGAAGTCGGCGTCCGACGGCAGGCCCCCGCCGGTCAGGACGTCGTACCAGACGTGCCCGGCGCCGTCCCACGCGTCACCGCCGATGGCGGTGGCCGCCAGGTAGAAGGCGTGGTTCGGGATGCCCGAGTTCACGTGCACGCCACCGTTGTCGTCGGTCGTGTCCACGTAGCCGGCCATCGTGGCGGGCTGCGGGTCCGTGCCGATGGCCGGGTCGTCGTAGGCCGTCCCAGGCGCCTTCATGGACCGTAGGGCGACGCCCTTGATGCCCGGCACGAACAAGCCCTCACCGATCAGCCAGTCGGCGCTCGCGGCGTCCTGGCCGAGGCTGCGCTGCTTCACCAGCGACCCGAACACGTCCGAGATGCTCTCGTTCAGGGCGCCGGACTGCCCCTGGTACACCAGCCCGGCCGTCAGCTCCGTGACACCGTGGGTCAGCTCGTGCCCGATGACGTCCACGGCGATCGTGAACCGCTGGAACACCCGGCCGTCGCCGTCGCCGAACACCATGCGGCTGCCGTCCCAGAAGGCGTTGTCGTAGTCCTCGCCGTAGTGCACGGACGCGTCGAGCGCGAGGCCCTTGCCGTCGAGCGAGTCGCGGTCGTAGACGTCGCGGTACAGCGACCAGGTGGCGCCGAGGCCGTCGTAGGCCTCGTCGGTGGCGGCGTCGCCCGTCGGGGCGTCGCCCTCGCTGCGCACGACGTCGCCCGGCAGGTCCTGGGTGTGGCGCGCGTCCGAGATGCTGCGCAGGGGAGAGGTGCCGTCGTCGCGTCGCGGCGCCCCGGCGCGTGTCGCCGACGGCAGGAGCGACCGCGTGGCCGCCCGGCCGGTGCGGTGCCTGTCGTCGACGAGCAGCGACTCGCGCACGCGGGCGGCCCGGTCGTCCTCGAGGGTGGAGGCCAGGTGCTCCAGCAGGTACGGGGGCACGATGCCCCGGCGCGCCGACGTCCGCCCCGGCTCCTGGCTCCCGCTGCTCGTCCTGCTCGTGATCACGTCGCCCCCTGGCGGTCCCGGGCCGCCCGGGTGGCGCCCTCGTGGTGATCGTAGGCCTGCCCGGGGACACTCCGCAGAAGCCGGACAATTTGCGGGTCAGGCGGCCCGCGAGGGGCGCAATGCCCTCCCTTTCCGGCGGCCGGTCGCCTACTGTGACGGCCACATGGCGAGACGCCGCCCGTCCCGTCGGGGGTCGGGCCGACGAGAGGACGTCATCGTGTCGGACACCGGGATCGTGGGACGGCCCTCAGCCGCGGGTGCGGCGCGGACGAGCGGCGCGGACGGCGCCTCACCGACCGCGGCCGCGGACGAGCAGCTCCGGTACTCCGAGATCATGGCGGCGATGCCTGACTCGGTGCCGGCCCTCTTCCTGCAGCGGGTGGCCGACACGCCGCACCGGGAGGCCTATCAGGCCCCGGACGGCGCCGGCGGCTGGCGCTCGATCAGCTGGTCGGACGCCTCGACGGCGGTGACCGAGATCGCGGCCGGCCTGGTCGACCTCGGCGTGCAGGCGCAGGACCCGGTGGCGATCGCAGCGTCCACGCGCATCGAGTGGGTGATGGCGGACCTCGGCATCATGTGCGCGGGCGCGGCGACCACGACCATCTACCCGACGACGTCCCCGTCGGACGTCCAGTTCATCCTGGCCGACTCCGGCTCACGGGTGGTGGTCGCGGAGGACGCGGCCCAGCTCGACAAGGTGGTCGGCCAGTGGTCGACGCTGCCCGACCTCGTCGCGGTCGTCGTGATCGACCCGGCGGCGACGGCGCCCGGGTCGGCGCACGCCGGGGACCAGCGGGTCCTGTCGCTGGCCGAGCTGCGCGGCCGCGGGCGGGACCGGCTCGCGGCAGCCCCGGACACGGTGCGGCAGCGCGTCGACGGCGTCCGGCCCGACCACCTGGCGACGCTCATGTACACATCGGGCACGACCGGCCGACCGAAGGGCGTGCGGCTGGCGCACTCCTGCTGGCTGTACGAGGCGGCGGCGAACGCCGCGTCGGGCGTCCTCACCCCCGACGACCTGCAGTACCTGTGGCTGCCGCTGTCGCACAGCTTCGGAAAGCTGCTGCTGGTGCTCCAGATGCCGGTCGGCTTCGCGACGGTGGTGGACGGCGACCTCGACCGGCTCGTGGACAACCTGGGGCAGGTGCGACCCACCTTCATGGCGGGGGCACCGCGCATCTTCGAGAAGGTGCACTCCCGGGTGCGCACCCAGCTCGAGTCGGAGAGCGGCGCCAAGCGGCGCATCGCCGACTGGGCCTTCGGCGTCGGGCTCAAGGTGTCGCAGAAGCGGCAGGCGAGGCAGGAGCCGTCAGGCCTGCTCGCCCTGCAGTACCGGCTGGCTGACGCCCTCGTCCTGAGCAAGGTCAAGGAGAAGTTCGGCGGCCGGGTCCGCTACTTCGTGTCCGGCTCCGCCGCCCTGAGCCGCGACGTCGCCGAGTGGTTCCACGCCGCCGGCATCCTCGTTCTCGAGGGGTACGGGCTCACGGAGACGTCGGCCGGCACGTTCGTGAACCGCCCCGGAGCCTTCCGCTTCGGCACGGTGGGCATGCCGTTCGCGGGCACCGAGGTCCGGCTCGCGGACGACGGCGAGATCCAGGTGCGCGGGCCGGGCGTCATGCAGGGCTACCACAACCTTCCGGAGGAGACCGCAGAGGTGCTGAGCCACGACGGCTGGCTCAGCACGGGCGACATCGGCGAGTTCGTCGACGGCTGCCTGCGCATCACGGACCGCAAGAAGGACCTGATCAAGACGTCCGGGGGCAAGTACGTCGCGCCGCAGCTGATCGAGACCCAGTTCAAGGCGGTCTGCCCGTACGCCAGCCAGATCGTGGTGCACGGTGACGGCCGCAACTACGTCACCGCGCTGATCACCTTGGACGCCGACGCCATGTCGACCTGGGCGCAGGCGAACGGGCTCGCTGGCCAGCGGTACGAGCAGGTCGTCACCTCGCCCCAGGCACGGCAGATGGTCGCCGGCTACGTCGACGAGCTGAACGCCCGGCTCAACCGCTGGGAGACCGTAAAGCGCTTCGAGGTCCTGCCGACCGAGCTGACCGTCGAGGACGGCTCGCTGACCCCGTCGCTGAAGCTCAAGCGACGCGTCGTCGAGAAGCGCTACGCCGGGGTGCTCGACGGCATGTACACCGGCTGAGCGGCGTCGTCGGGCGCTCCGCACGGCTGGGAGAATGAGCGGGTGCCCAGCGCCCTTCCCGACGGCGACCCCGCCCCCGCCGACGGCTCCCTCCCGGAGCCGGCGCTGTCGACGCTCGGCGAGCACCCCTTCGGGGTCTACGTCCACGTGCCGTTCTGCCGGGTGCGCTGCGGCTACTGCGACTTCACCACGTACACGGCACTCGAGCTCGGCGACCCCGAGGGCGGCGGCACCAGCCAGGCGACGTACGCGCGCACCGCGGCGGAGGAGCTGCGGCTGGCGCGCCGGGTGCTCGGCGACCGCACGCCGCCGGCGCAGACGGTGTTCGTCGGTGGCGGCACCCCCACGCTGCTGCCGTCTGACGACCTCGCCCTGCTGCTGCAGACCGTCAGGGACGAGATCGGGCTGGCACCCGGGGCGGAGGTCACGACGGAGGCCAACCCGGACTCGGTGACCCCGCGATCGCTCGCCGAGCTGGCCGCGGCCGGGTTCACCCGGATCAGCGTCGGCATGCAGTCCGCCGTCCCGCACGTGCTCGCCACGCTGGACCGCACCCACGACCCCGAACGGCTCCCGGACGTCGTCCGTTGGGCCCGCGACGCCGGTCTCGACGTCAGCGTCGACCTCATCTACGGCACGCCGGGGGAGTCGCTGGCCGACTGGGGCACCAGCGTCGAGCAGGCGCTCGCCCTCGAGCCTGACCACGTGTCGGCGTACGCGCTCGTCGTCGAGCCGGGCACCCGCATGGCGGCGCAGGTGCGGCGTGGCCAGCTCGCGCTGCCGGACGACGACGACCTGGCCGACAAGTACGAGCTCGCGGACGGCCTGCTGACCGCCCACGGGTACGGCTGGTACGAGGTGAGCAACTGGGCGACGTCCGAGCGCACGCGCTGCCGGCACAACGTCGGCTACTGGGCCGGGGGCGACTGGTGGGGCGTAGGGCCCGGTGCCCACAGCCACGTGGGCGGGGTCCGCTGGTGGAACGTACGGCACCCCGCTCCCTACGCGGCGGCGCTCGCCGCCGGCCGCAGCCCCGCCCACGCCCGCGAGGTGCTCGACGACGAGCAGCGGCACGCCGAGCGGGTGCTGCTCGAGGTGCGCCTGGTCGACGGTCTCGACCTGGACGTCGTCGGCGCGCCGGAGCGCCGGGCCGTGGCCGGTCTCGTCGCCGACGATCTCCTCGACGGACGAGCGGCTCTTCGCGGCCGTGCCGTGCTCACCGTTCGAGGCCGGCTGCTCGCCGACCGGGTGGTGCAGGCGCTCCTGCCCGGCTGACCCTCCCACCGCACGCCACGTGGGGCACCCCCGACTGCGGAGGTGCCCCACGTGGACGTGCTGACGTGCTGGTCCGGCTCAGTTCACCAGGCGCAGGGTGAGCGGGTACCGGTACTCCTCACCGCGGTTGGCGGCGATCGCCGCCATGATCATGAGCACCAGCGCGGCGACGCCGATGACGGGCAGCAGGAACAGCCCGATGACGACGACGATGAGGATGGCGGAGACGATCGCGGCGATCGCCACGGTGATCTGGAAGTTCAGCGCCTCGAGCGCCTGGTTGCGGATGAAGTGACCCTTGTCCTTCATCACCAGGTAGATGACCAGGGGCCCGAGGAAGCCGAAGAGCAGTCCCGAGAGGTGCCCCAGCGTGGCCCACATGCGCTGGTCGGAGTCGTTCATCAAGGGACCGCTCGGGTACGAGCCCGGCTGCGGTGGTCCAGCGTGCTGGTACGGCTGCCCGGGTGGCGTGCCCTTGTCGAAGGACGGCGGCGGGGGGGCCGAGCCGTACGGCTGCTCGGGCTCGGGGGGTGTGGTGCTCACGTTGCTCCTCCTCGGTGTTGCGGCACAGGCTAGTGGGCGGTGCGCCGCCTGTCTGCGGTATCGCGCACGGGGTGTCGCGGCGGGCTGAAGGTGAGGTCGAGCGGCTCCGGGCGGGCTCGTGCGGTGCTGTCGGGCTCCGTCAGCCGCGGTCCTCGTCGGTGCTCACGAAGTCGATGAGCTCCTCGACGCGAGCCAGCAGAGCCGGCTCCAGGTCGCTGTAGCTGCGCACTGTGGCGAGGATGCGTCTCCAGCCGCGGGCCACGTCCGCGACGCCTGCGTGCTCCCAGCCGAGGTGGGCGAGCACGCACTCCTTCCACGGCACTGACCTCGGCACCTGCGGCCAGGCGTCCAGGCCCAGCCGATCAGGGCGCACCGACTGCCACACGTCGACGAACGGGTGCCCGACGACCCGCAGGTGCGGTGCGAACCGGCGGTCCGCCTGGGCCTCGGCCACGATGCGCGACTCCTTGGAGCCGGGGACCAGGTGGTCCACGAGGACGCCGAGCCGCCGCCCGTCGGACGGTGCGAACTCCCGCACCCGCGCCGCCAGGTCGTCGACGCCGTCCAGCAGCTCGACCACGACGCCCTCGACCCGGAGGTCGTCCCCCCAGACCTTCTCGACCAGCTCGGCGTCGTGCCGTCCCTCGACCCAGATGCGCGAGCCCCGCGCCACCCGGGCACGGGCACCGGGTACGGCGGTCGAGCCGCTCGCCGTCCGGGTGCTGGCCGGCGCGGACGACGTCACCGGCGCGACCAGCACGACCGGTCCGCCGTCCAGCAGGAAGCCGGGACCGAGCGGGAACCCCCTCGTGCGGCCGTGGCGGTCCTCGAGGTGCACGACGTGCATGCCGCCGGCCTTCTCGAGCCGCACGACGGCCCCGCACCAGCCGGTCTCGACGTCCTCGACGACGAGACCGGTCTCGGCCGCCACCTCACGGCTGCGTCCGCGCGCGGGTGCGCGCCAGTCCCCGGCGAGCACGTCGCCGCCGTAGCGGTCGGCACGGTCGCGGCCGAGGGCGGGGTTCACCCGGGCGATGCTACGAGGGACGGTGCCGGTGCACGGAGCACGACACGGCCTTGCGCAACCCCGTAGACTGGCACTCCGAAGGCAGGAGTGCCAGGCCGGTCGACGAAGGAGGCAGCGGCATGAGCAGCGACGACCGCAGGCTGTCCGTCCTCCGGGCCATCGTCGAGGACTACGTGCGCACCCGCGAGCCGGTCGGCTCCAAGGCTCTGGTCGAGCGCCACCAGCTCGGCGTGTCCAGCGCCACGATCCGCAACGACATGGCGACGCTGGAGGACGAGGGTCTCATCGCCCAGCCGCACACCAGCGCGGGTCGCGTGCCGACGGACGCCGGTTACCGGTTGTTCGTGGACCGGCTGACCGAGGTCAAGCCGATGTCGGCGCCCGAACGACGGGCGATCGCGGGCTTCCTGGCCGGTGCCGTCGACCTCGACGACGTCGTGGACCGCACCGTGCGGCTGCTGGCGTCGCTCACCCACCAGGTGGCTGTCGTCCAGTACCCGTCGCTCACCCGGTCGACCGTACGGCACGTCGAGGTGGTCGCCATGACGGCGCAACGGGTGCTGGTGGTGCTCATCGCGGGCACCGGCCGCGTCGAGCAGCGGGTGCTCGAGCTGGACGACCCGGTCGGCGAGGACGTGCTGGCCGAGGTGCGCAACCGGGTCAACGCGGAGTCCGCTGGGCGCCTCCTCACTGAGGCGGCCGCTCGGCTGCAGTCCCTGCCGGAGCAGTTCCCCCCGGAGCAGCGGGACCTCGTACGCGCTGTCGTGCGTACCCTCGACGAGGCGCTCGTCGAGGAGCGAGAGGAGCGAGTCGTGCTCGCCGGGGCCGCGAACCTCGCGCGCTTCGGCCAGGACTTCAGCCAGAGCATCGGGCCGGTCCTCGACGCGCTGGAGGAGCACGTGGTGCTGCTGCGGCTGCTCGGTGAGCTCTCGGACGACCCCGCGTCCGTCGCGGTCCGCATCGGCCGCGAGAACGAGCACGCCGGTCTGCGCTCGACCTCGGTGGTGACGTCCGGCTACGGCCGCGGTGCCGAGGTCGTCGCGGGGCTCGGCGTCCTGGGGCCGACCCGCATGGACTACCCCAGCACCATGGCGACGGTCCGGGCGGTGGCCCGCTACGTCTCCCGCCTCCTGGACGGGTGAGCGCCCCGCAGCACGTGCGACCGTAGTGACCGATGTTCGACGACGTTGACCGAAGGACCCGCGTGACCGACCACTACCAGACCCTGGGCGTCTCCCGCGACGCGTCCCAGGACGAGATCAAGCGGGCGTACCGCAAGCTGGCGCGCACGATGCACCCCGACGTGGCGCCCGGCTCGGAGGACGACTTCAAGGCGGTCAGCGCGGCCTACGACGTGCTGGGCGACCCCACGAAGCGCGCTGCCTACGACCGCGGGGCGGACGGCGTGGGCGGGGCCGGCTTCGGCCAGGGCTTCACCTTCACGGACATCATGGACGCGTTCTTCGGCGGCCAGGCCCACGACCGTGGCCCGCGGTCCCGCATGCGCCGCGGCCAGGACGCCTTGATCCGGTTGCAGATCGACCTGTCCGAGGCGACGTTCGGCGCCGAGCGCGAGATCGCCGTCGAGACTGCCGTGCGGTGCGAGACCTGCCACGGTGACGGCGCGCAGCCGGGTACCGGCACGCGACGCTGCGACGTCTGCGGAGGCAGCGGCGAGGTCCAGCACGTCCAGCGGTCGTTCCTCGGCCAGGTGATGACCACCCGGCCCTGCAGCGCGTGCCGAGGCTATGGCAGCGTCATCGAGCACCCCTGCGTCCAGTGCTCCGGCGAGGGTCGGGTGCGGTCTCGCCGCACGCTCAGCATCCGCGTGCCAGCCGGAGTCGACACCGGCACCCGCATCCAGCTCGAGGGCGAGGGCGAGGTCGGCGTGGGTGGCGGCCCCGCCGGTGACCTCTACGTCGAGATCGTCGTGGCGCAGCACCCGAGCTTCATCCGCCGCGGCGACGACCTCCACGCCCACATCGCCGTCCCCATGACGGCTGCGGCGCTGGGCACGACCCTCACCCTGCAGTCGCTGGACGGCGACCAGACCCTCGACGTCGAGCCCGGCACCCAGTCCGGCGACACCATCACGCTGCGAGGTCTCGGGGTGACCCACCTGCGGGGTTCCGGCCGCGGCGACCTCGTCGTCGCCATCGAGGTCGAGACGCCTCGGGGTCTGGACGACGAGCAGCGGCGGCTCCTGGCGCAGCTCGCCGCACTGCGCGGTGAGGAGCGGCCGGAGGGCCGGCTCGCGCAGCACGGCAGCGGGCTGTTCGGCAAGCTCCGCGACGTGCTGTCCGGCAAGTGACGGCACCGCTCTTCCTGCTCGAGCCCGGCGACCTCTCGGAGGTCGCCCCCGGAGACACCCTGCTGCTCGACGGCTCCGAGGGCCGGCACGCCGCGACGGTGCGGCGCATCGGCGTGGGGGAGAAGGTGGACGTCGGTGACGGCGCCGGTGCCGTCGCCCGCTGCGAGGTGCGCGAGGTCGTCGGAGCCGAGCGCCGGGAGGGGCTGCGCCTGCTGGTGCTCGCCGTCGACGAGGTGCCGGTCCCGGACCTGCGCTTCGTCCTCGTCCAGGCACTCGCGAAGGGTGGCCGCGACGACCTTGCCATTGAGACGGCCACCGAGCTCGGCGTCGACGAGGTCGTCCCCTGGCAGGCGGCCAGGTCCGTCGTCGTCTGGCGGGGGCCGCGGGGCGAGAAGGCCCAGGCGTCCTGGGTCTCCACGGTGCGAGCCGCCGCCAAGCAGTCGCGCCGTCCCCGGGTGCCGGTCGTCGCACCGGTCGAGACCAGCCGCGAGCTCGCCGACCGCGTCTCCGCCGCCGCGCTCGCCGTCGTCCTGCACGAGGACGCGCCAACGCCGCTCGGTTCGCTGGCGCTGCCCGACGTCGGTGACGTGGTGCTCGTCGTCGGTCCGGAGGGTGGCATCTCGCCGGACGAGCTGCGGCAGCTCAGCGACGCCGGTGCCGTCTCCGCCCGGCTCGGTCCCCACGTGCTGAGGTCGTCCACCGCCGGCCCGGCTGCCCTCGCCGTGCTGAGCGCCGCCGCGCGGTGGGGCTGACACCTGCCGGTAGTGTCGGCGCGGTGAGCGCCCGCACCGTCATCACCTTCGGCACGTTCGACGTCTTCCACGTCGGCCACGTGCGCATGCTCAACCGCGCCAAGGAGCTGGGCGACCGGCTGGTGGTCGGCGTCTCGGCGGACGAGCTCAACGTGCGCAAGAAGGGCCGCGCACCGGTCTTCACGCAGGACGAGAGGCTGGAGATCGTGGCCAACATCAGGTGCGTCGACGAGGTCTTCGTCGAGGAGAGCCTCGAGCTCAAGCGCGAGTACGTGCTGGCGCACGACGCCCAGGTGCTGGTCATGGGAGACGACTGGGCGGGCCGGTTCGACGAGCTGTCCGACGTCTGCGAGGTCGTCTACCTGCCCCGTACGCCGTCGGTGTCCACCACCGCGCTGATCGAGCACATCGCCCAGCGCTAGGCCCGGCGACGCACGAACGGGCCGGCACCTCGACGAGGTGGCGGCCCGTTCGTGCGAGCGGGCGGCTCAGCTCGTCTTGACGACCTTGGTGCCGCCGGCGAACTGGTCGTGCCAGCCCTGGCGGGTTGCCACGTTGTTGTTGATGGTCACGGCGATGTAGATCTCGGCCGCGAGCATCAGCAGGCCGGCGAAGAAGCCGAGGATCGGCACGATCCAGATGATGGAGATCGCGGTCCACGCGTTGCGACGCAGAGCCTGCTCCATCGACGGGTTGCCGCCGCCCGGGCCCTCGGTGCGGATCTTCAGGGCCATCTTGCCGATGGTCTGCCCGCGGCTGGACTCCATGAAGGCGAAGTACGCCAGCGGGACGACCGAGAAGAGCAGGCCGAAGACCAGCTTGGAGCCGAAGCCGGAGTAGACGCCGCCCACGACAGCCGCGAACATCGCCGCCACGAGCACGGATCCGATGATGCCGAGGACCACGGAGAGGATCACGTAGTCGATGAGGCGAGCGAGGAACCGGGTGAGCAGGTCGGCGGGCTGGCCGACCTGCGACACCATGCCGCCGGGCATCGACGTCGTGCCGTAGCCCCCGGTGGGAGGCGGCGGGTAGCCGCCCGACGGCTGCGCCGGCGGGGGCGCGTAGGCCGGAGCGCCGTACTGGGGGGCCTCGTGCCCCGGCGCCTGCTCCGGGACGGCGTACTCGGGAGCCGAGTACTCGGGAGCGGCGTACTCCGGGGCCGAGTACTGCGGCGCGGGCGGCGTCTGCGCGGCACCGTCGGGCGACTCCTGCGGTGGCTGTGCTCCGGGGATCGGCGCCTGGGGGTCGTTGCTCACGTTCGCGTCTCCTCTGCCCGACCGTCGCCAGCGTGCCGACGGGCGGGCTCGATCGAGAAACCGCTGCCGGCGGGTGCTGGCGGCGGATCATGCGCGGGACACCCTAGTGGCGTGCGGCAGTCGTTGGTGGTGCTTCGTGGACTCTGGAGCGGTTCCACTCGGGGGCCGAGGCCGGGCGCCCGCGGGACCGGCTACCCTGCGCGAGATGAGCACCGAGACACTCGACGCAGGCACGCCTGGCCCGCACGACCCGGACTGCCTGTTCTGCCGGCTGGTGAAGGGCGAGATCCCTGCGGACGTCGTCTCCGAGAACGACCGCGCCGTCGCCTTCCGTGACATCGACCCGCAGGCGCCCGTGCACGTCCTGGTGATCCCGCGCGCTCACCACGTCGACGTGGCGGCCTTGGCGATGGCGGCGCCCGACGACCTCGTGGCGTTGGTGCGCCTGGGGTCGCAGGTGGCTCAGGACGAGTGCGGCGGCCAGTTCCGGCTCGTGTTCAACAGCGGTCCGGCGGCGCACCAGACCGTCTTCCACGTGCACGGCCACGTGCTCGGTGGGCGTGACATGACGTGGCCGCCGGGATGAGCGGCGACCTCCCGTCCGAGGGGTCGCCCGGGCTCACCGACGACGTCGCGGACCGGCTGCGGCGGCGGGTTCAGCTCGCCCAGCTCGAGTGGCGTGCCCCGTCGGTCGTCGTCCGTGCCGTCCGTCGCGGTGCCGTCCAGCTCGACGTCGCCGTCGGCTCGGCCGACCTCGGCGCCGACGGTCTGGCCGACCCGCCGGCCCTTGCTCCCGGTCCCGACGTCCAGTACCGCATGGGTTCGATCACCAAGACCTTCACCGCCGTGCTGGTCATGCAGGCGCGCGACGACGGCCTCGTCGACCTCGACGACCGGCTCGACGAGCACCTCGACGTCCCCGCGCACGGTGAGGTGACGCTGCGGCGCATGCTCTGCCACCTCTCGGGGCTGCAGCGGGAGCCGGTCGGCGACGTCTGGGAGTCGCTGGAGGGGCCAGCGCTGCCGACGATGCTGGCGGACCTGCCGGACGCCGAGGCCGTGCTGCGCCCGCACGAGCGGTGGCACTACTCCAACCTCGCCTTCGCGCTGCTCGGCCAGGTCGTCGCGCAGGTACGGGGGACGACGTGGATCGAGGCGCTGCAGTCGAGGGTGCTCGACCGGCTGGGCCTGACGCGCACCACGCCGGGGCCGACCGCCCCGGTCGCGCGGGGGTACTCCGCCGATCCCTACGCCGACCGCCTCCTCGCCGAGCCCCTGTTCCCCGGCAACGCCTTCGCTCCGGCCGCCGAGCTCTGGACCACCACCGAGGACCTCGGCCGGTGGGCATCGTTCTGGGCCGAGCCCGACCCGCGCGTCCTGGCGCCGGCGACCGTGGCGGAGATGACGCACCTGCACGCCATGGCCGACCTGCAGCAGTGGACGCTCGGCTGGGGGCTGGGGCTGATGCTCCACCGACGCGGCGAGCGGCTGCTCGTCGGCCACGACGGGGCGATGCCGGGGTTCCTGGCCAGCATGGTCGTGCACCGCGACAGCGGGTGGGGCGTCGTGGCGCTCACCAACACCGGACGGTCCGCGGACCCGGGATCGTTGGCGCTCGACCTCGCCGACGTCCTGCTCGACGAGGTGCCGGACGACGACGAGCCATGGTCGCCCGGGCCACCAGTGCCGGACGACGTCGAAGGCCTCCTCGGCACCTGGTGGAGCGAGGGCACCCAGTACGCCCTGTCGTGGCGGAGCGGCCACGACGACCTGGTCGACGGCAGCGACAGCGGGCACGTCGAGCTGGCCGCTGTCGGTGCACCCGCGAGCAGGCCGCCGTCCGTGCTGCGCCGGGAACCGGCACGAGGAGCCGACCACTGGCGAGTGGTGAGCGGTCGTGAGCAGGGCGAGCTGCTGCGAGCCGTGCGGTCGGACGACGGCTCGGTGACCCGGCTCTACTGGGCGACCTACCCGATGACGCGCGAGCACCGCCCGTTCGGCCAGTAGCCGCCTCGGACGTGCCGGACCGACCGCCGCGAACGACCGGGGCTGCCCTGAACGACCCGAGCTGCCCTGAACGACCAGGAACGAGCACGTCGCCGTCGCTAGGATGGTCGGACTGCACCCGACACGAGAGGGACGAGCTGGCCCCGCGCCGACCATGGACGACCATCCCCTGCCCAGTCCCGCGCCGGACGACGACGCCGGGACGGACGACGCAGTCCCCGCGCTCGAAGCAGCCGGCCACCGCCGGCCCGACTCACGGCACACTCTCGTGGTCCCGGCCGACGTGCCGATGGTGGCGCTGCTCGGTCCAGGCGACGAGCTCCTCAGCACCATCGAGCGCGCCTTCCCACGCCTCGACGTGCACGTGCGCGGCAACGAGTGGACCGTCACCGGTCCCGCCGCCGAGGTGGCGCTGCTCGAGCGGCTCGTCGACGAGCTGCTGGCGGTGATCGCGGCCGGTCAGCCGCTGAGCCGGGACGCCGTGGACCGGTCGGTGTCGATGCTGCGTCAGCAGACGACCGAGCGCCCTGCCGACGTCCTCACGCTCAACATCCTGTCGAACCGCGGGAAGAAGATCCGCCCGAAGACGCTCAACCAGAAGCGGTACGTCGACGCGATCGACGACAACACCGTGGTCTTCGGCATCGGCCCGGCGGGCACCGGCAAGACCTACCTGGCGATGGCGAAGGCCGTGCAGGCGCTGCAGGCAAAGAAGGTCAACCGCATCATCCTGACCCGGCCGGCGGTCGAGGCGGGGGAGCGGCTCGGCTTCCTGCCCGGAACGCTCACCGAGAAGATCGACCCCTACCTGCGGCCGCTCTACGACGCGCTTCACGACATGCTCGACCCCGACTCGATCCCGCGGCTCATGGCGGCGGGCACCATCGAGGTCGCTCCCTTGGCATTCATGCGGGGTCGCACGTTGAACGACGCGTTCGTGATCCTGGACGAGGCGCAGAACACGTCCGCCGAGCAGATGAAGATGTTCCTCACCCGGCTCGGCTTCGGCTCGAAGATCGTGGTCACCGGCGACGTGACGCAGGTCGACCTGCCGGCGGGCACGCAGTCCGGGTTGCGCATCGTGCAGGAGATCCTCGACGGCATCGACGACGTGCACTTCGCCCAGCTGACCAGCCACGACGTCGTCCGCCACCGGCTGGTCGGCCAGATCGTCGACGCGTACGGACGTTGGGACGCGGTGCACGCCGATCCGGAGGCGACCGGTCGGGGGCGGCCGCGCGACCACCGGCCCGACAGCCGTCCGGGCCGTCACCCCCGGTCGGCCGAGGGCCGCCGGTGAGTATCGACGTCAACAACGAGTCGGGCTTCGACGTCGACGAGCTCGAGCTGGTCCAGCTGTCGCGGTCCGTCCTGGACGCCATGCGGGTGCACCCCGCGGCCGAGCTGTCGATCGTGCTGGTCGACGAGACGGCCATGGAGCGGCTGCACGTGACCTACATGGACCTCCCTGGCCCGACCGACGTGATGAGCTTCCCCATGGACGAGCTCCGTCCCGGGCGTGAGGGTGAGGACCTGCACCCCGGTCTGCTCGGCGACGTCGTGCTGTGCCCGGCGGTCGCGCAGCGCGACGCGGCAGAGAACGGCCAGTCCACGGCCGAGCACCTCCTCATGCTCACGACGCACGGCATCCTGCACCTCCTCGGCTACGACCACGCCGAGCCGGACGAGGAGAAGGAGATGTTCGAGCTGCAGCGGCGACTGCTGCTCACGTTCCTCGCCGGGCGTGGCCGTCCCGCGTGACGTGGCGGTGAGCATGTCGGAGCTGGTCCAACAGGTGCGCAGATGAGCTCGGCCGAGGTGCGCCTGGCGGTGCTCGCCGCGCTGCTCGTGGCGCTCGCGGCCATGCTGGCGGCAGCGGAGTCGTCGGTTGCGCGCGTCTCTCGGCTCCGAGTCAACCAGCTCGTCGAGGACGGTCGGCGGGGCTCGGCGGCGCTCTCGCTGGTTGCCGCCGACAGCGCACCGTTCGTGTCGGTGTCGACCTTCGTGCGCGTCGTCTGCGAGTCGTTCGCGGCGGTCTCGGTGACCTTCGTGTGCTTCGACCTCATCGAACGCCGGTGGATCGCCGTGCTCGTCGCCGCCGCCGTCATGGTGGTCGCCTCGTTCGTCCTCGTCGGCGTCAGCCCCCGCACCTTGGGTCGGCAGCACGCCGAGACGGTGGCCCTGGCGAGCGCCCCGGTGCTCGTCGGGCTCGCCAGGGTGCTGGGACCGTTGGCCCGGCTGCTGGTGCTGCTCGGCAACGCGGTGACGCCCGGCAAGGGCTACCGCGACGGACCGTTCGCCGACGAGGCCGAGCTGCGCGACCTCGTGGACCTCGCGGGCGAGACCGCAGTGATCGAGGCCGACGAACGGCAGATGCTGCACTCGGTCTTCGAGCTGGGCGACACCGTCGTGCGCGAGGTGATGGTGCCCCGCACCGACATGCTGGTCATCGACCACGACAAGACGCTCCGCCAGGCGATGTCGCTGTTCCTGCGGTCGGGCTACTCGCGCATCCCCGTGGTCGACGACGGCCCGGACGACGTCCGCGGCGTGCTGTACCTCAAGGACGTCACCCGTCGCGTACACGCTGACCCCACCGCTGAGAAGACCGTCACCGTGGCCGAGGTGATGCGGCCCGCTCAGTTCGTCCCCGAGAGCAAGCCGGTGGACGACCTGCTGCGCGAGATGCAGCAGACCCAGAACCACGTCGCAGTGGCGGTCGACGAGTACGGCGGCACCGCGGGGCTCGTCACGATCGAGGACATCCTCGAGGAGATCGTCGGCGAGATCACCGACGAGTACGACCGTGAGGAGCCGGGCGTCGAGCGGCTCGACGACGGCGTCGTCCGCGTGCGCTCCACGATGCACGTCGACGAGCTCGGCGAGCTGTTCGACCTCGAGCTGGACGACGAGGACGTCGACACCGTCGGCGGCCTGCTCTCCAAGGCGTTGGGGCGCGTGCCGATCCCAGGTGCCACTGCGGTCGTGGATGGTCTGGAGCTGGTGGCCGAGCGACCTGCGGGCCGGCGCCACCGCATCGCGACGGTCCTGGTGCGTCAGGTGGCCGTCACCGGGGACGTCGGGGTGGACGCCGCTGTCGACACCGCTGGCGGCGGCGACGGAACCGGCCCGCGCCCGAACGGCACGCCGGACGGGGCGGCGTGACAGGCGCGACGTCCGTCCCCGAGCAGGTTCCGTCGCGGGGCTCCCGTGGCCGGCTGGCCGGTCAGGGCGCGACCGGCGACGCGCTCGACGGCCGGGGTCTCGCCACCACCGGCTCGGCCGACCACGTGCGGCTGCACGCGGTGCTGGTTCTGGTGGGGGCCAGCCTGTTCGGCACGATCGGTACGGCGCGAGTGCTCGGCCCCGACTCGCCGTCCGGCTCGGTGGGCGCCGTGCGTGTGCTGCTGGCGGCTGTCGTGCTCATGCTGCTCGCTCAGGCGGCGCGGCCCGCGCCGGGTGCCTGGCGCCGGGAGCGGCGGCGTGTTGCGACGCTGGTGGCCGGCCTGGCGCAGGCCGCGTTCCAGCTGACGTTCCTGGCCGCCGTCCTGCAGACCGGGGTCGCGGTGGGCACCCTGGTGGCGATCGGCTCGGCGCCACTGGTGGCCGGCCTCCTGAGCCGCCAGGTCTCCCGCACGTGGCTCGTCGCGACGTCCGTCGCCCTCGCCGGACTCGTGCTGCTCGTGCTGGGTGGCGGGGGAGCCCGCCTGTCGTGGCCGGGCCTGCTGCTCGCTCTGGGCGCCGGCGCGTCGTACGGTGTCTACCTGGT
>DASSTJ010000155.1:0-27248 GCA_035707965.1 Actinomycetales bacterium
GCCGTCCCGAGGTCGTCCTCCGCCAGGACAGACGAGGGAGCGACGTCAGATGGCCCAGGGTGGCTCGAGGAACAGCTTCGGCACGCGCGATCAGCTCACGGTCGGCGACACCACGTACGAGATCCATCGCCTCGACCGCATCGACGGGTCCGACCGGTTGCCCTACAGCCTCAAGGTGATGCTCGAGAACCTGGCGCGCAACGAGGACGGCACGATGGTGACGGCCGACCAGGTCAGCGCACTCGCCGCCTGGGACCCGTCGGCGCAGCACGGCTCGGAGATCCAGTACACGCCGGCCCGCGTGCTGATGCAGGACTTCACCGGCGTGCCCTGCGTCGTCGACCTGGTGGCGATGCGCGACGCCATGGCGGCGCTCGGCGGCGACCCGCAGAAGATCAACCCGCTCATCCCGGCCGAGCTGGTGATCGACCACTCCGTGATCGCGGACGTGTTCGGTCGCCGTGATGCGTTCCGGATCAACGCCGACCTCGAGTTCCAGCGCAACTCGGAGCGCTACCAGCTGCTGCGCTGGGCGCAGCAGGCGTTCGCGGACTTCTCCGTGGTGCCGCCGGACACCGGAATCTGCCACCAGGTCAACCTCGAGTACCTGTCGCGGGTCGTGTTCACGCGGCAGGCGGACGACGCGCTGCAGGCCTATCCGGACACGCTCGTCGGCACCGACTCGCACACCCCGATGGTCAACGGGCTGGGCGTGCTGGGGTGGGGTGTCGGAGGCATCGAGGCGGAGGCCGCGATGCTCGGTCAACCCATGAGCATGCTGATCCCGCCGGTGGTCGGCCTGAAGCTGACGGGCGCCCTCCCGGCCGGCACGACGGCCACCGACGTGGTGCTCACGGTGGCCGAGCTGCTGCGCAAGACGGGCGTCGTCGGCAAGTTCGTCGACTTCTTCGGCCCCGGCGTCGCCGAGGTGCCGCTCGCGAACCGCGCCACGCTGGGCAACATGAGCCCGGAGTACGGCTCGACCTGCGCGATCTTCCCGATCGACGACGAGACGCTGCGCTACCTGCGCCTCACCGGACGGTCGGAGCAGCAGGTGGCCCTCGTCGAGGCGTACGCCAAGGAGCAGGGCCTCTGGCACGACCCCGCGGTGGAGCGGCAGTACAGCCAGGTGGTCGAGCTGGACCTCGCCACCGTCGAGCCGTCGCTCGCCGGACCCAAGCGCCCGCAGGACCGCATCCCGCTGCGGCGCTCCCGTCACGTCGTGGGCGCCATCATGAACGACGGCTCCCTGTCGCCGGCGCAGCTCACGGGGCTCGACGAAGCCTCGGACGAGTCCTTCCCGGCGAGCGACCCCATCGCGATCATCCACGGCGACGACGACGACCCTCCCGTCGAGCGGTACGACCGTGACGGCGCCTGGCCGTCGGACCCCGTCTCGGTGACGTTCGAGGACGGCACGGTCGCGGACCTCGACCACGGCCACGTCGTCATCGCCGCGATCACGTCCTGCACCAACACGTCGAACCCGTCGGTGATGATCGGCGCCGGGCTGCTCGCCAAGAACGCGGTCGAACGGGGTCTCGCCAGCAAGCCCTGGGTCAAGACGAGCCTGGCGCCCGGATCCCGCGTGGTGACGGACTACTACGAGAAGGCCGGGCTGACGCCGTACCTGGAGAAGCTGGGCTTCGACCTGGTCGGCTACGGCTGCACCACGTGCATCGGCAACTCGGGCCCGCTCATCCCGGAAGTCAGCCAGGCGGTGAACGAGGGCGACCTCACGGTGTGCTCGGTGCTCTCCGGCAACCGCAACTTCGAGGGCCGCATCCACGCCGAGACGAAGATGAACTTCCTGATGTCCCCGCCGCTCGTCATCTCCTACGCGCTGGTGGGCACGCTCAACGCCGACCTGCTCGAGGACCCGATCGGCACCGGCGCCGACGGCCAGGACGTCTACCTGCGCGACATCTGGCCGTCGGCCCAGGAGGTCGAGGAGGTCGTGGGCCGCTGCATCGAGGCCGACATGTTCAGCGAGGGGTACGCCGACGTCTTCGCGGGCGACGACAACTGGCGCAACCTCGACGTGCCTGCGGCCGACATGTTCGCGTGGGACGACGAGTCGACCTACGTACGTCAGCCGCCGTACTTCGAGGGCATGGGCCGCGAGCCGCAGCCGCTGCGCGACATCACCGGAGCCAGGGTCCTCGCGCTCCTCGGTGACTCGGTCACCACCGACCACATCTCCCCTGCCGGTGCGATCAAGAAGGACTCCCCGGCCGGCCGGTACCTGACGGAGCGTGGGGTCTCGCCGAAGGACTTCAACTCCTACGGCTCGCGCCGGGGCAACCACGAGGTGATGATCCGAGGCACCTTCGCGAACATCCGGCTGCGCAACCAGCTCGTACCCGGCGTCGAGGGCGGCGTCACGCGTCACCTGCCGGACGGCGAGCAGATGACCATCTTCGACGCCGCGCAGCGGTACGCGGAGCAGGGTGTCCCGCTCCTGGTGGTCGCGGGCACCGAGTACGGCTCGGGCTCCTCACGAGACTGGGCCGCGAAGGGCACCCTCCTGCTGGGGGTGAAGGCGGTGCTCGCCGTCTCGTACGAGCGCATCCACCGCTCGAACCTCATCGGGATGGGCGTGCTGCCGCTGCAGTTCGTGCCGGGTGAGTCAGCGCAGTCTCTGGGTCTGACCGGCGAGGAGACGTACTCCGTCATCGGGCTGGCGGGGCAGGACGACGTGCCCCGGCAGGTGGTGGTGCGGATCGAGGGTGGCGACGGCGGACCGCGCGAGATCACCGCGACGGTCCGCATCGACACCCCAGCGGAGGCGGCGTACTACCGCCACGGCGGGATCCTGCAGTACGTGCTGCGTCAGCTGCTCACGGTCTGAGGCGCGCGCCCCGCACGCGCGGCCTCGCTGGCAGCTGCCTGCTGCACCTGCTGGGCGGCGTCCTCAGCCTCCCGGTCGAGCAGCCCGTTCAGGTTCACGCCGTAGGTGCGGGTCGGGAGGGGTCCGAGCGGCGGTTTCGGGTCGAAGTGCATGCCGGCCCCGTGCGGTCCGTAGGCCGCGCGCGAGCTGGTCTGCACGCTGCCCGGGACCCGGACGGCGTCGGAGGCGTGCAGGAGGTGCTGCTGGCGCGCCGTGCGCACGGCGTCGAGCCGGAGCAGCGTGGCCTTGGCCTGCGGGCTCTGGCGGCCGTTGGTGATGCGGAACAGGGCCCGCTTCACCGTGGGGCCCACCGCCACCCGGTAGGCGGCCTCGTAGCCCAGCACGAGCGCGTCGTAGGCCCGGGTCACGGCGATGAAGCGACGCTGGGTCTCGTCCGCACCGACGGGTGTGCGGTAGGCCGCGGCGAGCCGGCCCCGCGCGGTGACGAGCCGAGCCTCGAGGCCGGGCAGGGTGTCGGCCAGGTGACGGTCGCGCTCGAGGGTGGCCGCGGTGACGCGGGGCATGCGTCGCGCGAGGGTCTGAGCGGTGTTCACGTCGTTGCTGGCGAGGCTCGTCATGGCTGCTCCTCGGTCGTCCGGTCTCTCGGGCTTATTTTTCACAACTAATGCTGTAGAAAATAGGGACTTAAGGCCTCTGTCGCCGCACCTGCCGCGGCCGCACGATGAGATCGGCAGTCAGGAGGCTAGTCATGGAACCGTCCACGATCGATCTGAGCGACGCTGCCCTCATGAAGCGGCTGCAGGAGGCCTACACCGCTCGCCTCGAAGCCCTGGTCGACGGTGACGACCGGGCTCTGGCCGCCACCGGCCGCGAGGTCGAGGACCTCGAGTGCCGACTGCTGGAGCACCGCCAGCTGCGGGAGCTCGCGACGGCCTCCTTCACGGACACGGCGTACTACCTGGGCTGAGCGTGTCACACCAGCACGCTCAGAGGGTTCTCCAGCGCCGCCTTCAGGTCGCGCAGGAACGCGGCTGAGGTGGCGCCGTCCAGCACCCGGTGGTCGCTCGTGAGCGTCAGCTTGATGATCGTGCGCACCACGACCTCGCCGTCGCGCACGACCGGCTCCTGCGTGCCGGCGCCGACGGCCAGGATCGCGGCCTCCGGCGGGTTGACGACCGCGGTGAAGTGGTCGATCCCGTACATGCCCAGGTTGCTGATCGTGAACGTGCCGCCCGAGAACTCGTCCGGCTTGAGCCGGCCGGCGCGCGCGCGCTCGGCCAGGTCGCGCGTGCGCGCCGCGATGTCGGCCAGGGGCAGGGTGTCGGCGTCGTGCACGACGGGCACGATCAGGCCGTCGTCCATGGCCACCGCCACCCCGACGTTGACCCGACGGTGCCGCAGGATCGCGTCGCCACCCCACGAGGCGTTGACCTCGGGGTGCTGTCGCAGCACGAGCGCGCAGACGCGCACGAGCAGGTCGGTGACGCTCACCTTCACCGCGGCGCCGTCCGTCGACCGGGAAGCCAGGCCGGCGTTCACGTCCTTGCGCAGGGCCAGCAGCCGATCGGCTTCGACGACGGCCGTCAGGTAGAACTGCGGCGCGGCAGCGCTCTGCGTCAGCCGCTCCGCGGTGATGCGGCGCACCGCGGTGAGAGGGACGACCTCGTCGTCCGGGAGCGGCTGCGCGACGGGTGCGGCGACAGTGGCCGACGGTGCCGTGCCGGGCGCAGCGGGCGCGCCCTTGGTACCACCCGCCGGCTGCGGTGCCCGGCGGCCCTGCTGCACGGCGGCCTCGACGTCCGCCCGCACGATGCGGCCGCCTGGACCGGTGCCGCTCACCTGGGCCAGGTCGATGCCGTGCTCCTTGGCGATCCGCCGGGCCAGCGGCGAGGTGCGCAGCTGGCCGCCGGGTGCTGCGGTCGCCCCCAGCGGCGTCGCCACGTCGCTCGTGGGGCTGGACGGCGCGGTGCTGGACGACGTCTCCGCAGCCGTGGGCTGAGGCGTCGCGCCGGTCTGCGCCGGCGGCCCGCCGGCGGTGGCCCGTGAGCCGGAGCCGGAGCCGTCGCCGATCACGGCGAGTCTGCCGCCGATCGCCACCGTCGTGCCCTCGGGCACGAGCACCTGCTCGAGGACGCCGTCCTCGTAGGCCTCGAGCTCCATCGTGGCCTTGTCGGTCTCGATCTCGGCGAGGGCGTCGCCCTTGCTGACCGAGTCACCCTCGTGCTTGAGCCAGAGGCTGAGCACCCCCTCCTCCATCGTGTCGGACAGACGGGGCATCAGGACGTCGCTCACGTCGCTCCCTTCCCTAGCGCGAGAACCGCGTGGCGTCGAGGACCTGCTGCACGACCTTGGTGAGGGCGGCAGCGTCGGGCAGCGCGACCCGCTCGAGCGGCTTCGCGTAGGGCAGCGGCACCTCGGCGGCCGCGACCCGGCGGACCGGGGCGTCCAGGAAGTCGAAGGCGCCCTCCTGGATCGTGGCGGCGATCTCCGCGCCGATGCCGTAGGTCAGCCAGTCGTCCTCGAGGACGACGGCGCGGCTGGTCTTGCGCACCGAGGCGCAGATCGTCTCGCGGTCCAGCGGTCGCAGGCTGCGCAGGTCGACGACCTCGACGGAGATCCCCTGCTCCTCCAGCTGGCGCGCGACGTCCAGCGCGATGACCGTCGCCCGCGAGTAGGCCACGACGGTGAGGTCGGTGCCCTCCTTGACGACTGCGGCGCGGCCGATCTCGGCCACGTGCTCGCCGTCCGGCACCTCGCCCTTGGTGTTGTAGAGCGACAGGTTCTCGAGCACGAACACCGGGTCGTCGTCGCGGATGGCTGCGGTCATCAGCGCCTTCGCGTCCGCGGGCGTCGACGGGGCGACCACCTTCAGCCCTGGCACGTGCGCGTACCAGACCTCGAGGTTCTGCGAGTGGGTCGCCGCCAGCTGCTGGCCACCGCCGCCCGGCGTCCGGATCACCATCGGGACGGGGCACTGGCCGCCGAACATCGCGTAGATCTTGGCCGCGTGGTTCACGATCTGGTCGATCGCGATGAGGCTGAAGTTCAGCGTCATCAGCTCGACGACGGGTCGCATGCCGAGCATCGCGGCGCCGACGGCGGCGCCGACGAAGCCCTCCTCCGCGATGGGGGTGTCGCGCACCCGCTCCGGCCCGAACTCGGCCAGCAGGCCGGCTGTGATCTTGTAGGAGCCCTCGAAGACGCCGATCTCCTCGCCCATGAGGATCACCGACGGGTCGCGGGTCAGCTCGGCGCGCAGCGTCTCGTTCAGCGCCTGCCGGTAGGTCATCACCGTCATCGGGCCGCTCCCGTGCTCGAGCCGACGGCTTCGTCCGGCATCAGTGGGTCCCCGGGCAGCTGGTGCGGGGCGTTGGCGACCGCCTGGGCGTAGGCGTTGTCGAAGATCTGGTCCGGTGTCGGGTCGGGGCTGTGGTCGGCGAACGCGACGGCGCGCTCGACCTCCTCGTCGACGTCGGAGTCGATGGCCCGGGCGGAGGCGTCGTCGAGCACGCCGAGGTCGAGCAGCCGGGCCCGGAAGGCCGGCACCGGGTCGAGGGTGCGCAGCCGCTCTGTCTCCTCGCGGCTGCGGTAGCGCGCGGGGTCGACCACGGAGTGGCCCTTCAGCCGCCAGCTGACGGTCTCGAGCAGCATCGGCTGCCGCTCGCTGCGGGCCTTCGTGAGCGCGGCCGTGGCAGCCTCGCGCACGGCGACGACGTCGTCGCCGTCCACACGCTCCCCCGGGATGCGGTAGGAGCAGCCCCGCTTGTACAGCAAGGGCTCCGCCGACGACTTCTCCACCGGCGTGCCCATGCCGAGGCGGTTGTTCACGATCACGTACACGATCGGCAGCCGCCAGATCGCCGCGATGTTCAGCGACTCGTGGAAGGCCCCGATGTTCGTGGTGCCGTCACCCAGCAGGCACATCACGGCCTCGGCGTCCGGTCCTGGCTCGCCGCGGTACGTCAGTGCCAGCGCGGCCCCCGTGGCCGGCGGGATCTGACCGCCGACGATGCCGTAGCCGCCGAGCATGCGGGCGTCGGAGTCGAAGAGGTGCATGGAGCCGCCCCAGCCGCCGCTGACGCCGGTGGTCTTGCCGAAGAGCTCGGCCATGACGCGGCCCGTGTCCATGCCGCGCGCGAGGGCATAGCCGTGGT
The DNA here is from genome assembly GCA_035707965.1 of Actinomycetales bacterium. GTDB lineage: Bacteria > Actinomycetota > Actinomycetes > Actinomycetales > Angustibacteraceae > DASSTJ01. The sequence goes on from DASSTJ010000155.1 coordinate 7,006, forward strand.
CCCGGTAGGTCGTGAAGAGGTAGTCACGCGCCTGGAGCGCGGCCATCAGACCGACGACCGTCGGCTCCTCGCCGAGGTTGAGGTGGCAGTAGCCGCCGATCTTGGCGCGCTGGTACATCTCGCTGGCCTTCAGCTCGAACGCGCGGATCAGCGCCATCTCGCGGTAGTAGCCGCGCAGCACCTCCGGCGACTCGTCGCGAAGGTCGTACTCACGGGTGGTCACGTCGCTCGGCGTGGTGTCCGACGGGGCGTCGCCTGGGTCGGCAGCCACATCGACCTCCGTTCCGCTCGGCCCCGGTCGTGCCGGGGCACGTCTGCTCAGTCTCGGGTGGGTAGCGCGCTGTGCACGTGGGGTGGGTCGTCACGTCCCAGGGGGTTGCTCCTGGAGGACGAACCGGTCGGACGCGTTGCACTTGGGGCAGTGCTGCGGGGGCACGCTGCTGCGCACGGACTCGCCGCACACCTCGCACACCCACTCGGTGGCCATCAGCGCCACGACGTCGCCCCGGCTGACGATGCCGACGAGCTCTCCGCCGTCGAGCACCGGGACCCGACGGAACTTCCGGTCCACGAGCAGGTGTCGGACGTCGTCCACGCCGGTCTCCGGGGTCACGCTGACGACCGCGGTGGTCATGACGTCGTCCGCGAGATCGCCCGTGCGGGAGAGGAGGTCGAACTCGCTCACCAGGCCGACCACGGCGCCGGAGCCGTCGACGACCGGGACGGCGCTGATGCGGTGCCGGTGCAGGGTCTCGGCGATCTGGCCGGTCGTCGTGCCCAGTGGCACCGACACCACCGGCGACGTCATGATGTCGCGCGCCCGCGTGGCCACCACGGTGCCGCGGGCGGGGCCCTCGTCGCTCATGCGGGCGAGTCTAGGCGCCGCACGATCATCCGGCCCGGGCAGGGAGGCCCTGGCGCGTGCGGGGCGGCTGCGGTAGCGACGCGTCCGGCGGCTGCCCGCCGGAAGGCGGCGGGGGGCGGCCGATGACAGGATGGGACGTCGCGTAGGCAGCTGAGCGAGGGAGCCGGACGGTGTCGGACACGGTGGCGCGCACGGCGTCGCCGACCAGGTCCGGCACGGCGCTGGAGCCGCCACGCTCGCCGCTCGTGGTCACGGTCACGGCCGGCACGTCCCCCGCCCCCGAGGTGCGGGCGCCGCTGCTGCTCCGGGCCGGACGACGGATGCTGGCCTGGCCGGTGTGGGCGCAGGTTCTCACGGTGTACCTGCTGTCGCGGCTCGTCGCGACGGTGGTCATCGAGCTCGTCGCCGTGACGGTGCAGAACCCGGCCGGCGTGAACGACCTGCACCCCGGCTACGGCGACCTCGCCGTCGTCTGGGACGGGCAGTGGTACGAGCAGATCGCCACGCGCGGGTATCCCGATGGCCTGCCGCTCAACGACAGCGGGCACGTCGACTACAACAGCTGGGCGTTCTTCCCGCTGTTCCCGGCGCTCGTGCGCCTCGTCATGGCGACGGGCCTGCCCTTCGTCGCGGCCGCCACCGTGCTCAACCTCGTCACCGCCGCCGGCGCCGTGCTGGTGCTCCGTCGCCTCCTCGCGCTGCGCGGCCCGCACGCGCCGGCGGCTCCCTCGTGGCTCGCCCTGCTGGCGGTCGCCTGCTGGCTCTCTCTGCCCGCCGCGCCCGTGCTGCAGGTGGCCTACACGGAGGCGCTCGCGTCCCTGCTGCTGGCCCTGGCGCTGCTGCTGCTCGTGCGTCGCCGCTACCTGGCCGCCGTCCCGGTCGTCCTGCTGCTCGGGCTGACCCGTGCCGTGGCCGCTCCCCTGCTGCTCGTCGTGGTGTGGCACGCCGCTCAGCGGTGGCGCGCCCGCGGAGCGGACCCGTTGACCCGTCCTGACGTCGTCCGGCTGGCTGCCCTCGCCGCAGCGACGGCGCTGTCCGCGGTGCTGTGGCCGGCGATCGTCGGCATCGCGACGGGCATCCCGGACGCCTTCCTGCAGACGCAGGCGGTCTGGGGCCAACGGCCGGGGCAGGGCCTGTTCGTGCCGTGGTTCTCCTGGGCGTGGGGCTCGCTCGGGCTGCCGGGGGTCGTGCTGCTCGTGGGCACCATGGCCGCCTGGGTCGCTCTCGTGCTGGGGCGGCACGGTCGCTGGCTCTCCGCCGAGCTGCGGGTCTGGGCCGTGGCCTACCCGCTGTACCTGCTCGCGGTCGTCCGCCCCATCACGAGCATGTGGCGCTTCCTGCTGCTCGACTTCCCGATCGCCGCCGTGGCGGCCAGCCTCATCGCTCGTGGAGCCTTCGCCCGCGTGGAGTGGCGCCGCCTGCGCTGGCGACTGGCCAGCGCCGGTGTGCTCGCGCTGGTGGGCACGACCTGGTGGGTCGCGGTGCTGCTGACGCGCACGCCGTGGAGCGACTCACCCCCGTAGGGCGCAGGGTCAGACGCGCATCGCGCGCCGGGTGGCGGCGTTGACGTAGCCCGTGGCCTTGCGGTGGTGGCGCTTCTGCCAGCGCTTCACCGCCGCGCGGGTGCGGGGCCCGTAGATGCCGTCGGCCCGCACGCCCACGACGCGCTGGATCTTCTTGACCGTCGCACCGCGGCTGCCTGTGCGGTAGACGACGCTCTTCGTCGTCTTCTTCGTCACGTGCTTGGTCGCGAGCACGCGCGAGGCCGACGAGCTGGCCGACGGCGTGCGGAAGACCTCGACGACCCACAGGCGGCCGTGGCCGCTGGCGACACCCACGCCGATCTGCGTGTAGTCGCGGTCGAGGATGTTGGCCTTGTGCGGGGCGCTCGCCATGAACGCCTGGTGCAGGCTCGCGACGTCGCCGCCCATGCCGACGTTCTCGCCGACGAAGCGCCAGCCCCTCACCTGCGACGTCAGTCGCGGGTTGTGCTGCAGCGTGTCGCTCGAGGCCATCGTGGCGGCCCAGGCGCGCGCCACCGCGGTGAGGTCGCTGCTCGTCGCCAGCGAGGGACGCCCAGCGCTGTGGCGGGCCCCGTTGATGCTCGACACGAACTGCTGCTCGGTCGACGAGCTCGAGGCCTGCGCGCTGGGCGCCGCGGCGAGCCCGGTCAGCGCCACGACGGCGGCGGACGCGGTGGCGAGGAGGGTGGTGAACCGGCGCCGGCCCGTCGATCGAGCGGCCGGTCGAACGAGGAGGAAGGTCATGATGACCTCTCGACCTCTTCGCCGAGGGCCCGAATACTCCGATCAGGTGACGGACTAGTCATCTCGGGCCGCCCGAACGGACCACCCGGCTGACAGACTGGGTGACGTGCCTGAGCTGCCGGAGGTCGAGGCGCTCGTCGGCTTCCTGCGTGAGCGGGCCGTCGGGTGCGTCGTGGCCCGCGTCGACGTGGCGGCGGTCTCGGTGCTGAAGACCTTCGACCCGCCGCCCAGCGCGCTCGCGGGGCTGACCGTCACCGGCGTCACCCGCCACGGCAAGTGGATCGACCTGGACGTCGACGGCCTGCACCTGGTCGTCCACCTGGCCAAGGCCGGCTGGCTGCGCTGGTACGACCACGTGCCCGACCGCCCGGCACGCCCGGGCAAGAACCCGATCGCCCTGCGGGTCGTGCTCGACTGCTCGGGCACGCGCGGGCCGGACTCCACGCCGGGTTTCGACCTGACCGAAGCGGGCACGCGCAAGCGGCTGGCCGTGCACGTCGTCCGGGACCCGGCGCAGGTGCCCGCCATCGCCACGCTCGGGCCCGAGCCACTGGACCCGGCCTTCGACCGCGAGGCGCTCGCGGCGATCCTCCGCGACCGCCGCACCCAGCTGAAGGGGCTGCTGCGCCAGCAGTCGGTGCTCGCCGGCGTCGGCAACGCGTACTCCGACGAGGTGCTGCACGCCGCCCGGCTGTCGCCGTACGCGCTCGCCGGCAGCCTCACGCAGGAGCAGGTCGACCGCCTCTACGACGCGCTCCGCAGCGTGCTCACCGCGGCGGTCGTCACCGCCTGGGGCAAGCCGGCCGCCGAGCTGAAGGACGCCAAGCGGTCCGCCATGCGCGTTCACGGTCGCACCGGGCAGGCGTGCGGAGTCTGCGGCGACACCGTGCGGGAGGTGAGCTTCGCCGACTCGTCGCTGCAGTACTGCCCCACCTGCCAGACCGGGGGCAAGCCGCTGGCCGACCGGCGCCTCTCCCGCCTGCTGAAGTAGCCGCGTGCGAGGATCGCCGCATGTACCCGTCTCCCCAGGTCCCCGAGGTGCCGGCCGACCAGGTGCCGGCCGACGCCCTGCTCCTCGACGTGCGCGAGGACGACGAGTGGGCGGCCGGTCACGCCGAGGGAGCGGTCCACGTGCCGCTCGGCGAGGTGCCGATCCGGTACTCCGAGGTGGGCGACGTGACGGCCGAGCGCCCGGTCTACGTGGTGTGCCGGTCCGGCGGCCGGTCGGCGCGTGCCGTGGAGTGGCTGGCCGAGCACGACGTGCCCGCGGTCAACGTCGGCGGCGGCACCATCGCGTGGGCCCGGGCGGGTCGGCCGATGGCCAGCGAGAACGGCCAGCAGCCCACGGTCTCCTGACCCGCGCGGTCTCCTGACCCGCGCGTCCGGGCCTGCCGGAGCGCTCACGGCATGGCACGATTCTGCGTGTGAGCGCAGCGGCTGACGAGCCCGTGCCGCGGCCGAGTGGCCCCGAGGTGGTCGCCCACCGGGGGTCGAGCGCCGAGAAGCCGGAGCACACGCTGTCGGCGTACCTCCGCGCCATCGAGCAGGGAGCGGACGCCCTCGAGTGCGACGTCCGGCTCACCGCCGACAACCACCTCGTGTGCGTGCACGACCGCAAGGTCAACCGGACGTCGAACGGACGGGGTCTGGTCTCGACCCTGGAGCTCGCGCACCTCGAGCACCTCGACTGGGGCTCGTGGAAGGCGACCGAGGAGGACCCGCGCGACACAGAGGTGCCGGACCGTGACGCCGGCCGGCTGCTCACGCTGCGCCGGCTGCTCGACGCCGTCCGGGACTGCGGCCGGCCGGTTCGCGTCGTCATCGAGACCAAGCACCCGACCCGGTACGCCGGACAGGTCGAGCGGCGGCTCGCGGAGGTGCTCGCGTACTACGGCTGGGCTCGCGCCCGACGCGGCGTCCCTCCCCCGGTCCGGATGATGTCCTTCTCCCAGCTCGCGCTCGCCCGGATGCGACAGCTCGCCCCGGACGTGCCGCGCGTGCTGCTGGTGGAGGAGCGGATCCCCCTGCGCTTCCGGGAAGGGTCCCTGCCCAGGGGCGTGGACGCCATGGGTCTCGACATCGAGCTGCTCCGCCGCCACCCCACCTACGCCGATCGCCTGCACCACCGCGGCCACCGGCTGCACGTCTGGACGGTCGACCAGCTGGACGACGTCGACCTGTGCCTGCGGCTCGGGGTCGAGGCGATCATCACGAACCGGCCCCGGCAGGTGCTGGCCCACCTCGGTCGTACGTCGGGGTGAACGTCGCCACTCGGGCTGGTCAGGCTCGTCCTGGCGGCGTTACCCTCGTTGAGTAGCAGTCCGTTACTGTGCGTCACCTTCAGCGAGCGCGACGCGACCGGACGGGTGCCCGACGTCCTCGGGGAGGTGGCATGACGCAGACCACGTCGCGTGCGGGTGCACGCAGTCGCACCCTGCGCGTGCCGCACCTGGCGGCGTCCGTCCCGCGCACGAGGCGGGCGGTCGTCGACGACCTGCGGTCGCACGGGCTCGCCGGCGACATCGTGGACGAGGCCGAGATCGTCGTGAGCGAGCTGCTGGGCAACGCGGTCCGGCACGGCCGCTCGCTGCCCGACGGCACCGTGCGCGTGCAGTGGCAGGTGAAGGCTGGCGTCGTCGAGCTGGACGTCACCGACGGTGGCGGCGGGCCGACCCCCAAGCCTCAGCAGCCGTCGGTCTACGCGACCTCCGGCCGCGGCCTGCGCATCGTGCGGTCCCTCGCCCACGAGTGGGGCGTGCTGGACGAGGACCGGGGCCGCACCGTGTGGGTGTGCCTGGGCGGTCCCTCCCGGCGCCGCCGGTACTGACTGCCGCGGGTCCTACGCTGGCCCTCATGGGAAAGTCCTCGCGCCGCCGCGCCACGCCTGCCCGATCGTCCGCCGCCGGCTCGGCGGCGACCGTCCGGGACGCCGACGTGCCGGTGGTGGGCCAGCGAGAGCCGTGCCCCTGTGGCTCCGGGCAGCGGTACAAGGCCTGTCACGGGCGCCTGAGGCAGCAGGCGCCGCAGCACGTGGCCCGTCCGTTCGCCGGGCTTCCGGGCGAGGTCGACTGGGTGGCGCTGCGCGAGATCGTGCCGGCTGCCACCGCGACGGTGCGCCTGCGGGCGGCCGCCGACCTCCCGACGTCCGACTCCTCGGCACCGCCGGAGATCACCGTGGCCACCGTGCTGCCGATGGCCTGGCCAGCGCTGCGCCGCGCCGACGGCCAGGTCCTCGTCGGGCTGCAGAACGCCGGCGGCGGCTCCGCCGATCCCAGCCGCGACGTCGGTGCGGCCCTGAGCGCCGCTGTCGCCGCGCAGCCGGGCACCCCGGTGACGTCCGTGCCCGGTGGTGAGGTGCCACGGCTGCAGGACCTGCTCGACGTCGACGTCCCCTTCGACGTCACCGTGCACGACGGCTTCGACTTCTGGGTGGAGGGCGCCGACGACCTCAGCACCGACGTGCAGGCGTCGCTGGAGCGGGCCAACGCGTCCGTCGTCCCGACCGCCCGCCTGAGCAGCGTGGACGGCGCCTACTGGGCGCAGGTCGGCGACCGCACGCACCTGCGCTGGGTGCTGCCGCAGGACGAGGACGCCCTGCTCGACGCCCTGGCGCGGCTGCACGCGGCGGGAGCCACCGCCCTGGGCGAAGGCACGCGCTACATCGGGGCGTTCCGCGCCCACGGCCTGCTCGTGCCGGTCTGGGACCTCACGCCGGGCGCCACGGCGGACGACGTGGAGGGGCCCGCGAAGGCGTTCGGGGACCGGCTGGACGAGGCGCTCGACAGGTCCGAGCCGCTGACCTACGACGAGCGCCGCGCCCGGGCCGGAGTGGTGAGCCGCCAGCTGACCCTCCGCTGACGGGTGCGCGGCCGGGTCGTCGGCGCGCCGGTCACGGGGGAGGGACCTCGTCCCGGCCCTCCGTCAGCGACGACACGTCGCCAGCCATCTGCTCCATCAGCGAGTTGCCGTCGCCCAGGTCGATCCGTGACCAGACGTGCTTGCGCCCCCCTTCGACGTACCAGCCCACGTGGGAGCTGAGACGCGCGACCAGCATGAGCCCGTAGCCGCCGTGACCCAGGGGACGGACGACGTCGGCATCCGGAAGGCGGTCCGTCGCCCCGTCGGTCACGTCGAGCAGCCAGGAGGCACCATCGGTCAGCAGCTCGACGGCCACCGGGGGGTCGCCGTGCCGGACGGCGTTGGTGACCAGCTCGCTGCAGATGAGAGCGACCCGGTTGCGGACGTCAGCCAGTCCCACCGGGCGCACGCCGCCAGCGGCCTCCTCGCCGCAGCCTGAGGCCAGCAGCTGCGTCACGGCACGACGGACTGGACCGATGCCCGCCGCTCCGCGGACGACCCACCGTCGCACCGGTCGGTAGCGGGCCCGGGGTGCCTCGCCAAGCGGTGGCGCCAAGGGGCTTATCGTCGCAGCCACTGTCGCTCCCTCGTCGGCCCCTTCTCTCTGAAGGGCCTTCGCGATCGACCGCCACCCTAGCCCGGGGTGGCGGACTCGGCACGGCGAGGCGACCGCGGCGGCACGGCACCGTCCGGTCAGCGAACGTCAGAGGGGGTCCCGGCTCACCGGGCACGACATGCACCGAGGTCCCCCGCGGCCGCTCCCGAGCTCGCTGCCGGCCACGGCGACCACCTCGATGCCGGCGGCCTCCAACCGGGCGTTGGTCTCGGTGTTCCGCTCGTAGGCCACCGTCACGCGTGGCGCCAGGGCGAGGGTGTTGTTGCCGTCGTCCCACTGCTCGCGCTCGGCCGTGACCGGGTCGAGGCCGGTGTCGATCACCCTCAGCTCGTCGATGCCCATGGCCGTCGCCGCGGCCGTGAGGAACGGCTGGGGCGCCGACACCTCGAGCTCGCCCCCGGCGACGTCGCCGCCGTCCGCCGTGACGACGTAGGCGGTGAGCTCGTAGGCGATGTTCGGGTACATGACGACGGCGTCGGTGTCGACCATCGTGCACACCGTGTCGAGGTGCATCGTGGCGCGCTCCTGCAGCACGGGCACGGCGAGCACCGTGTGCACCAGCCGCGCCGCGAGCAGCCGCCGGGCCAGCCGCTCGACTCCCGCGGGCGTCGTCCGCTCCCCGGTGCCGACCGCGACGACGCCCGGCGACAGCAGCAGCACGTCGCCGCCCTCGATGTGCTCGAGCCCGGGCTCGTAGACGAGCGAGATGCCCGCGAAGCGCGGGTGGTGCCGGTAGATGACCGCCGTCAGCGACGTCTCGCGGCGGCGGGCCGGCATCGCGAGGCTCGTCACGGCCACCTGGTCGCGCACCCAAGCGCTGGAGTCGCGGGTGAAGAGCAGGTTCGGCAGCGGGTCGACCACGAAGTCGTCCGGGGCCAGCAGCGACGACACGACACCCGGACGGCCCCCGGGCGACGCGGCGGCGAGCTCGTCGTGGCGCAGACCCGACATGAGGACGTCGGCGAGCTGGGTCTCGTCGAGGTCGTCCAGGTAGTCGGCGACCCGTCCAGCGAGCCGGTCGCCGAGCTGCGGCGTGCTGACGGCTCCCGCGCAGGCCTCGGCACGCGCCTGCGGCGACGCGAGGGACTCGCGCAGCAGCTGTGCCAGGTAGAGCACCTCGACCCCGCGGTCGGTCAAGGCCGCCGCGAACGCGTCGTGCTCCTCCTGCGCCCGCTCCACCCAGGGGATCCCGTCGAACAGCAGCCGGTCGTTGTTGCGTGGCGTCAGCCGCTGCAGCTCGTGGCCCGGACGGTGCAGCAGCACAGTGCGCAGCCGACCCACCTCGCTGTCCACGCCGGGTCGCGCTCGGTCCTGGGTCGCCTCCGTCATGGACAGCGACACTAACGGTGCCCGCACCCGCCACCGTAGGCTCGATCTCGTGACGAGCCCCGACCCCCGCCGGCAGCAGGTCGCCGTCGTCATCCCCGCCAAGGACGAGGCGCAGCGTGTCGTCGCGACCGTGGCCGCCGCCAAGCGCATCCCGGACGTCGACCTGGTGGTCGTGGTGGACGACGGCAGCCGGGACGACACGGCCGTGCTCGCGCGGGAGGCGGGCGCGGAGGTGGTGCGGCACGAGCGCAACCGGGGCAAGGCCGCAGCCATGACCTCGGGCGCCGACTACGTGAGCCGGCACGAGGCTGGCAGCGCCGTCCCCCGAGCCCTGCTCTTCGTCGACGCCGACCTGGCCGGGTCCGCCTCCGCGACGGCTGCCCTGGTACGGCCGGTGCTCGCGGGTGAGGCCGACATGACCATCGCCGTCCTGCCGCCCCAGGAGCGGCCCGGCGGCGGCCACGGGTTCGTCGTCCGGCTGGCCACGACCGGCATCGAGCGCGCGACCGGCTGGACCCCCACCCAGCCCCTCTCCGGCATGCGGTGCCTGAGCCGGGAGGCGTTCGAGGCGGCCCGCCCGCTCGCCCGCGGGTGGGGTGTCGAGGTCGGCCTCACCGTCGACCTGCTGCACGCCGGGATGCGCGTGCTCGAGGTGCCGTGCGAGCTTCACCACCGGGTGACCGGCCGCGACCTGCGCGCCCAGCTGCACCGGGGCCGCCAGTACCGCGACGTGTGGCTGGCCCTGGCCCGACGCCGGCTGCGCCGGCGCGGCGGGGCGACGACGCCGGACCGGACGGGGTGACGCGGCCGCGCGAGCGGTCGGTTCAGGGCCTCGGGTTCGCCGCCGCCGCCGTCGCTGCGCTCCTGCTCGTGGGCAGCGCCGCTCTGGGGCCGTCCGCGGCCCAGCCGGCACTCGGTCCTCGGTCGGCGGGCTGGCGCGGGGTGCTGCCGCCCTACGACCTCGGCCTGCAGCCGGCGTCCTGGGTCGTCACCGTGATGATGGACGCCGGATACGTGCTCGGCGCCGTCGCGGTGGCGCTCGGGCTGCTGGCCGCTCGACGCGGCGCCCGGGTGCCTCGCGCGGCGCTCCTCGTCGCCGTCGGGTTCGCGGTGCTGGCCACCCTGGTGCCGCCGACCGGTTCCGGCGACCACCTCAACTACGCCGCCTACGGCCGCATCGAGGTGCAGGGCGGCGACCCGTACTCGGTGGCGCCCGCCCAGTGGGACGGCGGGCGCGACCCCGTGACCAGCGCCGTCGAGGACCCGTGGACCTGGACGCCCAGCGTCTACGGGCCGGCCGCGACCCAGCTGCAGGCACTGACCAGCCGGTTCGGCGGCGACGACCTGCGCGCCACCGTCTGGGGGTGGCAGGTGCTCTGCCTCGCGGCCTGGCTCGTCGTCGGCGCGCTGCTGCTGCGCGCCGCCCGACGTCAGGAGCCCTCCGGGGCCGACCGGGCGGCGTGGGTGTGGCTCCTCAACCCGCTGCTGCTGGGGCTGCTCCTCGTGGGAGCCCACGTGGACCTGCTGGGGACGGCGTTCGCGCTCGCCGCGGTCGTGCTCACCGCCCGTCGTCCCGCGCTGGCCGGGCTGGCCCTCGGTCTCGCGATCGGAACGAAGATCACCTTCGTCCTCGTGGCTCCCGCGCTCCTGTGGGCGCTGTGGCGTCGCCACCGCCGCACCGGTGCCCCGTGGTGGCCGCCTGCGCTGGCGGGGGTGGTCGGCGCCGTCGTCCCGCTCGTCCCGCTGTACCTGCAGGCGGGCGGTCACGCCCTGGACCAGCTGGTGCACGCCCGACGGTACGTGTCGCTGGCGAGCCCGTGGCGGCCGGTCGTCGACTGGCTGAACGGTCCGTTCGGGCACGACCAGGTGCGGGCCGTCGCGGCGGTCGTCGCGCCGGTGGTGGTGGTGCTCGTGGCCGCCCTGCTCGTGGTGGCGCGGCGCCGGTCCCTTGCCGAGCGACCGGCCGCCGGGGGGAGTCACGACGACGGCGTGGCGACCACCCGCGACGCCGCCGTGATGAGCGTCCTGCTGGCGACCGCCTACGTGCTCGCCGCCCCCTACTCCCTCCCCTGGTACGACGCCGTCGCCTGGGCGCCGCTCGGTCTCGTGGCGGCCAGCGTGCTGGACGTCGTGCTGCTCGTGCGGCTCGTCGTGGTCGCGGTCGCCTACGTCCCGGGCCGCGTCCTCGGCATGAGCCACACGGTGCGCGACGTGACGCTGGGCTACCGCTCCGACGTGGCGCCGTGGCTCGGCTGGGCGCTGCTGCTGGCCGTGGGCTGGCTCGCCCTGCGGTCGTCGCGCAGGTCGTCCTGAAGCGCGCGCATGCTGGCGGCGATGACGAGCGGGATCGCGAGCATCGCGCCGATCGCCGGGATCACCGTGCCCGAGTCGTTGACCGCGAACCCGATCGCCAGCATGAGCAGCAGGCAGACCAGGCCGTGGCGCAGCGTGGGGCTGCGGTCGTAGGCGCGGGCCAGCGCCTTCGCCCCCCACGAGGACGGGCGCATCAGCACGAGCGCGAAGAACAGCGCACCCAACGGCACCATCAGCGACAGCTCGCTGCCGAACAGGATCGAGAGGTTCTGGTCGGCCTTGCGCCCGATCACGTCCCAGGCGCCGCCGTCGATGACGGTCTGCACGAACCGCCCCAGGTGCGTCTGCTGCGCCGGGGGTCGCAACCAGTCGGCCACCGACACGAGCGCCAGGAAGAGCACCGTGCCCAGTGCGATGAGCAGCACCTTGCGCCAGGACAGCCGGACGCCGAGCACCAGCAGCGTGAGGACGGCGAAGCCGGGCACCATGCCGATCGGGCCGCCGAAGTCGCTCCCCCACAACGGGGACACGTCCAGGACGACGGCGATGACCCCGATGGCCGCGACGACCGCTGCCCCCGCTCGCCGACGTCCGGCCTGCACGAGCGGGTCCGCCGCCGCGACCGCCAGCAGCATGGCGCCGGTCGCGAACAGCGCGAACGCCACGTTGGAGAACCCGTAGAACCGGCCTGCGACAACGGGTTGCAGTCCCATGAGGCTCGACGTCTGGAGCCGCGACCCGGTCACGATGTCGCCCGCGAGGATGAGTGCCGTGAGCCCCGCGACCGCACCGAACGGACCCAGCGACCATCGCCGCCACGGCCCGAGCTGCGCCACCAGCGAGATGACGGCGACGTAGCCGACGACGACCAGCACGATCGTCAGCAGGTCGTGCTTCGCTCGCCACCACGGCACCGTGTTGGCCAGGTACGTGGAGACAGGTACGGCTGCGAAGACGAGGGCCAGGTACCGCACGCCGGCCAGGACGCGCGACCGGCGTCCTCCGGTCGTCCACCGGGTGCGCAGCACGATGCCCGCGATCCCGTACAGCACGATCTGCGCCACTACCAGGCCGGTGAAGAACGGCGGCGTCAGCGGGTGCACGGCCTGGGCCGCGTGGTCGAGGTCCAGGACGCGCTCGAGGCGCTGTGCCGGATCCTTGGGTGCGTCCCCCGCTCGCGCACGCATCACGGTGAAGGGCGAGCCGACCAGCGTGGTCGGGGAGGCCACCCCGAGCTGGTGCAGCACCGTGGGGGTGAGGTCGGTCAGCTGCACGAGAGCGGTCTGGCGCGTCGACGAGGTACGCAGGTAGCCGGCGGGGTAGCTCGGCCCCCGTGCCGCCACCAGCTGCAGGTGCGGGGTGCGGCCGTCGTCCGCCAACGACACGACGACGACGTCGGCCTCGTCCGGCACGGCGTCGAGCACCTGGCCGACGCGGTCGTCGATCGACTTCAGCTGCTGCGCGCGGTCAAGGGAGCCAGCCGGCAGCGTGACACCGCTCGGGGGGTCGGCAGGGTCGCGCAGCTGCCCGGCGTCGACGACGGTGAGCGGGCAGGCCGGGCGGGCCAGCAGGTCGGTCGCGGCGGCGGCCTGCAGGGACGGGACGTACCGAGGGACCGTGCCGTCGCGACGCGCCAGCATGACGCCGGCGCCCGGACCGACGGCCGTGCTGCAGACGCCGGCGTTCGCGAGGGCCTCGCCGAGCAGGCCGGGCTGTGCGTCGAAGCTCTCGGCGGCCGCCGCGTCGACGTACTGCTGCCAGCCGTGCACCCGCGCGCTGCCCCGCGGCAGAGGCGTTCCCTCGGCTCCGGGTACTGCCGTCTCGGGTCGGTCGACGCTGACGTCCCGGCAGGGCGGGTTGCCGGGGTTCGCCGCCGCCGGGTTGCGGACGTCGGCGGCCCGGCGTCCCGCGGAGGCCGTGAGCCAGCCGTCGACCGGGCAGGTGGCGGTGCGCACGCTGCGCACCGCGACGTCCCCGATGGCGCTGTCGTCGGACAGCGAGGCGAGCGCTGGCGTCCGGCCCTCGCTGACGTCGCTCCAGCGCACCCCGCCGATGCCGACCACGACGAGCGGGTGCTCGGTCTGCGCCGCGTTCGCCACAGGCATCCCGAGGGTCCCGATGCCGAGACCTCCGATGCCGAGACCCCCGATGCCGACCAGCGCCCCGGCGAGCAGCAGAGCACGTGCGACCAGCCGCCTCACGAACCGCACCCCGTCCACTTCTGACGGCTCTGCCACGTCTCGAGCTGCCTCGAGGGGTGGTAAACCCGCCAGAAGTCGGGGGTGAGGTGGGCGTAGGGCGGCACCGGGACAGGCTACGGGGGCGGTCGGGGAGACTGTTCGGGTGACGCGTGCAGATCCGGCGGAGACGACCGCCCGCGGCGGCGTCGCGCGAGCCGTCGCGTTCCTCGCCGCGCGCCCCTGGCTGCAGGCGCTGCTCGTCGTCGTCGTCCTCGTGCTGGCCGAGCTGCCGGTCGCCTGGAAGTACCTGGTGACGTGGCCGCAGGACCAGTGGCAGGTGGACGTCGAGGTGTACCGCGAGGCGGGCCGGTCGATCGTCTACGGTCGGCCGATCTACCTGCAGATGACTGAGTCGCCGCAGCTGCTGCCGTTCACGTACCCGCCGTTCGCCGCGCTGCTGGCGCTGCCGATGGTCCTGCTGCCGTTCCAGGTGCTGGGCTGGGTGTGGACGGCCCTCCAGGTGCTCGCGACCTACGGAGGAGTGCTCATCGCGTTCCGGGCGCTGCTGCGGCGGGCCGGGGGAGCGCGGTGGATCGCGGGCGCCCTCGTCACCGCTCCGGTGCTCTGGACCAACCCGGTGGCGGACGGCGTGCGCTTCGGCCAGGTCAACGCCTTCCTCGTGCTGGCGTGCCTGGCCGACCTGGGGTGCCGACGGACGCCATGGCAGCGCGGCGTGCTCATCGGTCTGGCGACCGCCGTGAAGCTGACGCCGGGTGTCTTCCTCGTGCACCTGCTCTGGTCCCGCCGGTGGCGGGACGCGCTCACCGCGCTGGGCGTCGCCGTCGGCGCGACGGTCGCGGCGTTCCTCGTTCTCCCGGGCGCCAGCATCACGTTCTGGACCGGCGCGCTCTCTGACCCCGCGCGGCTGGGTCCGAACGCGGGCACGTCGAACCAGTCCATCCGGGGCGTGCTTCTGCGTCTGGGCCCGGACGGCACGGCCGGCACGGCCGTGTGGCTCCTGTGCGTCGTCGTCGTGGGAGTCATCGGGTTCACGGTCGCGCGACGTGCGGACGCCATCGGAGACCAGATAGCAGCCGCCGGCGCGTGCGGGCTCATGGCGGTGCTGCTCTCGCCCGTCGCGTGGATCCACCACTTCGCGTGGCTCGTCATCGTGATGGGTGCACTCGTGGGCGACGGCCGGTCGCGGAGGCGGGCGCTGTACGGCGCGGTGACCATCGGTTGGTTCCTCTGCCGCCTGCCGTGGTGGGGCGTCACCTGGCGTTCCCAGGGCCGCACCGAGTGGTTCGGCCTGCTCATGCAGAACGCCGACCTGCTCGGTGCGCTCCTCGCGCTCGCCATGCTGGCCGACGTCGTCCGCCGCGAGGGTGGTTCGCCGGCAGAGGCGGTCACACCGGCGCAGACACCCCGACAGCCTGCAGTCCGCTGAGGACGGCGAGCAGCAGGCACACGCCCGCGGCAACCCGCTGGATCGTGCCGAGCCGCACCTTCGAGAGCAGCACCCGGCCGGCGGCCGCACCCAGGCCGCTCACCACGAGCAGCCCGAGCCAGGCTCCGACGAACACCGACACGGGGTCGTCGGTGCGCACCACCATGCCGGCCGTGAGCAGCTGCGACAGGTCGCCCCACTCGGCGAGGAAGAGCACGACGAAGCTCGCGCCGACCGCGCGCAGGCCGGTCGCTGCCTGCTGCACCCGCCCGGAGAACTCCTCCTCCGCCTCGGCCTCGTGCTCGTCGGCGTGACTCGCGCCGCGCCAGAGAAGCACGGCGCCGGTCAGGAACAGCGCCGCGGCGACCGCCGTGACCGGCCGGTGGGGGAGTCGAGCGAGCAGTCCGCCTGCCGTGACAGCCACGAGAGTCTGCACGAAGAACGCGGCGCCCACGCCGATCCAGACGAGCAGTGGCCGGTAGCGGGTCGACAGCACGAGCGTGGCGACGAACGTCTTGTCCGGCAGCTCGACCGGCACGATGAGCACGAAGGCCGACAGCGCGACGGCGAGACTCACGTGGTGCTCTCCTCGGCCGCGTCACGTCCGAGGAGCGCGGCGGCCTGTGACGTCGCGCGCGCCAGGACGACCTTCGCGGGCACCCGGAGCGCCTGCGCCGCTGCCGCCACGTCGTCGTGCTCGGGCTGCGCGTTGACGACGAGGCCGTCCAGCAGCGCCTGCTTCACGCGCACGGCGTGCCCCCCGACGTCTACCGTCGTCTCGCGACGCTGCAGTGCCGTCTTGCCGACCTGGTAGGTCCTGAGCCCGATCGCCGACGTCTCGGTGAAGACGAGCCGCGCCAGGTGTTGCAGCAGAACGGGTTCGGCGCGGCTGAGCACGTGCAGGGTGTGCGCCGGCCGCCCCTTCTTCATGAGGACCGGCGTCAGCCAGGCGTCGGACGCACCGGCAGCCAGCAACGCGCTGAGCACTCGCGGCCAGAGGCGCGGGTCGAGGTCGTCGACGTTGGTCTCCAGCACCACTGCGCTCTCGTCGTCCGGACTCAGCGCGTCGTCGTCCACCTGGTCGCCGACGACGAGCCGGAGCACCCCGCTCGTTCCGGGCACCTCACGGCTTCCAGCGCTGAAGCCGTTGCTGCGCACCGTCATCGGCGGCATCGGCCCAAACGCGTCCGCGAGCGTGGTGAGCAGAGCCGCACCGGTCGGGGTGCAGAGCTCGGAGTCGACCGGACCCCCGCTCGCCACCGCTCCGGAACCTTCGAGCAGCCGCAGCACCGCCGGTCCTGGCACCGGGATGGGGCCGTGCGAGGTCTGCGCAGTGCCACCGCCCAAGGACAGCGGTCCGACGTGCAGCCGAGCGCCCAGCGCAGCGAAGCCGGCGCAGACGCCCACGACGTCGCCGATCGAGTCGTGCGCCCCCACCTCGTGGAAGTGCACCTCGTCGGGCGGCGTGCCGTGGACCGCGCCCTCCGCTACCGCCAACCGCTCGAAGACGGCATGGGCCGTCGTCCGCGTCGTCTCGTCGAGGTCAGCGGCGTCGAGCAGGGCCCGGACGTCGTGCCACGTGCGGTGCGGCGGGTGCTCGCGCTCCTCGGGCCCGGCCAGCACCTCGGCGCGTGCGACACGGAAGCCGTGCCGCACCTCCTGCCAGAACCGCAGCTCGACGGGTGCGACGGCGCTCGCGGCGTTCGCCATGACGTCGGCGTCCACCCCGGCGTCGAACAGCGCCGCCAGCAGCATGTCGCCCGCCGCGCCCGCGGATCCGTCGACCCACGCCACGCGCCGACGTCCAGTGATGCGTTCTGCCGCGACAGGCGGGCGTGTCTCGCTCGAGTGCATCACTCAGCTGTCCGGGCAGCGGCGCGTCGGGCGATGCGCGCCGCGTGCACCGCGGCGCCGTACCCGTTGTCGACGTTCACGACGACGATGCCGGGGGAGCAGGAGTTGAGCATGCCCAGCAGCGCCGCGTACCCGCCCGCACCCGTGCCGTAGCCGGTGCTGGTGGGGACCGCCACGAGCGGCACGCCCGACAGACCGCCGACCACGCTGGGCAGCGCGCCCTCCATGCCGGCCACCACGACGAGCGCGTCGGCGTCCCGCAGCCGGTGGCTGACGGACAGCAGCCGGTGGATCCCCGCGACACCCACGTCGTCCAGCCGCTCCACGCCGGCACCGTGCACGCGAGCGGTGACGGCGGCCTCGGCGGCGACCGGAGCGTCCGACGTCCCGGCCGAGATGACGAGCACGAGGCCAGCCGGCTCGGGCAGCGGGCCGAGCACCGCCGTGCCGGCGACGGTGTCCTGCGTCGCCTGCGGCAGCTCGGCGGCCAGCAGGGCCTGGGCCGCCGGGTCCAGCCGGGTCGCCAGCACCGCACGCTCGGGGTGCCGCTCGTGCAGCGCCCTCAGCGCACCGAGAACCTGCTGCGGCGCTTTGCCCTTGCCGTACACGACCTCGGCGTCACCGGTGCGGCGCGCCCGGTCGGTGTCGAGCCGTGCGTACCCCAGGTCGAGGTAGCCGTCCTCGGACGGCGCGATGCCGCCGGCGCTCGTCACTGCGGACGTCGGGTGGCTGCGGAAGGGGCTGTCAGGCACCTGCCGAGGGTACGACGATCGCCCGCCGCGTAGTCTCCGAGGCCGGACCGCACGACTGCCCTCACCGGAGCCAGCATGACGACGTACGCCTACCTCGGCCCCCAGGGCACCTTCACCGAGGCGGCCCTGCGGCAGGTCGTCGACGTGAGCAGCGCAGACCACGTCGCCCAGCCCATGGCCACGGTGGACGCCGCGCTCGCCGCCGTCCGCGCTGGCGAGGCGGACGCCGCCATGGTGCCGATCGAGAACTCGGTCGAGGGCGGCGTCGCGGCGACGCTCGACGCGCTCGCGAACGGGTCGCCGCTGCGGGTGGTGCGCGAGGTGCTCGTGCCGATCACGTTCGTGCTGGCCGCTCGTCCCGGCACCCGGCTCGAGGACGTGCGACGCGTCTCCTCGCACCCGCACGGCTGGGCGCAGTGCCGCGGCTGGGTGGCCGAGCACCTGCCGGACGCGCGGTACCTGCCGGCGCTCTCGACGGCCGGTGCGGCCGAGGGTCTGGCTCCTGCGGCCGGTGACGAGGCCACCGAGGCGCCTTACGACGCCGCGCTCTGCGCTCCGCTCGCGGCCGAGCGCTTCGGCCTGGAGGTGCTCGCCGACGACGTCGGTGACCGCAGCGCTGCCGTCACGCGCTTCGTGCTCGTGTCGCGGCCCGGGCCGCTGGGGGAGCCGAGCGGCAACGACAAGACCACCGTCGTGGTGTACCAGCGCGACGACGACCGCCCCGGTGGCTTGCTGGAGCTGCTCGAGCAGTTCGCCACCCGCGGGGTCAACCTCTCGCGCATCGAGTCGCGTCCGACCGGCGACGCGCTCGGCCAGTACTTCTTCTCCATCGACTGCGAGGGGCACGTGCGCGAGGCGCGGGTGGCCGAGGCGCTCATGGGACTGCACCGCACCTGCAGCGAGGTGCGTTTCCTCGGCTCCTACCCCCGCGCCGACGCCGGCGCGACCATCGTCTCGGCGGCCACGAGCGACACGGCCTTCAGCGAGGCCCGGACCTGGCTGACGCAGCTCGACCGCTGAGAGCGGTGGCGGTCACTGCGGCACGCGGAGGACGAGGGCCTTCGGGTCGATGCGCGCTCGGAGGGCCCGCACCATCCCGACCGGGTCGCCGTCCAGCTGTCCCTGCTGGGGCGGGTCGCAGCGCACGCGGACCTCGCGACAGCGCCGACGTCCGATGCGGTGGTGCTCGCGACGCGACAGCACCCGCGTCGCCATCGACGCCCAGCTCACGACGCCCCGAGGTGACAGCGCGACGACGTCGAGCCAGCCGTCGTCCACCTCGGCGTCGGGGATCAGGACGATGCCGCCGGTGAGGCGCCCGCAGTTGCCGACGATGACCGTGCGCACGCGGCGGGTGATCTCGGGACCGTCGTCCGCGCTCATCCAGACCTTCGCGCGCTCACCGGTCAGGTTCGTGACGCCGGAGAAGACGTAGGCGAGCCAGCCGACACGTGCCTTCAGCTGCTCGGTGACCCCCGCCATCATCGCCGCGTCGAACCCGAGGCCCGCCATGACGAGGAAGACCCGCTCGACCGGGCTCTGGTCCTCCCCGCTGCTGTCGAAGACGACCCGGCCGACGTCGACCGTGCGATCGGCGCCGGTGAGGGCGACGCGCAGCGCCGCGTCGAGGTCGTCGAGCGGCAGCCCCAGGTTGCGGGCCAGCAGGTTGCCGGTGCCCTGCGGCAGCAGCCCCAGCGGCACGCCGGTGCGGACGACGTTCTCGGCGACCGTGCGGACCGTGCCGTCACCACCCAGCGCGCACACCAGGTCGACGCCGGCCGCGAGCGCCTCGCGGGTCTGCCCCCCGCCCGGGTCCGCCGCGGTCGTCTCGAGCCAGAGCGGCGCGTCCCATCCGAGCGCCGTGCAGGTGCTGGTGACCTGCCGGCGCGCGGCCGCGACGTCCGAGAACTTCGTCGGGTTGACCACGACGGCGAGGCGTCGACGTCCGGTCTGCGCGTGCTCACCGTCACTGGCCTCGCCGGGACGGCCGCCACGGCGCAGCAGGACCACGGCGGCGAGCGAGACGAGCACCGCGACGACGACCGCCAGCACGACGACGAGCACGGGGGCGGTCACGAGAAGCAAAGGTACTGGGGGCTACCGGCTGGTACCGGCTCAACCAGCGCAGACGACGGGCTGACGACGACGGCTGTGGACGACGGTTCGGGTGCGGGCGTGTTGTCGATACCCTCGGACGGTGATCGACCTACGTGTGCTGAGGGACGACCCGGACGCCGCCCGGGCCAGCCAGCGTGCCCGCGGCGAGGACGCAGCGCTCGTCGACGAGGTGCTCCAGGCGGACGAGCAGCGGCGCTCCACGCTGGCCGAGTTCGAGCGCCTGCGCGCCGAGCAGAAGTCGTTCGGCAAGAAGGTGTCCCAGGCCACCGGGCCGGAGAAGGGCGAGCTCGTGGCGCAGGCCAAGCAGCTCAGTGAGCAGGTGAAGGCGCGCCAGCTCGCCGCTGCCGAGGCCGGCGAGCGGCTCGAGCAGCTGCTGCGGCAGCTTCCCAACATCGTCGAGCCGGGCGTGCCCGCCGGCGGCGAGGACGACTTCGAGGTGCTGCAGACCGTGGGCACGCCCCGGGACTTCGCCGCGGAAGGCTTCACGCCGCTCGACCACCTGGAGCTCGGCGAACGGCTGGGGGCCATCGACACCGATCGAGGGGCCAAGGTGTCCGGTGCGCGGTTCTACTACCTGACCGGCGCCGGCGCCAGGCTCGAGCTGGGGCTGCTGGCGATGGGCATGGCCCGGGCGGTGGAGAACG
>DASSTJ010000156.1:0-6506 GCA_035707965.1 Actinomycetales bacterium
CGGGGACGTAGAGGTAACGGGCGAAGGTGCGCTCGTCGATCCGGGCCGGGTTGACCCGCCCGGCGGCGACGTCGCGCGCCAGGGCCTGGGCGGCGTCGGCGATCTCGGCCCGGCCGCCGTAGTTGACGCACATCGTCAAGGTGAGCACGTCGTTGTCCCGGGTGAGCTCCTCGGCGACCTTCAGCTCCTTGATCACCGAGCGCCACAGGCGCCGCTCGCGCCCGGCCCAGCGCACCCGGACGCCGAGCTCGTGCAGCTCCTCGCGCCGCCGCCGGACGACGTCGCGGTTGAAGCCCATGAGGAAGCGGACCTCCTCGGGCGACCGCTTCCAGTTCTCGGTCGAGAACGCGTACGCCGACACGTGGGTCACGCCGATCTCGATCGCTCCGGCCACGAGGTCGAGCAGCGAGGCCTCCCCCGCCTCGTGGCCCTTCGTGCGCGGCAGCCCTCGCTGGTTGGCCCAGCGACCGTTGCCGTCCATCACCACCGCGACGTGGCGTGGCACCAGCTCGGCCGGCACCGGCGGTGGCACGGCGCCGGAGGGGTGCGGCGGAGGCGGTACCGGAGCCTGCTGGCCGACCCTGGTCGAGGTGCGACGCCTCATGCGCGCTCGACCAGACGCAGTGCCCGGACGCCGCGCTCGAGGTGCCACTGGAGGTACGCCGCGACGAGCCCGCTGCCCTCGCGCCTGGCCCGTGGCTCGCTGGCGTCCGCGATGGCCCAGTCGCCGGCGAGCAGGGCGGCCAGCAGCACGAGCGTGGCCGGGGCGGGTGCGGCGGCGCCGGGCTGCCGGCAGGTCGGGCACACGGCACCACCGCTGGCCACGGCGAAGGCCCGGTGCGGACCAGGGGCGCCGCAGCGCGCGCAGTCGTGGAAGCTGGCCGCCCAGCCCGCGACGGCCAGCGAGCGCAGCAGGAAAGCGTCGAGGACCAGCGTCGCGTCGTGGCTGCCCTCCGCGAGGGTGCGCAGCCCGCCGACGAGCAGCAGGTACTGCTGCAGCGCCGGCTCCCCCTCCTCGCTCAGCCGCTCAGCCGTCTCGAGCATGGCGGTGCCAGCGGTGTACCGGGGGTAGTCGGTGGCGAGTCGCTCCCCGTACGGGGCCAAGGTCTCCGCCTGAGTGACGATGTCGAGCGACCTGCCGCGGTGCAGCTGGACGTCGACGACCATGAACGGCTCGAGCCGGGCGCCGAACTTCGACCTCGTGCGACGGACACCCTTGGCCACGGCGCGAACCCGCCCGTGCTCACGTGTGAGCAGGGTGACGATGCGGTCGGCCTCACCCAGCTTCTGGGTGCGCAGCACCACGCCTTCGTCGCGGTACAGGTTCACCCGCGCATTCTCTCAGGCGACAGCGCCCGCACCCAGCGCGCAGCGCCGATCCCTCTACGGTTCAGTGATGCACTCTCGCGCGACACGCGCGCGTGCCTTGCCAGAGTGCATCACTGAACCCGTGCTCTGCCGCTTCAGCCCCATTCAGTGATGCACTCTCGCCCGACACGCCAGCGCGTCGCGCCACCTCGCATCACTGAACGGGGGCCGGATCGGGGTCAGCGCTCCAGGGCCGCCGCCGCGTCGCGCTCGGCGCGGTTCACGGCCGAGACGACCGCCTTGAGCGACGCCGTGACGATGCTCGGGTCGATCCCGACGCCCCAGAGCACGCGGCCGTCGACCGCGCACTCGACGTAGGACGCCGCGGTGGCGTCGCCCCCGGCGCTCATGGCGTGCTCCGCGTAGTCCAGGACCCGAACGTCCACCCCTCGGTCCGCCAGTGCCGAGGTGAAGGCGGCGATCGGACCGTTGCCCCGACCCTCGAGCGTCACCTCAGCGCCGTCGTCCACCAGGTCGACGGCCAGCTCGTCGAGACCGTCCTCGGTCGAGGTCTGCCGCATGCCGCGAAGGCTGAACCGTCCCCAGGGCTTGGCGGGGTTCGGCAGGTACTCGTCGGTGAAGCCGGCCCACAGCTCCGCTGGTGCGACCTCGCCCCCCTCGTCGTCCGTGTGCCGCTGGACGACGCCGCTGAACTCGATCTGCAGGCGGCGCGGCAGGTCGAGGTTGAACTCGTTCTTCAGCAGGTACGCGACGCCGCCCTTGCCGGACTGGCTGTTGACCCGGATGACCGCCTCGTAGCTGCGGCCGACGTCCTTGGGGTCGATCGGCAGGTACGGCACCGCCCAGATGATCTCGTCGGTCGTCTTGCCGGCGCGCTCGGCGTCGACGGACATGGCCTCGAAGCCCTTCTTGATCGCGTCCTGGTGCGAGCCCGAGAAGGCGGTGTAGACGAGGTCACCGCCGTAGGGGTGACGCTCGGCCACGGGCAGCTGGTTGCAGTACTCGACGGTGCGACGGACGTCGTCGATGTCGCTGAAGTCGATCTCGGGGTCGATGCCCTGGCTGAACAGGTTGAGCCCCAGGGTGACCAGGCACACGTTGCCGGTGCGCTCGCCGTTGCCGAACAGGCAGCCCTCGATGCGGTCGGCCCCGGCCAGGTAGCCGAGCTCGGCGGCCGCGACTCCGGTGCCCCGGTCGTTGTGCGGGTGCAGGCTGAGGATCACCGACTCGCGGCGCGGAAGGTGGCGGCTCATCCACTCGATGGAGTCGGCGTAGATGTTGGGCGTCGCCATCTCGACCGTCGCCGGGAGGTTGATGATGAGCGGCCGTGCCGGCGTGGGGTCGATGACCTCGATGACCTTGCTGCACACCTCGACCGCGTACTCGAGCTCAGTGCCCGTGTACGACTCGGGCGAGTACTCGTAGTAGATCTCCGTGTCGGGCGTGATCATCTCCGCGTACTTCAGCGCCAGCCGCGCACCCTGGGTGGCGATGTCCGTGATCCCGTTCCGGTCCAGGCCGAAGACGACGCGTCGCTGCAGCGTGGACGTCGAGTTGTAGAAGTGCACGATCGCCTGCTTGGCACCGACCAGGGACTCGAACGTGCGCTCGATGAGGTGCTCACGGCACTGGGTCAGCACCTGGATGATCACGTCGTCGGGGATGTGACCGCCCTCGATGAGCTGACGCACGAAGTCGAAGTCGGTCTTGCTGGCCGAGGGAAAGCCGACCTCGATCTCCTTGTAGCCCATGCGGACCAGGAGGTGGAACATCTCCAGCTTGCGTGCGGGGCTCATCGGGTCGATGAGGGCCTGGTTGCCATCACGGAGGTCGACGGCGCACCAGCGCGGTGCCTTGCTGACCTTGTGGTCCGGCCACGTGCGATCAGGCAGGTCGACACTGAACGTCTCGTGGTACGGGCGGTACTTGTGCGTCGGCATGCCGGACGGCCGCTGCGGGCTGCGCTGGACGTAGGTCTGAGCTGACGACTGGGTCTCGGTGGACGACGAGTCGATGGACGTCTCGGTGGTGCTCATGGGGTTCCTCGCGGTGCTGGGGTGCTGCCGATGGCGGACGGGCCCTGGACCCGTCACGGCGGCCGGCACGCAGGAACCCCGCGGCGAGGGACCGGCCTCTAGAGGGCCCCGCCGCGGCAGCGAAGAAGGAGCTGCACGGTGCGCATCGCCGACCACTGTACGCCTCGCAGGGCAGGCCCTTCCACGTCGCGGGATAGCGTCTCGGATGTCGAGACGTTGTCCATCCGGGCGGTCAGAAGCGACGTGCCAGCAGCTCCTCGGCGATCTGGATCGCGTTGAGCGCCGCACCCTTGCGCAGGTTGTCGCCCACGACGAACAGGCTGAGGCCGCGGTCGTCGGGCACCGTCGAGTCAGTGCGGATGCGCCCGACGTAGCAGGCGTCGCGGCCCGCGGCTTCCAGCGGCGTGGGGACGTCGGCGAGCTCGACTCCCGGAGCGTCGGCCAGCAGCTTGGTGGCCTGCTCCGGCGTGAGGGTGCGCTCGAACTCCGCGTGCACCGCCATGCTGTGCCCGCTGAACACGGGCACCCGCACGCAGGTACCCGCGACGAGCAGGCCGGGAGCGTGCAGGATGCGCCGGCTCTCGTTGCGCAGCTTCTGCTCCTCGTCGGTCTCGCCGCTGCCGTCGTCCACCAGCGAGCCGGCCATCGGCACGACGTTGAAGGCGATGGGGGCGACGTAGGTGGACGGTTCCGGCATCGTGACGGCGCGGCCGTCGAGCGCGAGCCCGGTGGCGTCGTCCGCCACTGCCCTGACCTGCTCGTCGAGCTCGCGGACGCCGGCGACGCCGGACCCGGACACGGCCTGGTACGACGCCACGTGAAGCTTCACCAGCCCAGCCTGGCGGTGCAGCGGGGCCAGCACCGGCATGCACGCCATGGTCGTGCAGTTGGGGTTCGCGACGATGCCCTTCGGCGTGCTCATCAGGTCGTCGGGGTTGACCTCGCTGACCACCAGCGGCACGTCGGGGTCGCGGCGCCACGCCGACGAGTTGTCGACGACGATCGCGCCCGCGGCCGCGGCCTTGGGCGCCAGCTCGAGCGACGCGGTCTTGCCGTTGGAGAACACTGCGATGTCGATGCCGGACAGGTCAGCCGTGGACGAGTCCTCGACCGTGACCTCGCCGTCGGCCCAGGGCAGCGTCGTGCCCGCCGACCGCGCCGACGCGAAGAAGCGCACGTCGTCGAGCGGGAAACGCCGCTCCGCCAGCAGCGCCCGCATGACGCCGCCCACCTGACCGGTTGCTCCGAAGACTCCGACTCGCATGGGTCAAGGCTAACCGCGCGCCGGACCGGCGAAGCGTGCCAGCCCATCTGCTGGACACAGCCCCACGTCGGTCAAGCAGCCCGGTCGGCGAGGTCGCGCATTCGGCGGCGCCAACGCCGGACGAGCTCGTCCAGACAGCGGTCGGTCAGCGCGGGCGCCGTGGCTGCATCGCTCGATGCGGGGTGAGCCCTCCGGGCCGCCCAGGTGGATGCTGCCGGATTGGAACTGCCGGTGGTGACAGTCGTGGCCGTGGTGGCGGTCCAGCTTGTGGGGCGGTGGTCCCACAGCACGCGACTGGTCCCGTCGCGGCTGGCGACCTGACCTTCCAGCCCCAGGGCGTGCACGTACCGGTGGTGGCGCCCGCACAGCAAGGCGCCGTTCTCGACCGAGGTGGATCCGCCGGAGCGGAACTTGATCAGGTGGTGCACGTCGCACCACGGTGCCGGGGCGCCGCAGCCGGGGTAGGTGCAGCCCTTGTCGCGGGCGATGATCGCAGTGCGGATCTTGGGCGGGAACGCGTACTGGGTGTCGCCGACGTCCAGCGGCTGGTTGTCTTCGTCCACCAGGACTGGCACCACATCCGCGCTGCACGCCATCGTCTGCACGGCCAGTGGGGAGATCGGCCACCCGTCGGGCAGCAGGCCTGGGTCGACCGGCGCCCCGCCACGGGCGCTGGTGCGCTGAAGCTCGGCGCTGAGCGTTGAGTGCGGCACGGTGACGACGAGCCGGTAAGGAGAGCCGTGCGTGGACGGCAGGAGCCCGTCGGCGGCAACAACCTGCTCCAAGACGTGCTGGAGGCCGTCGTGGCGTCGCTGCGCGGGACTGCGTTGGTCAGGACTGCCGTCGGCCGCAGGGCGGGGCGCCGAGTCGGCGTCAATCGCAGTGGCCAGCAGGCCGGCGCAGACCGGCGTGAGGACGCCTCGCACGTGCACGAGACCCGTGCCGTCGGGCGTGAAGCTCAGGCCGCGCTGGATGTCACGCAGGTCTTCGTCCTTGGCCAGGCGGTCGCCCGCCGTCGGGTCTAGGACGGCCAACGTGCGCTTGGCCAGCACCTTGGTCTGGCTGGGATCCAGGACGGCGGCGCTCTCGGCGAGGACACGCTGGGCGTCCCTTCGGGTGTCCTCGTCGACGACGTCGACGGGCGTCATGGGCGGAGACAGCTGACCGACCGCGGCGGCGATAGCGGACACGTGCCGCGTCGACACCTGGCCAGCTAGCGCCGCTGCGCGGGTTTCGGCCAGGTCGACCGCGACCGGATCGATGAACAAGACAGCGCCGACCTCGGCCCGATGCCGGGCCTCACCACGACTGACGTTGACCAACGACCGCAGCCACGCACCGAGCGCTGCTGTGTCACCGCCGTGAGTGCCGCGACCGGGGCCGAAACCCGCCTGACACGGAAGGCCTCGCTTGCCGGCCTCCACTGCGGCGGCCACCTGGATCATCAGCAGTCGACGGTGTGCGACCTCGCTGACTTGGACGAGCGCGGCCAAGTCACCGTCCGTCAGCCGCCACGGCTCGCAACGGGCCAGCGCTTCCACGGACGTGTTCAGCCGTGCGACCACAGCCGCCGCCGTCGGGTCCTCCACACACGGCACGGAGACGTCGTCGATGGGGTCGCCGCCGGGGCTGTCCGAGTGTGTTGTGCTGGCCATGCCGCCATCATAATCGAACATACGTTCGACCGCAACGCCGCTCGATCGGAGCCGGTGCTCTCGAGCCGACGGGATCACAGCAGCGTCGGAGGCGGTCACTCGCGACCTCCGTCGACCTGCTGGACCCGCGTCACCCCGCCCAGATGGGGCGCCCGGGCGGCGAGCATTGGCCGCCCGCCGCACACGCGCGTCGCCCGGGGATGGGACATAGCCGGCGCCCGG
>DASSTJ010000157.1:0-7333 GCA_035707965.1 Actinomycetales bacterium
GGTCAGATCGGTTTGATTGACGACCACGCCAAGTTTGATCGATACATCGTCTCGAACAAGCAGATGAAGATGACTCCGGATCCGTCTCAGGCGGATTCACGATTCTTGTACTACTACCTCTCGCAACCGCAGTGGGTCGACTACGTCCGATCGCAAGCGATCGGCAGCTCCGTCCCTGGATTCAACCTTGGCCAGTTGCGTGCGTTGCAGGTCCGGGTGCCCCACCTGACCGAACAGCGGGCGATCGCAGAGGTGCTGGGGGCGCTCGACGACAAGATCGCCGCCAACGGGCAGCTCGCCAACACCGCAGATCTGCTGGCCGCGTCGCTCACACGGCGAGCGTTGGATGGCGTTCGCGTGCCCCTAGGCCAGATCGCCGCGTTGACGATGGGTTCCTCACCACCGGGCAACAGCTATAACGAGGACGGCGTGGGCAGCGTCTTCTACCAAGGGGTACGCGACTTCGGCGCCCGCTTTCCGACGAATCGCGTCTGGACGACGGAGCCGGTTCGACTCGCGGAACCGGGCGACTCGCTTATCAGCGTCCGCGCACCAGTAGGCCGCGTAAACCGGGCAAGCGAACTGACGTGCATTGGCCGCGGCTTGGCGGCGGCGCGCTCACTAGATGGTCGCCCCGCAACTCTCTTTTACTTGCTCCGTCACGCACCTGAAGTCTGGGAGCCTTACGAGGCTGAAGGAACGGTATTCGGCTCGATCAACAAGGCTCAGCTGACATCGTTGCTCGTTCCATCTGTCCGAGAGTCGGAACGGATCGCACTGGAATCATGGCTAGCGGCACTCGAGCAGCGGATCACTGCCGCGCTATGCGAGAGCGGCACTCTGACGCAGGTTCGCGATGCGCTCCTCCCGCAGCTCATGTCGGGCAAGATCCGGGTGAAGGACGCCGAGCGTGCAGTGAGTGAGGCGGTGTGACGTGGTCGAGCAGGCAGGAACTCGCTTCCCACGCTGCTCCCCACTTTCGTTGGATGGGGTGGGAAGTGGAATGGGAAGCATGACCAGCGCAGGCTGGGTCGCGTCATGACCGCCTCCGCGCCCGACGGGTTCAGCGAGGACGACTGGGAGAACCTGACCCTCGGTCAGCTCGACGACCTGGGCTGGCAGCGCAAGGCGGGTAGAGACATCGCGCCCGGGTCGGGGGAGCGCGAGTCGTGGGACGAGCTGGTCATCCCGAGCCGTGCGGCCCGAGCCTTGCGCGCCCTGAACCCCACGGTTCCTGCGGAGTACCTGAGCCAGGCGCTGGCCGACGTCCTGCGACCCACGTCGCACGATGCGATCACCGAGAACTACCGGCTGCACGAGGTGCTCGTGCACGGCTACCGCGGCATCAGCTACCTCGACCCGGACGGCACCGAGCAGAACCCAACCATCCGGTTCGTCAGCCACGACGTCGACGAGAACGACTGGCTGGCCGTCAACCAGGTGCGGGTGGTGCAGGGGGAGTACGAGCGCCGGTTCGACGTCGTCCTCTACTGCAACGGCCTGCCGGTCGCGGTCATCGAGCTGAAGAAGGCCGGCGTGCTCAAGGCCGACGTGGCCGCCGCGCACGCGCAGCTCGAGACCTACGTGCGCGAGCTGCCCATGGCCTTCCGGTTCGTGCTGCTCGTCGTCGCGAGCGACGGCATCCTCGCCAAGTACGGCACACCGTTCACGCCGCTGCACCACTTCTCGCCGTGGAACGTCGGCGACGACGGCCAGCCCCTTGCCTTCGGAGACGCTGTCGACACCGACGGCGTCGGCACCGGATTGGAGCACCTGCTGTTCGGGGTGTTCAACCTCGAGCGGTTCGGTCAGCTGCAGCGCGACTTCACGGCCTTCGACGGCGGCGACGACGGACTCACGAAGCGGATCGCCAAGCCACACCAGTACTTCGCCGTCACCAAGGCCGTCGGCTCGACCATCGGCGCCGTGCAGGGCAACGGCAAGGCGGGTGTCGTCTGGCACACACAGGGGTCCGGCAAGTCCATGGAGATGGAGCTGTTCACCGCCCGCATCATGCGCGAGCCGAGACTGCTCAACCCGACCGTCGTCGTCATCACCGACCGCACCGAGCTCGACAGTCAGCTGTACGAGACGTTCCAGCGCAGCCTGCTGCTGCCGGAGAAGCCGAAGCAGGCCGAGAGCCGGGAACAGCTGCGCGACGAGCTCGCCCAGCGCACCACCGGCGGCATCTACTTCACGACCCTGCAGAAGTTCGGCCTCAGCAAGACGGAGCGGGATGCTGGCGCCGAGCACCCCCGGCTGTCGAACCGCAGCAACGTGGTCGTGCTCGTCGACGAGGCTCACCGCAGCCACTACGACGACCTCGACGGGTACGCCCGGCACCTCAAGGACGCCCTGCCGAACGCGACCCTGATCGCGTTCACCGGCACGCCCATCTCGTTCGACGACCGCAACACCCGGCAGGTGTTCGGCGACTACATCGACATCTACGACCTCACCCGTGCTGTCGAGGACGGCGCCACCGTGCCCGTCTACTTCGAGCCGCGACTCATCAAGGTAGGCCTGGCCGAAGGGGTGAGCGAGGAGACGCTCGACCAGGCCGCCGACGAGCTCACCATCGGTCTCGACGAGGCGGAGCGAGCGCGCGTCGAGAAGAGCGTTGCCGTCGTCAACGCCGTCTACGGCGCACCGGCTCGACTCGAGGCGCTCGCCGAGGACCTCGTCGCCCACTGGGAGAACCGGCGCGAGCAGATGCGTCCCTTCCTGTCGTCGCCCGAGAAGCCAGCCGTCGGCAAGGCGCTGATCGTCGCGGGAACGCGCGAGATCGCCGCCAACCTGTACGACGCGATCGTCGCGCTGCGACCCGACTGGCACTCCGACGACCTCGCGAAGGGACGCATCAAGGTCGTCTACTCAGGCGTGCCGTCCGATCCCATGCCGGTCGTCAAGCACGTGCGTCGTCAGTCGCAGAACGACACCATCAAGGCGCGCCTGAAGAACGTGGACGACGAGCTGGAGCTCGTGATCGTCAAGGACATGATGCTCACCGGCTTCGACGCGCCGCCGCTGCACACCCTGTACCTCGACCGGCCCCTCAAGGGCGCCCTGCTCATGCAGACACTGGCGCGGGTCAACCGCACGTTCCGCGGCAAGCAGGACGGGCTCCTCGTCGCCTACGCACCGCTCGCCGAGAACCTGCAGGCGGCGCTCGCCGAGTACACGGTCAACGACCGCACGACCAAGCCGGTCGGGCGTGACATCTCCGAGGCGATCGCCCTCACGGAGACGTTGGTCGAGCAGCTGCGCGGGCTGCTGGCCGGCTACGACTGGAAGCCCCAGCTGTCGCATGGACCGCACGGCTGGCTGAACGCCGCGACGGGCGCCACCGCGTATCTCAGGAGCCCCGCAACGCCCGGCAACGACGGGCCGGAGGGCGAGGAGACGCTGGCCGCTCGTTACCGCAGGCTGTCCGGTCAGCTGGCCCGGGCGTGGGCGCTGTCGTCCGGCTCGCAGAACCTGGCGCACCTGAGGCCGGAGGTGCGCTTCTACGAAGAGGTCCGCGTCTGGATGGCGAAGTTCGACGCTGAGGACCGCCAGAAGCGTGGAGAACCGGTGCCCGAGGACGTCGAGCGGCTGCTGGGGCAGCTCATCGCGACGTCCACGACGACCGGCGAGATCGTTGACATCTACGACGCCGCCGGAATGCCCCGGCCGAGCCTTGCGGACCTGGGCCCTGACTTCGCCCAGCAGGTGCAGCAGGCGCGCAACCCGCACCTCGCGATCGAGGCGCTACGGGCGATGCTCGTCGACGAGTCAGCGCGTGCCACCCGCGGCAACGTGGTGCGTCAGCGCGCGTTCAGCGACCGGATCAACGAGCTGATGGCCCGCTACACCAACCAGCAGCTCACGTCGGCCGAGGTGATCGCCGAGCTGGTGGAGATGGCCCGGGAGGTGGCTGCGGAGGGCAACCGCGGTCAGCACTTCTCGCCGCCCCTGAACGACGACGAGCTGGCCTTCTACGACGCGGTAGCCCAGAACGAGTCCGCGGTGGAGCTCCAGGGAGAGGGCGTGCTCGCCCAGATCGCGCGCGACCTGGTGGCCGTCATGCGCCGTGACGTCCGGACCGACTGGACAGTGCGTGACGACGTCCGGGCCAAGCGGCGCACCTCGATCAAGCGCCTGCTCGTCAAGCACGGCTACCCGCCGGACAAGCAGCCCGCCGCCATCAAGCTCGTCATGGAGCAGATGGAAGCGATGGCCCCTCGCTACGCCGACGCACGTAGGACGTAATGGGTCGGCAGCCAAGGTCTCGTGACGTCGCCCTTGGGTCCTAAGCAGGCGTGTGAGGCGACCACTTGGCAGGTCGCCTCAGTTCCCTGACACCGTCGTGCACGCTCTCTGGCAGCATCGAGTCCAAGATCTTCGCTCGGCCGATGTGGAACGAGGCGGGCATCAGCGACTTCAACTCGGCGGAGAACCTCTTCGGGGGGAACGCCGCGGCGATGAAGAGATCGGGCTTCAGGTTCCTCGCTGCCCTAACGGCTGGCGCCAAGTCGGAGTCTGCGCTAACGATCAGCGCCGCGTCCATCGCGTGCTGCGCCGCCTCCGACACCAGAGTCACCGCGATATTGACGTCGGTCTCCTTCTCTTCCCGCTCCGTCCAGGTCGAACCACACGAGCGGCAGCGCTTGCTCTTGCTCTGGTAGCGACCCTGCACGATGCAAACGCGTGAGCCGTTGTGACCCACCAAGGCGTCCTGGTACTCCTGCTGGCGACTCTGCGCCTGCGGTTGGCCCAAGACGGGGGCCGTGAAGTAGTGGACGAGCTGGACGTCGCTCCTCGGACGTAGGCGTTCGGCCAACGCGACGAGATCAAGCCATAACCAGCGGCACCGCGCCTGATCATGCAAGCCGTGGTAGAGGTTGAAGCCGTCGACGTAGACGTTGAGCCGTTCGCGTGACACGGCACCCCCTGCGTTTGACCTCCGCGACTGGCGCAGTCTAGCGTTGCGGTACACCCCGCCTGCGCCTCACGGCGTTGGCTCGACGG
Organism: Actinomycetales bacterium; assembly: GCA_035707965.1. GTDB lineage: Bacteria > Actinomycetota > Actinomycetes > Actinomycetales > Angustibacteraceae > DASSTJ01. The sequence goes on from DASSTJ010000157.1 coordinate 5,011, forward strand.
CCCTCTTCGGAGGGCCGTTTTTGTTGGTGCACCGGCCGATCAGGGCGTGCGGACGCCGGACGGGTGGACCCCGAAGTCGGCGGGCACGTCGCCCGGGTCGGGGCCGACGTGCACCACGCGGTTCTCGGAGTCGACGAACACGACGGACGGCCGACGTTCCAGGGCCTCGCGGTCGTCCAGCAGCCCGTAGGCGATCACGATGACGACGTCGCCGGCATGCACCAGGTGGGCCGCGGCGCCGTTGACGCAGACCGTGCCGCTGCCGCGCTCACCCGGGATCACGTAGGTGGTGAGTCGCGCCCCGTTGGTCACGTCGACGACGTCCACCTGCTGACCAGGCAGCAGGTCGGCGGCGTCGAGCAGGTCGGTGTCGACCGTCAGGGAACCGACGTAGTGCAGGTCAGCGTCCGTGACGGTGGCGCGGTGGATCTTGCCGAGCAGCATCGGTCGCAGCACGTGCCCCCCTGGGCGGTCGGTGGAACAGTCACGGCATCGGTCAGAGCCACCACCTGCGCCCTGCTCTACTGGTGACGCGGTGCGAACCGATCCGTTGCGATCGCATCGTACCGAGGGCGGAACCGGTATCAGGGCCCGAGGAGGGTTTCGTCAACAAGCTGCCTCGGACGACTCGTAACGGGCCGGCTCGCCCGGACGCCGGCTCCCGGGCAGGTGACATCCTGCCGACACCCTGACGGCAGTCTCGCTGCCACCACAGTCAGGTGCGCCGGCGTCACCGTGCGAGCGGGCTGTAGAAGACGAGCCCGTTGCCCTGGTTGTCGTACACGACCGCGCGGCGCTCGTGCGCGTCATCGTACGGCCCCCTCACGATCGCGCCGCCGGCGTCCTCGACCGCCCGCGCCGCCGCGTCGACGTCCGGCGTCTTGACGCCGACGACGACCTTGCCGGGCAGGGGGTGGTCGATCGACGTGGCCAGCGCGATGGTGACCGACCCACCGTCCAGCGCGGCGAAGTGCGAGCCGTCGCGAAACTTCAGCGGCATGCCCACGGTGTCGCGGTAGAACCGGATCGACTCGTCGAGGTCCTCGGTCGACAGGATGATCATGCGGACGTCGTGCTCGCTCACGAAGGGCTCCTCCCGCCGGCCACCGTCGGGCTCGGCATCCCCAGCCAGCCAGACGCTCAGCCGCCCGTCCAGGGCCGGAGGACCTAGGGGTCGGCGGGGGCGAAGGTGCGCGGCACGAGAGGCGCCGTCACGAGGATGCCGACGACCGGCAGCGCACTGAGGACGACGAGGCTGCCAGCCACGCCGATCACGCCGCTGAGCCCGCCGACGACGGCCGACCCGATGCTGGCACCGACCATGAAGATCAGGGTCGCGACGCCGAGCGCAGCACCCCGGACGTCCTCGGAGGCGGCGTCGCCCACGGCGCGGATCAGCGCCGGCTGGCCGAGTGCGAACGCCGTCGTCGTGCCGACGGCGGCCAGGACCAGCAGCGACACCGACCCCAGCGCTGCACCGGTCGCCGCGGCCAGCAGCGACACCGTCGTCGCCCCGGCGGCGGCCACGAGAGCGGCGGCCGGTCGCGCGGGCACCAGGCGGGACCTCGACAACCACGGGCTCACCAGTCCGACCAGACCGCACGGCGCGATCACGAGCCCCGCCTGCCACGGCTGCAGCCCCGCCTTGAACAGCACCAGCGGGATGCCCACGAGGAGGGCGAACCAGGTGGCCGGCAGGGCGGCGCCCGTGAACGCGCAGCGCATGATCACGCCGTTGCGGACGACGGCCAGGGGCAGGAACCCCGCGGGACGTCGCCGCGTCCACCCGGTGGTCGCCGGGCCCACCAGGACGACGAGCACCGCGCCGACGACGGCGGTCACCCAGCCCGTCGCCGGAGACTGCAGCAGCAGCACCGCTCCCGCGGCGACACTAGCCGTCAGCGTCGCGCCGAGCAGGTCGAGCCTGGCGCCGCTGCCGTCGGTGCCCAGCCACGACCAGATGAGCGGCAGCACCGCCAGGGACAGCGCGGGCAGCGCCATCGCCGGCCTCCACGACCAGGTCTGGATGAGCAGGCCGCCGAGCAGCGGGTTCACGGCGTTCACCGACATGCTGAACGCCGTGAAACGCACGAGCCCCGAGCGGCTGGCGCCCGCCGCGGAGGTCGTGAGCAGGGCTGCGGCCACGGTGGGCACAGCAGCGCTGCCAGCCCCTTGCGCGGCTCGGCCCAGCAGGTGCAGCCCGAACGTCGGTGCGAGGGCGGCCACCACCGAACCGAACACGGTCAGTGCGATGCCGAGCGACATGGGGCGGCGCGTGCCCATGAGGTCCGCAAGCCGCCCGTAGACGGCGGTGCCCACGCCG
>DASSTJ010000158.1:0-3699 GCA_035707965.1 Actinomycetales bacterium
CGGCGCAGACCCTGGCCCGGCAGGTGCCGCACACCCCGCCCTTGCACGCGAACGGGAGGTCCGAGCGCGTGCGCTGCGCCGAGTCGAGGATGGTCTCCTCACGCGGCATCGGCGCGGTCGTCTTGCGGCCGTCGACGACGATGGTGACCTCGCTCGTCTCCCCGGTCGGGACGGCGTCCTCGTGGCGCAGCTGCGGCGGCGGCTCGTCGACGTAGAAGAGCTCGAAGTGCACCCTTGACCCGTCGACCCCGAGCTCGCCGAGCAGGGTGCGCGCCTCGCCGATCATCGCGAACGGGCCGCACAGCCACACGTGGTCGACCTCGGCCAGCGGCACCAGTGCGGTGAGGATCCGGCGCAACCGCTCGGCGTCGAGGCGGCCGGAGAAGAGCTCGACGTCACGCGGCTCCCGCGACAGCACGTGGACCAGGTCGAAGCGCGGCCCGTGGCGGTCCTTGAGGTCGGCCAGCTCCTCGGCGAACATCACCGACCCGGTGGTCCGGTTGCCGTAGAGCAGGGTCACCTCGCTCTCGGGGTTCGCCAGCAGCGACGAGGCGATCGAGAGCATCGGGGTGATGCCCGAGCCCGCCGCGATGCACAGGTGCCGGCCCCCGCCGGCCGGGTCGGCGCGGAAGGTGCCGGACGGCGGCTGCACCTCCACCTCGTCACCGGGGCGCAGGCGGTGCACCAGCCACGAGGAGAACAGCCCGTCGGGCACCTCGCGGACGCCGATCCGCGGTCGCTGCCCGACCGGGGCGCAGATGGAGTAGGTACGCCGCTCCTCGCGGCCGTCGACGAACCGGCGCAGCGTCAGCGACTGGCCGGCGGCGAAGTCGAAGGTGGCCCGCAGGTCGTCGGGGACGTCGAAGGTGACCGCGACGGCGTCGTCGCAGAGGCTCTCCACGTCCGCCACGGTGAGGGTGTGGAAGGCGCTGCGGGTGCGCGACTCGACGGCAGCGGTCATCAGATCTCCTTGACGTGCTCGAACGGCTCCAGGCAGTCGGCACAGCGGTAGAGCGCCTTGCACGCGGTGGCGCCGAACTCGCTGGTCAGCTCGGCCCGGTCGGAGCCGCAGCGAGGACAGCTGATCGTCCGCCGGGTCGGCAGCAGGGACAGCGCGACCGGCCCGTGGGCGGGCGCGGGACCGGGCGGCGAGATGCCCGCCCGGGCCAGTCGCCGCCGGCCCTCGTCGGTGATGTCGTCGCTGGACCAGGCCGGGTGCAGGCGGACGTCGACCCGGACCTCGGCGAAGCCGGCCTCGTGCAGGCTGCGGACGAGGTCGTCGCGCATGGTGGCCATCGCCGGGCAGCCCGAGTAGGTCGGGGTGATGGTGACGACCACGGTGTCGTCCTCGACGGCGACGTCGCGGAGCACCCCGAGGTCGGCGAGCGTGAGCATCGGCAGCTCAGGGTCGGTGACCCGGGCGGCGACGTCGGCAGCGAGCACGCTCACCACCGTCCCCCCGGGTGCTCCCGGGCGACGACCTGCATCATCGCCAGCATCCGGCCGAGCGCCTCGGTGTGCAGGCCGTCGCGACCGGCCCTGCCGCTGACGCCGGCGAGTGGCGCGGCACCGGGCCGCTCGACCCCGCTGGCCGAGAGGACCTGGCCGAGCACCTCGTCGGCCTCCTCGAGAAGCGTGGCGGGATCGACCCCGACGCCTGCCCGGGCGACGCGGCGCTCGACGTCGTGGGTGACGAAGAGCTCCGCCCGCGTCGGCCACACCCGGGCGAGCCCGTCCAGCACCCGGCGCCGGGACTCGTCGGTGCCCCGGGCGAGGGTGAGGAACCACCGACCGGCGAAGTCGCGGTGGTAGGCGGTCTCCTTCACGCCCTTGGCCGCCACCGCGGCCAGCACGGCGTCCCGGCTGCCCCGGAGCCGCTCGAGCAGCGCCATCCGCCACACCGAGAACACCAGCAGCCGGGCGATCGTCTCGCCGAAGTCGCCGTTGTCGGCCTCCACGAGCCGGACGTTGCGGAAGCCGTGGTCGTCGCGGAAGAAGCCCAGCGCGTCCTCCGCGGGCACCGGTGAACCGTCCGGCAGCGCAGGCACGCAGGCCGGGTCGGCCGCCGCCGCCCGGGCCAGCAGCAGGCGCGCCTGGCCGAGCAGGTCGAGGGCGATGTTGGCCAGCGCGATGTCCTCCTCGAGGTCCGGCGCGTTGCTGCACCACTCGCTCAGTCGGTGGGAGAGAACCAGCGCGTCGTCGCCGAGCATCAGGCAGTACGCCGCCAGGTCGGCCGGGTCGACGCCGTCGGGGACGGTGGTGTCCACCCCGGCCAGCGGATCCTCGAAGTCGGTCCCGAACGCCCAGTGGGCGTCGTTGCCGCCCATCAGTCCCTCGTAGGCGTTGTCGTGCTCGACAGGCTCAACAGGCATGCGCGGCCTCACATGTGCGGGACGTCGTCGGGGATGTCGTAGAACGTCGGGTGCCGGTAGACCTTGTCGCCGCTCGGCGCGAACAGCGGGTCCTTCTCGTCCGGGCTCGACGCGGTGATGTCGGCCGAGCGCACCACCCAGATGCTGACGCCCTCGTTGCGGCGGGTGTAGACGTCGCGGGCGTGCCGCAGCGCCATCTGGTCGTCGGCGGCGTGCAGCGAGCCGACGTGCACGTGGTTGAGTCCGCGCTTGCCGCGGACGAAGACCTCGTAGAGCGGCCACTCCGCCCGGGGCGTCCCGGTCATGCCGACTCCTCCTGCTGCCGGCTGGCGAACGCCAGCGCCGCCTCGCGCACCCAGGCACCGTCGTCCCAGGCACGCTTGCGGTGCGCGAGCCGCTGGGCTGCGGCAGGGCCGTTGCCCTTCACGACGGTCCAGAACTCCTCCCAGTCGGGCTCGCCGAAGTCGTAGCTGCCGCGCTCGGCGTTCCACGCCAGGTCGGGGTCGGGGAAGGTCACGCCGAGCGCCTCCGCCTGCGGCACCGTCATGTCGACGAAGCGCTGGCGCAGCTCGTCGTTCGTGTGCCGCTTGATGCCCCACGCCATCGACTGGGCGGTGTTGGGCGAGTCGTCGTCGGGCGGCCCGAACATCATCAGCGAGGGCCACCAGAACCGGTCGACCGACTCCTGCACCATCGCGCGCTGCTCGTCGGTCCCGCGCATCATGGTGGCGAGCAGCTCGAACCCCTGCCGCTGGTGGAACGACTCCTCCTTGCAGATGCGGATCATCGCCCGGCCGTACGGCCCGTACGACGTCCGGCACAGCGGCACCTGGTTGCAGATCGCCGCCCCGTCGACGAGCCAGCCGATCGTGCCCACGTCGGCGTACGAGAGGGTCGGGTAGTTGAAGATGGAGGAGTACTTCTGCGCGCCGGCGATCAGCTTCTGCGTGAGCTCGTCCCGGCTGGCGCCCAGCGTCTCGGTGGCCGAGTAGAGATAGAGCCCGTGGCCGGCCTCGTCCTGGATCTTGGCCAGCAGGATCGCCTTGCGGCGCAGCGACGGCGCCCGGGTGAGCCAGTTGCCCTCCGGCTGCATCCCGATGATCTCCGAGTGCGCGTGCTGGGCGATCTGCCGGACCAGCGTCCTGCGGTAGCCCTCCGGCATCCAGTCGCGCGGCTCGATCCGTTCCCTGGCTGCGATGGTCGCCTCGAAGCCGGCCTGCAGCTCGTCGACGTCGGTTGCGGTGGTCATGTCCCTCCAACCGTCCTCATTTACTGACCGATCGGTCTGTAATAGTGTGGCACGCACGTCCGAGATCACGCAACGAAG
>DASSTJ010000159.1:0-2968 GCA_035707965.1 Actinomycetales bacterium
CGCAGCTCGCGGAAAGACTCGGGCAGGCGCTCCCTACAACGCGCGACCAGCGACATTTCAGCCCGCCGGTCGTCAGGCGTTGCTGAGCGTGAGCTGTCGCCGGCGTGGTGCTGCGCGGCCTTGTCTGTGCACCGCTGGACCGGCTGCTCCGGCACCGGCAGGGAGCACCCGCCGTCCTCGCCTTCGCCACCGCCGGCGCCGCCGAGTCCGTCAGCCACGCGGCCGTGGAGGCGAGTGTGCGTCGAGAGTTGTCTCATCGTCGACACAGAAGTCAGGCTCGTCACCAGAGGGGGCCGCCGACAGGCCGGCGTCCGCCGTCGCTTCAGACCTGCTCGGTGTGCCCGGGCTCGACCAGTCCGCATTCGTAGGCCAAGACGACCGCCTGCAGTCGGTCACGCACGCCGAGCTTCGTCAGCAGTCGGTTCACGTGGGTGCGCACGGTGCCCTCGGAGATGAACAGTCGAGCGCCGATCTCGAGGTTGGACAGGCCGTGGGCCATGGCGATCAGCACTTCTTCCTCGCGGGCGGTGAGGTCTGTACCGGGCAGGCGGCGACGTGGTCGACGCCTCGCGAACTCGGTGATCAGCCGCCGGGTGACCGACGGATCGACGGTGGCATCGCCGCGCGAAGCGACGTCCACGGCCCGCACGATCTCCTCTGCAGGCGCGTCCTTGAGCACGAAGCCGGAGGCGCCGAGTCGCAGCGCCTCGTAGACGTATTCGTCGAGGTCGAACGTCGTCAGGATGACCACTCGCACGTCGTTGTGCTCGGCCAGCACTCGGCGGGTCGCGGCCAGACCGTCGAGCACGGGCATCCGGATGTCCATCAGGCACACGTCGGGACGGGTGCGGCGCACCTCGCGCACGCCGGCTTCGCCGTCAGCCGCCTGGCCGACCACCACGAGGCCAGGCTCGCTCTCGAGGATGCGGATCAGCCCGGCGCGGACGACGTCCTGGTCGTCGACGACGACGACGGTGGTCACGGCGACTCCAGCGGCAGGGTGGCGCGCACCCGGAAGCCGCCTGGCACGGCGCCCGCGCTCACGGTTCCGCCGTACGTCGTCACGCGTTCGGCCATCGCGCGCAGCCCGAAGCCGGCGCCTGGCAGCAGCCGCCGCCGCGGTTGACCTTGGTCGAGCACCTCGACCTGCACGTCGGCGGGTGTCCAGCGCAACGTCACCGTGGCCTCGCGAGCGCCCGAGTGCTTGCGCACGTTGGTCAACGCCTCCTGCACGACGCGGTAGACCGTGAGCGACACCCCCTCACCGACCGGCCGGGGTTGCCCCTCCGACGCCAGGCGTACGCCGAGTCCGGTGGCGGCTGACGCATGCACGAGATCGGCGATGTCGGCGATGCCGGGTTGAGGGGTGAGAGGTGCACTGTCCGAGGGGATGTGCAGCACGCCCAGCAGCCGCCGGAGCTCGCTCAATGTCTGGCGGCCGTGCTCCTCGATGTCGGCCAGCGTCCGGGCCGTGTCGCTGTCGGCAGGCTGGTCGCGCCGCTCGGCGCCCGCCTGCACCACGATGGCCGACACGTTGTGCGACACCACGTCGTGGAGCTCGCCGGCGATCCGGGCACGCTCCTGCAGCCCCCGTCGTTCGGCGAGCACCACGCTGCGCTCCTCGGCCATCCGCAGCGCGAGCCCGGCCGACCACGCCGCGGCGACGACAGTCGCCATGTAGACGAAGTTGGCCGGGTGGGGCGCCTCGCCCAGGGCGATCACCAGGGCCAGCCCCAGAAGAGTGGCCACCAGCAGCGCCGCGCCACGCGGCAGCCCGGCGCGCCCCGAGGAGAAGACCACCAGGACCAGCGCCACACCCTCGGTGAACCCGCCCGGCAGGTCCGACCCGAGCAGCGCCTGCAACACCATGCCGACCAGCAGGATGCTGAGCGCGGCGGTGGCCCGAAGACCACGGACGACGACGGCAAGGGTCACGAGGGGGATCGTCGCGACGACGTACCACGGCTCACGGACGCTGGTCAGACCGAGCAGAGCTTCCGCCACCCCGAGCGCGGTGAGCACCAGGCCGAGGGCGACGTCGACACGCGAGGCACCTCTCATGGGTAGAAGGTAAGGCAAGCGGACCGGCCCCGGCGTCTGCCTTGACGCGTACGCCGGACCGGCGTCAACTCTGACGACACCGCTCGGTCCGGCTGCCTAGCGTCCTCGACCATGACTTCCACCTCGATCGCGGCTGCGACCGCTGCACCGACCATGGCTCCATCCCGACCGATGCTCGCCGCCCTGGTGGCAGCCCCGGTGCTCACGTTCGCGGGCAGTCTCGTCCAGGCCGCCCCGACCGGGCATGACACTGCTGCCGAGCTCGCTTCGATCGCCGCGCACCCGGTGCGCTACGAGGTGGCCGGGTTCCTCGGTTTCGTCTCGATGGTCCTGTTCATCCCGGGTCTGCTCGCACTCGCCGGACTGGTACGACCGGTCCGCCCGCGCTGGGCGACCACCGGGCTGGCGATGTCGGTGGCCGGGGCGCTCGCCCTGACCTCGCTGATGGGCTCTGGACCCGTGAGCCAGGCGCTGGCCCAGGCCCCCGGCCGAGCGGCGATGGTGCGTGTGACCGACGCTTACGAGAGCCTCCCCCTGACCACGGTGTGGGTGCTGCTGATGCTGATCGGCTGGCTGCTCGGGCCGCTGGTCCTCGGGCTCGGCCTGTGGCGGGCAGGAGGGCCGCCGGCCGTCCCTGTGCTGCTCGCCGCCGGGCTGCTCGCCCAGTTCCTCGACGACGACCCCCGGGTGCTCGCGCTGGGCTTCGCGCTCACCGCTGCCGGCCTGACGGTGGCCGCCGTCGCCGGGTGCCGGCAGCGTCCTCGCCCCACGGAGTCGACGGCACCACCGTCCCGGACGGCGGCCGTAGGTCGTTGACACCTCTGGCCGCGAATCGCTCCGGATGCCGACCCGTCACCGTCCCGTCAATAAGCGTGGAGGCGCCCCCGACCGCGCGGTTCGATCCGGG
>DASSTJ010000160.1:0-10091 GCA_035707965.1 Actinomycetales bacterium
GGCGAAGTCGATGGAGGCGCCCTCGAGGTACGGGGCGCTCATGCGGTCCACGACGAGCTCGACACCGTCGAAGTCGACGACCTGGTCGCCGTCGAGCTCGCGCTCGTCGAAGTACAGCTGGTAGATGAGGCCCGAGCAGCCGCCCGGCTGGACGCCGATGCGCAGTCGCAGGTCGTCACGACCCTCCTGCTGCAGCAGGCTGCGCACCTTCTCGACCGCGACCGGGGTCAGCACCACGCCGTGGGCTGTGGCGGTGTCGGTCGCCGTGGCGGTCTGCACTGTCTCGCTCATGAGGTTCCCTGTCTGGTCGACGTGTCGGCGGTTGCGGTCGATCGGCGGCGCGTCCGGTGGGCGCGTCCGACGTCGACAACCGTCGGGTCCGCTGGTGTGTTCCCTGCCCAGCGGCTCTCTCCACGGTACGACGACCGTGGGGCGTCACGCCAAAGGACGCGCGTGTCCGGAGATGACGAGCGCATCACAGGGACGGACGGCGGCGCCAGGGGCCGAACGTCCCGTCAGCGCGACCACGTCCGTGCCGTGCGGCGCGCGCGCGCCTCGAGGGCGGCATCCACCTCGCCCGAGGTCGAGGGCAGGTCGGCCGGTCGCTCGGCGAGGGCGTAGGCACCTGCGACCCCTGCGGCTAGGGCCTCCCGGCGCCCCAGCTCGACCAGACCGCTCACGACCACGGTGGGGATGCCCAGCGCGGTCGCCGCGTCGGCGACCCCGGAGACCACCTGGTCCTGCAGCGACGTGCGGTCGAACGACTGCTCGGCCGTGAGCACGAGGTCCATGCCCTGGAGCCGTTCGCTGACACCGACGGCATCCATCACCGCCTGCACCCCGCTCGTGCGGCGTGCCCCCAGCAGCATCAGCCCGAACGCCACGCCGCCGGCGCACCCCGAACCCGGCTCGCCTGCGTAGCCACGACCGGACAGTGGACGACCGGCGACGAGCGACCGCTGGGCCGCGTCCGCCCAGCGGCCCAGTGCCTGCTCGAGCCGCTGTGCCCGCTCGGGCGTCTCGGCCGCCGCAATCGCCCCCAGCGGCTGCTCGGCCGGTGGCTGGGCCAGGGTCGCGCTCATGCCGTGGAAGCCGAGCAGCGGCAGCACCGAGTCGGTGGCGGCCACCAGGTCGACGTGAGCGAACCGCTCCCGGACGTCGGGCAGCACCGTCAGAGCGTCGTCCGGCAGGTCGCGCAGCCGGACCGCACCACCGCCGAGGAGGGCCTCCGGCTCAAGCCCCAACGCCGACAGCATCCCGGCCCCGCCGTCGTGGCTGACCGCGGGCCCGCACCCGACGACGACGCGCTGGGCACCGGCGTCCAGGGCGGCCACCAGCAGCTGACCGACGCCCACGCTCGTCGTGCGGGTCCGGTCGACCGCGTCTGGGTCGAGCAGGGCCGGACCGACCGCCTGACCGGCCTCGAGGTAGGCCGTCCGCATGCCGTCGGCGGTCGAGACCAGCAGCACGGTGGCGGGGACGTCGCGGCCGGTCGGACCCGAGACCGTCACGGGCAGCAGCTGTGCCGGGCCGCTCGTGCCGGCCGCCACCGCGTCGACGAAGCCGGCGCCGCCGTCCGACAAGGGGCAGAGGTCCAGCTGGTCCCCCGGCGCCTGGGCGCGCCAGCCCCGCGCCAGCGCGTCCGCGCACTCGGCGGCACTGAGCAGCGTCCCGAACCGATCGGGCGCGACGAGGACGCGCACGGGGTGCTCCGGTGGCCGACGCTCGGTCAGCCGGCCAGCCGCTCGAGCAGCACGGCCTCCGCCAGGCAGACCTTCGCGAACTCCCCCAGGTGGAGGCTCTCGTCGGCGCCGTGCGCGCGGGTGTCCGGGTCCTCCACACCGGTCACCAGGATCGCCGCGTCCGGGAAGATCTCGGCGAACTCGGCGATGAAAGGGATCGAGCCACCGATGCCCATGTCGACCGGCTCGGTTCCCCAGGCGTCCGCGAAGGCTGCGCGCGCGGCGTCGTACGCCGGCCCGTCGGCGTCGGCCTGGAAGGCGGCGCCCGTCTCCTTCAGCGTCACGTCGACCTTGGCGCCCCACGGCGCGTTGTCGCGAAGGTGCTGGGCCAGCGCGTCGTAGGCCTCGTGCGGGTCCTGACCGGGGGCGACGCGCAGCGAGATCTTGGCGCGGGCCATCGGCACCAGCGTGTTCGACGCCTTGGCCGTGGTGGGTGCGTCGATGCCCACGACGGTGACCGAGGGCTTCGTCCAGAGACGCGAGGTCAGCGTGCCCGTGCCCACCAGCTCCACGCCGTCCAGCACCCCGGCGTCCTTCCTCAGCTGCTCCTCGGTGAGGTCGAGGTCGGCGGCCTGGGACTCGTGCAGCCCCGGGACGGCGACGTCGCCGTTGTCGTCGTGCAGGCACCCCAGCAGCCGGGCCAGGCCGGTCACGGCGTCCATCACGGCGCCGCCGTACATGCCGCTGTGGACGGCGTGGTCGAGCGTGCGGACCTCGACGTAGGCCTCGACGAGGCCACGAAGGCTGGTGGTGAGCGCCGGAACGCCGATCTTCCAGTTGTTGGAGTCGGCCAGCACGAGGACGTCGGCGGCGAGCCGGTCGCGGTGGCGGCGCAGGATCTCCCCGAGCGACGGCGAGCCAGACTCCTCCTCGCCCTCGACGAAGATCGTCACACCGACGGGCGGACGACCGCCATGAGCCCGCAGCGCGGCCAGGTGCGCCACCACGCCAGCCTTGTCGTCGGCCGCCCCACGTCCGTAGAGCCGGCCCCCGCGCTCGGTCGGCTCGAAGGGCGGCGTCGTCCAGTCGGCGTCCTCGCCGGGCGGCTGCACGTCGTGGTGGGCGTAGAGCAGGACGGTCGGCGCACCCTCGGGGCCGGGCAGGTGTCCCATGACCGCCGGCGCGCCGCCCTCCCGCAGGATCTCCACGTCCTGCATGCCGGCGTCGCGCAGCAGCTGGGCCACGAGCTCCGCGCTCGCGTCGACGTGCGACTGGTCGAAAGCGGCAGCCGACACGCTGGGGATCCGCACGAGGTTCTCGAGGTCCCGGCGCAGGCCCGGCAGCTCACGCTCCACCGCCTCGCGCAGCTCGCCGAGGCGGTCGGAGGACACGGAGGCTGAGGTCATGCTCGGCAGGCTACCGAGGCGATGGCAGACCGCCCGCAGCAGCGCTCGCCCGCGGGCGGGCACTGTCCGCCCGGCGTAGCGTCGCGAGCGTGAGGAGCCAGCGTCCGCCCGGCCGGGCAGCCGACGACCCGCGAGCGCTGGACCCGCACGACGTCGAGGTCGACGCCGCCGGGACTGCCGCCGAGCCGGAAGCGCCCGGTGGTGGCCCTGAGAGCACCGGCACCGTGCTCATCGCCATGGGCGCCAACGCCGGGATCGCGGTGGCGAAGGGCGTCGCGGCGGTGCTCTCCGGGTCGGCGGCGATGGCGGCCGAGACCGCCCACTCGATCGTCGACACCGTCAACGAGGTGCTGCTGCTCGTCGCCCTACGGCGCAGCGACCAGCCGGCCGACCGCCACCGGCCGTTCGGCTACGGGACCGAGCGGTTCTTCTGGTCGTTCCTGGCTGCGGTGTCGATCTTCGTGTCGGGCGCGGTGTTCGCGGCGATCGAGGGCGTCCGCACGCTGCTGTCAAGCGGCGAGGAGATCCGCTCGCTCACCCTGTCGTACACGGTGCTCGGCATCGCGTTCGTCCTGGAGGGCACGAGCTGGCTGCGTGCGACGCAGCAGATCCGGCAGGAGGCGAAGGAGCACGAGCGGACGCTGCGCCACCACCTGCGCTTCACCGACGACCCGACGGTCAAGACCGTCTTCTACGAGGACTCGGCCGCGCTCATCGGCCTGGTGCTCGCCTTCCTCGGCATCTGGGTGCACCACCAGACCGGGTCGTCCGTGGGTGACGGCGTGGCCTCGCTGCTCATCGCCCTGCTGCTGACCGTCGCTGCGGGCCTGCTGGCGCGCACCGGGAAGGACCTGCTGGTAGGGACGCAGGCCGACCCCCGGCTGATCCGTGCCCTGGTGCGCTGGCTGAGCCAGCGTCCCGAGGTCGACGGCGTCGTCGACCTGCTGACGGAACGGATCGGGACCGACCGCGTTCTCGTCTGCGCACGGATCGACTTCGTCGACGACGCCACGTCCTCTGACGTCGAGCAGGCGATCGTCGAGATGGACCGGGCGCTGCGCGACCGGTTCACCGACGTCGTCGAGGTCTTCCTCGAGGTCGTCCCGCGCAACGACCCGGAGCTGCGCCAGCGAGTCCGGGACCGGTACGGCGAGAGCGTCGCCCAGCGGCTGCAGGGCTTCGTGCGCGACGGCGAGTGAGCGAGGTGAGGCGTCCCGGCGTCCACTCCTCGCCGTGAACGGCCCGGTGCGCACGGCAGGTACCCTCGTGTCGTGTTCGGACGACGAAGCGACCAGGCGACCGAGCCGGAGGTCCAGGCAGCTGCTGGCCACGGCAAGGGCCGACCTACCCCCAAGCGCAAGCAGGCAGTTGCGGCGCGCAAGCAGCCGCTCGTGCCGACGTCCCGTGGTGCCGGCGCGAAGGGCAAGCCCGGCAAGGGCGCCACCAAGGAGGAGAAGCAGGCGGCCCGACTGGCCGCCCGCTCCGAGCGGATCCGGTCGCGCGAGCTGATGATGAGCGGTGACGAGCGGTACCTGCCCGTGCGCGACAAGGGCCCGGTGCGGCGGTACGTGCGAGACGTCGTCGACGCCCGCTGGAACGTCGGCGAGCTCCTGCTGCCCGTCATGCTGGTCGTGGTGATGCTGTCGTGGTTCGGCGCAGCCCTGAAGTCACCGGCCGTGACGACGGCGATCTTCGGCATCGTCTACCTGATGATCGTCGTGGCCGTTGTCGACGTGTGGCTGATGACCCGGCGCACGAAGAAGGCCGTCATCGAGAAGTTCGGCCCGAACGCGTACGTGCGCGGCACCGGCATGTACGGCGTCATGCGCGCCTTCCAGCTGCGGCGCACCCGCATCCCGCGTCCCGGGGTCAAGCGCGGCGAGAAGCCTCGCTGAACCGCGCCGCCCCAGCCACCTTTCGCGCGAAACGGGGCACGCGACGCGGCTGGAGTGCCCCGATTCGCGCGAACCGCGGCGCTGCCCGACGACCTGACACCATGAGCACGTGACGCAGGGATCGCCGTGGGACGCCGGTCGTGAGCCTTGGCTCGCACGGCAGGGCCTGCTGCGCAACGTCGTCCGCCAGGCGCTCGTGCAGCGCCAGCTCGCGGCTCACCTGCCGCCGGTGCCGGCGAGGGTGCTGGACGTCGGAGCCGGCCAGGGGACCCAGGCCATCGGCCTCGCGCGCCTGGGGTACGACGTCACCGCGGTCGAGCCCGACGCCAGCATGCGCCAGGCGATGGCCGCGACCGCAGCCAGCGAGCCCGAGGAGGTTCAGCAGCGCCTGCGCGTGCTGCCCGGCGCGCTCGGGTCGCTCCCTGACCAGATCGGGGCCACCACGTTCGACGTGGTCTGCTGCCACGGCGTCCTCATGTACCTGGAGCAGCCACGGCCGGCGGTGGTCGAGCTGTGCAGCCTGGTGGCGTCGGCAGGTGTGCTCTCGCTCGTCGCGCGCAACGCGGACGCGATGGCGCTGCGGCCGGGGCTGCGCCGGGACTGGGCCGGCGTGCACCGCCTCCTTGACTCGGCCGCGAGCGACCACCCGACCTACGTGAACGAGCTCGGGGTGCCGGCTCGCGCCGACCGCCTCGAGGAGCTGGCGTCGTTCGTCGCGGGCCGTCGCATGCACGTCGAGCGGTGGTACGGCGTCCGCGTGCTGACCGACGGCGTGCCCATCGACGAGCCGGTCCCGGACGACCCGCACGAGCTCGCGGCCCTGCTCGACGCCGAGGAGCGCGTCGGACGGACCGACCCCTACCGCCGGCTCGGCACCCTGCTTCACGTCGTCGGCCGCCGCGACGCCGTCCTCGGCTGATCATCAGGCGACCAGCGCAGCGGGTCGAACGACTCTGGCGGCACGACGCCTCGCCCGGTGGACTGGAACCGGCCGGGTTGCACCCGCTGGTCGGGCTACCGACCCGCCGGAGGAGGTCGTCATGGTCACGCGCACATCACCAACGCTGGCCCCGGCGCCGCAGTCCGACGCCGAGCGGCTCACGCGCTGGTCGTACGCCATGCTGCTGGCCTTCGTCCTCGCCTATGCGGTCGCTGGGGTGGTCGGCTACTGGCTGCTCGGTGCCTTGGGCCTGAACGACGGTGACCTGCTGCTCATGGACCGCAGCGTGGTCGGCTGGGTCACCGAGGTGGGGCTCACCCTCGTCCTGCTGGCGCCGCCGGCTGTCGGGATCGCGCTGGCGATCCGGGCCGTCCGTGCAGGAGCACGCACGCTGGCATTCGTGGCAGCGGCGCTCAACGGGTCGCTCGTGCTGATAGCGCTGGTGACGCTGGTCGGCAACATCTGGATCACCTACGTGCGCGGCTGAGGTGCGGCGCCGAGACGCTGTCGTGCGGCACCACCCTGCGGGCTCCAGCCCGGCACGCATAAGGTCGGCCTCATGGACTTTCGCTACCTCGGCAGCTCCGGTCTGAAGATCTCGGAGATCACCTACGGCAACTGGCTCACCCACGGCTCCCAGGTGGAGAACGACGTCGCGAAGGCGTGCGTGCGCGCTGCGCTAGACGCCGGCATCACGACCTTCGACACCGCCGACGTCTACGCGAACGGCGCCGCCGAGACGGTGCTGGGTGACGCGCTGAAGAGTGAGCGGCGCGAGTCGCTCGAGATCTTCACCAAGGTCTACTGGCCGACCGGGCCGGGCGGGCACAACGACACCGGGCTGTCGCGCAAGCACGTGATGGAGTCGATCAACGGCTCTCTGCGGCGGCTGCAGACCGACTACGTC
Organism: Actinomycetales bacterium; assembly: GCA_035707965.1. Lineage (GTDB taxonomy): Bacteria > Actinomycetota > Actinomycetes > Actinomycetales > Angustibacteraceae > DASSTJ01. The sequence continues at coordinate 6,831 of DASSTJ010000160.1, forward strand.
GACCTCTACCAGGCGCACCGCTACGACACCGAGACGCCGCTGGAGGAGACGATGCAGGCGTTCGCCGACGTCGTCCGGCAGGGCAAGGCGCTCTACCTCGGGGTCAGCGAGTGGACCGCCGACCAGATCCGGGCGGGCCACGAGCTCAGCAAGCAGCTCGGCTTCCAGCTCGTGTCGAACCAGCCGCAGTACTCGATGCTGTGGCGGGTCATCGAGGGCGAGGTCGTGCCCACGTGCCGCGAGCTCGGCATCTCGCAGGTCGTGTTCTCCCCCATCGCCCAGGGCGTGCTCACCGGCAAGTACCAGCCGGGTCAGCCGCCGCCAGCCGGCTCACGCGCCACCGACGAGAAGGGCGGAGCCAATTTCATCAGCCGCTTCCTGAAGGACGACGTGCTGACGCGCGTCCAGGCGCTGCAGCCCGTCGCCGACGAGGTCGGGCTCTCCCTGGCCCAGCTCGCCGTGGCCTGGGTGCTGAACAACGACAACGTCGCCGCGGCGATCGTCGGCGCCTCCCGGCCCGAGCAGGTCGTGGAGAACGTCAAGGCCAGCGGGGTCACGCTGCCCCCCGAGGTGCTGACGCGCGTCGACGAGGCGCTCGGGGACGTCGTCGAGAGCAGCCCGGCGAAGACCGCCGAGCTGGCCCCGCAGCAGCGCGTCGCGTGAGCAACGCCGTCCGCGCCCTCACGAAGGGAGAGGCCGAGGCCCGGGCCGCGCTGGTCGAGGTGCAGGCGTACGAGGTCGAGCTCGACCTCACGGGTGCGGACGCCGCGGACGACGGCGCCGCTGCCCCCACGTTCGGCTCGCGCAGCCAGGTCCGCTTCGCGTGCCGCACCCCGGGCAGCAGCACATTCGTGGAGGTCTGGGCGCACGAGGTGCGCTCGGCCACCCTCAACGGCCGGTCGCTCGACCTCACGACGCTGCACGACGGTCGGCTGCCGCTCCCCGAGCTCGCTGACGAGAACGTGCTCGTCGTCGAGGGCCGGTTCGCCTACTCCCGCACCGGTGAAGGGCTGCACCGGTACCGCGACCCGGAGGACGGGCTGTTCTACCTGTACAGCCAGACGTTCCTCAACGACGCGCAACGGGTGTTCGCCTGCTTCGACCAGCCCGACCTCAAGGCGCCGTTCACGTTCACAGTGACGGCACCGCAGGGGTGGACGGTGCTCACCAACACCCCGGGCCGCGAGACGTCGTCCGGGCAGTGGCAGTTCGAGCGGTCCGCTCCCCTGGCGACGTACTTCGCGGCGGTCGCGGCCGGCCCCTACGAGGGGGTGCACGACGAGCACGGCGGCATCACGCTCGGCCTCTACTCCCGGCGCTCCATGCGCCCGCACCTCGACCCGGACCGCCTGTTCCGCACGACGAAGCAGGGGCTCGACTACTTCCAGCGGCTGCTGGGCATCGACTACGCGTTCGGCAAGTACGACCAGGTCATGGTGCCCGAGTTCAACGCCGGAGCCATGGAGAACCCGGGCCTCGTGACGTTTCGCGACGAGCACTACCTGCGGCGCGGCACCACCACGCAGGCCGACCGCGAGCAGATGGCCGGTGTGCAGCTGCACGAGATGGCGCACATGTGGTTCGGCGACCTCGTCACCATGCGCTGGTGGGACGACCTGTGGCTCAACGAGTCGTTCGCCGAGTACCTGGCGCACCGGGCGCTCGTGGACGCGACGGAGCACACCGACGCCTGGGCCACGTTCTCGGTGCGTCGCAAGGCCTGGGGGTACCACGCCGACCAGCTGTCGACGACCCACCCGGTGGCCACGGACGCGGACGACACCGCCGAGGCGCTCGGCAACTTCGACGGCATCTCGTACGCGAAGGGCGCGTCCGCGCTGCGCCAGCTGGCCGCCTGGCTGGGCGACGACGTGTTCGTCGCGGGCCTGCGCGCGCATCTGCAGGCTCATCGCTTCGGCAACGCCACGCTCGACGACGTCGTCGGTGCCCTGAGCGCGGCGAGCGGCCGCGACGTCGCCACCTGGGCCACCCGGTGGCTGCGCACCGCCGGGGTCAGCAGCCTCGCGGTGGAGACGGCGGCCCGTGACGGGGAGTACACCGGGGCTCGGGTGGTGCAGACGGTGCCCGACCGGCACCCGACGCCGCGGCCGCACACCATGCGCGTCGGGCTCTACGACCTCGTCCACGACAAGCTGCAGCACCGCACGTCGCTCGACGTGGACGTCGAACCCGCGCACTCGACGGCAGTCCCTGCCCTCCTCGGACTGCCAGAGGCGGACCTGGTGCTGCCCAACGACGGCGACCTCACGTTCGCCCTCACGACGCTCGACGAGCAGAGCCTGACGACGGTGCTGTCGCACCTCGCGGGCATCGACGACCTCCTGACCAGGGCGCTGCTGTGGAACACCCTCTGGCAGATGGTCGGCGCCGGCCGCCTGACCCCTGCGGCCTATCTCGCCATGGTGCGCTCCGGCGTCCGGGCGGACGACGGCCCGGCGGTGACCTCTCTGGTGCTGGCCCGAGCGATCACGGCCGCCACGCTGTGGTCCGGCGACGTCGCCGCCCAGCGGTCCGACGAGCTGGCCGCCTGGTGCCTGGACCGGTCAGAGCAGGCCGAAGCGGGCAGCGACGTGCAGCTCGAGCTGGCACGTGCGTGGTGCCGGGTGAGCAGCGACACCGGGCGCCTCCGGTCCTGGGCGAAGGGGCGAGACCTGCCGCCTGGGCTGACGGCCGACACCGACCTGCGGTGGCGCGTGCTCCAGCGCCTGGCGACCCTCGGCGCGGTGGATGCCGATCGCCTCGACGAGGAGTACCAGCGAGACCGCACCTCGGCCGCCTGGCTGCACCGGCTGGGAGCGGGTGCGGCCCTCGCCTCCCCGGACGCCAAGGAGAGCTCCTGGACCTCCGTCATCGGCGGCAGGCTCTCGAACCACGAGCTGGAGGCCGTCGCCCGTGGCTTCTGGCAGCCTGGTCAGGAGCAGCTGCTCGTCCCCTACCGCGACCGCTACGTGGAGGCGCTGCCGCAGATCGCGCGCACCGCGTCGGCGGCGACCCTGGACGACGTGGGCCGGCTCCTGTTCCCGCGCACCCTCGTCGAGCCGGCGACGGTCGACGCGGCCGAGAAGCTGCTCTCGACGGCCGACCTGCCGGCACCGGCGCGACGGATCGTTGCGGAGTGCCGGGACGACGTCTTGGAGGGGCTGCGGGCGTCCGCTGTGGTGTCGGCTGCCGGGTGAGGTCGCGCGTGCTGGTGGGGCCGTTCGGGTGGGGTGTGGTCGGTGGCCTCTTGTGGCGGGTGCT
>DASSTJ010000161.1:0-24988 GCA_035707965.1 Actinomycetales bacterium
GACGGTCGTGACGACCGTCGCAGCATCACGACCGCGACGACCAGCATGAGAGCCGCGAAGGCGCTCAGCAGGACGGCGGCAGGAACGCGGGTGGACGCGAGCGAACCGGCGAAGGAGCCGGCGACACCGAGGACGCCGAAGGTGACCCCCTGCCCGAACCGGACGTTGCCACGTCGGGCATGCGGGACCAGCGCGATCAGCGACGTCGTCCCCACGATCAGCAGCGAGCTGGTCGTGGCCTGCGCCGGCTGCTCTCCGACGAGATACACCAGTGCGGGGACGGTGAGGATCGACCCACCGCCCCCGAGCGCTCCCAGGGACAGGCCGATGAGCAGCCCGACGGGTAGCACGATCAGGGACACGGGCACGACCTTCCCGTCCGGCACCCGGACAACCGGTCGCTGCGGCCCCTGCCGCCGGACGGCTCCGCTCCGGAGCCGAGCGCCGCCCAGCAGCCGGTCAGCTGCGGCCGAACAGTCGGCTGAGGAAGGAGCCGCCGCCGGCGGCCGCCCGCTCGGCTTCGGTGTGCCCCGTGCAGCGGCCGTCTCGTGGGATGCCCGCCATGACCTGGTTGACGTGCTGGCCGCAGCCGGCCCAGCTGGCCTTGCCGCAGATCTTGCAGGTGACGCGTCGACACATGTGGCTGACTCCTCGTTGGGTGCAGGTGCAACGTTCGTTCGGGCAGGTGGTCAGGCGACGACGAGCGGCAGGCCGGACGACGCGGCGTTCTCGTCGAAGTTGTCGTCGACCGCGACGACGTGCCGTCCACCGGCAGCGAGGACGGACGCCGCGATGGAGGCCCGGTAGCCCCCGGCGCAGTGGATCCAGACCTCTCCGGCCGGCACCTCGTCGACGCGGCCGAGCAGCGCGTGGATCGGGATGTTCACGGCCCCGTCGATGTGCGAGACCTCGAACTCCTTGGTTCGCCGCACGTCCAGCACCACGACGGGCCGGTGGTGGCGGACCTGCGCCAGGTCGGCGAACAGCGCCCGGTCGAAGGCGCCGAGATCGTCGTCCGTCCACTCCCGCGGAGACCCGGTGGCCGCTCCGGCTAGTCGGTCCATGCCGATGCGCACCAGCTCACGCTGGGCTTCGCTGACCTGCTCGGCGGACTCACCGAGGAGGGTGATGGACGCGTCCCAGGGCAGCAGCCAGCCCACGTACGTGGCGAACTGGCCGTCGAGCCCGAAGTTGAGGGTGCCGTGCACGTGACCGGCTGCGAACGCCGAGCGGGTGCGCAGGTCGACGATCCACGCGCCGGACGAGATGCGGTCGGCGATCGTCTGCCGGTCAGCGACCGCCGGCAGCGCCAGGTCGGGCGCGAGCGGGCCGGCACTGTTCGTCGGGGTCATGTGGACGTAGTAGGCCGGGTACGCGTCGAGGCTGGCGAGCGTCTCGGCGACCCACGTCTCCTCGTCCTGGGTCAGTGCGGAGTTCTGTCGCTTCTCGACGCCGATGGTGGAGGCGGTGGCGTCGCCGGCCGCTCCGGGGGAGCAGAACGACCCGAAGCCATGCGTCGGCAGGACCGGCGTCTCGTCCGGGAGCTGACCCGCGAGACGGTGCGCGGACGCGTACTGATGGCGCGCCAGCGCACCCGCGTGGCCGTCGCCGAGCAGGTCCGGACGTCCGGTCGTCCCGAAGAGGAGCGAGCCGCCGGTGAAGACCCCCACGGTGGTGAATTCGTCGTCCAGGCCGCGCCGTGACTCGAGCGCGTACGACAGGTGCGTGAACGTGTGGCCCGGCGTGGCGATCGCGCGCAGCCGCATGGTGGGGGACACCGACACGACGTCGCCGTCGCGGATCGGTGTGCGTTCGTAGGCCACGTCGTCGTCCGCGTTCACGTAGTAGGCGGCTCCCGTCTCGTGCGCGAGGGCGAGGCCACCGGTGACGTAGTCGTTGTGGATGTGGGTCTCCAGCACGTGAGTGATGCGCACCTGGGACCGTTCTGCGAGCGCGAGCACGCGGTCGATGTCGCGCTGCGGGTCGATGACCAGGGCGACGTCGCCGTCGTGGGCCAGGTAGGAGCGGTCGCCGAGAGTCGGTGTGTCGATGGCGATCACGGTCGGGTTCGTGACGACGGTGGTGATGGCGCTGCCGCGGTTGTCCGTGGCGCCGATGCTGACGTCGACCATGCGGTGGACTCCCTTCGCTGTACCCCGGCGGGTATCTGTGGACCACATTAATACCCCCGGGGGCATATGCGCCAGTCGAGGTCCGGGCCTGCGGACCGGCCGGGTGCCTGAACACCAGGTGGGGGAATACGCAGGTGACTCGCTGGCGCTACATACCCCAGGAGGTATTCTCGTCCCAGTGCGACCCAAGGAGAGAGCATGAGCACTGTCACCCTCACCGCCCAGAACTTCGAGTCCACCATCACTGCCGGCGGCATCGTCCTCGTGGACTTCTGGGCCGCCTGGTGCGGCCCCTGTCGGCAGTTCGCCCCCGTGTTCGAGGCGGCGTCCGAGCAGCACTCCGACGTGGTGTTCGGCAAGGTCGACACGGAGGCCGAGCGTGCCCTGGCGGGGGCCGCGAACATCACGTCCATCCCGACGCTGATGGCCTTCCGCGACGGCATCCTGGTCTTCGCCCAGCCCGGCGCACTCGGGGCGCGCGCCCTCGACCAGGTGATCCAGTCCGTCCGTGACCTCGACATGGACGACGTGCGCGCCCGCGTCGAGGCCCAGCGCGCGTCTGCCTGAGCCCTGTCAGCACCCCCTTGAGCCGGAGGAGAAACCATGCGTTACGCGCTGAGCACCACCGTCGTGCGCGACTTCGCCGAGACCCTGCAGGCCACGCGTGACGCGTTGGCGGAGCAAGGCTTCGGTGTGCTGACCGAGATCGACGTCGCGGCCACGCTCAAGCAGAAGATCGACGTGGACGTGCCCGCGCAGGTGATCCTCGGCGCCTGCCGGCCCCCGCTCGCGCACGCTGCGCTGCAGGCCGAACCGTCGATCGGCCTGCTGCTGCCGTGCAACGTCGTCGTCCGCGACGTCGGCGACGGTGCGACCCTCGTGGAGGCGATCGACCCGGAGATCATGGAGAAGCTGACCGAGAACGAGCAGCTGGCGGAGGTCTCCGCCGACGCTCGCAAGCGCCTCCAGGCAGCGCTCGACAGCCTCTCCGCCTGACCGACCCGGTCGCGCGAGGAGCGCGGCCCCGACGCTCACCGCTCCACCCGATACTCCGCTCACGCCCGATCCGAAGGAGCCACCGTGGTCACCCTCAACACCGACGACATGACGCCGGTCATCAACCGGTTGCGCCGCGCCCAGGGGCAGATCGGTGGGGTCATCCGCCTCATCGAAGAAGGGCGTGACTGCAAGGACGTCGTCACCCAGCTGGCCGCGGTCAACCGGGCTCTCGACCGCGCCGGCTTCGCGATCGTGTCCTCGGGGATGCGCCAGTGCCTGACATCGCCCGACGGCATCGACGCCGACGAGCAGGCGGCCATGGAGAAGCTCTTCCTGACGTTGGCCTGACACCTGAGGTTGGCCTGACCGGCGCCGGTCTGGCGCCAGCTTGCCGGCGCGCGCCGGATTGCCCGGCATCATGTGTCGGTGACCTTCGTCGTGCGCGCTGCCCGGCCAGAGGACGCTGACGGCATCGCCCACGTGCACGTCGCGGCGTGGCGGGTGGGATACCGCGGTCTGCTGCCGGGCGCGTTCCTCTCCGGGTTGTCGGTCGAGCAGCGAACCTCGCGGTGGCAGGCCATCCTGGCGCAGCCCTCCGAGCCCCCGGCGCAGACGCTGCTGGCCGAGCGTGATGGCTCGGTCGTCGGCTTCGCCAGCGTCGGTCCCGCACGGGACGAGGGCGCCGGGGCGACGACCGGCGAGCTGTGGGCGATCTACGTGCACCCCGACCACTGGCGTTCCGGCGCGGGGCACGCTCTGCACGAGCGGGCGATGGAGGTGCTTCGAGACGCCGGGCGGACCGACGCGACCCTGTGGGTCCTGGCCGGCAACGAGCGTGCTGCAGCCTTCTACGCACGGCACGGATGGGCCCCGGACGGAGCGACCAAGACCGACTGGCGGGACGACGTCCGGCTCGACGAGCTGCGGTACCGCAGGTCCCTGCTCGAGTCGGGCGACGCCTGACGGTGGACGTGCGTCCCGACCGGCTGCGGTCAGCGCAGGGTGAGCGTCACGCCCTCGGCCTCCAGCCGCGTCGGCAACCGGTCGGCGTCCAGCCCGAGCCCGAGCACGACGGAGCCGTCGACCGACCACGCGGCCAGCACGTCCCGCAGCGGCGTCGTCCGCTCATCGCCCACGTAGACCCGAGAACGGGTGGGCCAGTCGACGGTCGGGACGACGTCGCCGTAGGCGAACGTGCCCCCTTCGGTGACCAGGGCGCCGGCGTCTGGTGTCGGCGTCTCCCAGGCGTCGAACTGGTCAGCGAAGGTGGACAGGTCCCGGGCTTCGTCGATGACGTCGTCCGGGACCGGCTCCGGGTGCTGTCGCGCTAGCGCGGCCAGCGTGACGAGCGCGGCCGCGTCGGCGTCGCTCTCTGCCGCTGCACCCGCGTCGGCGGTCACGAGCAGGTCGACCGGCCGGTCGCCGGTGAGGTCGACGGTCGCACCCACGGACCACGTGCCGAGCGCCCAGTAGAGCGTGCGCCAGTGCGTGGCGGGCAGGTCGAGCCGGACCACGGCGCCTGGGCCGACCTCCAGCTCCTCCTGCAGGAGGTTGGCCGCCTTGTTGACCCAGTTGGCCAGCACCTTGGCGGAGAGCTCGATACGTTCGCCGGCGTTGACGGTGTCGTCGTAGAAGGTGACCCGTGGGCGGGCGGGGTCGCTGCGCAGCAGGGCGGCGAGGACGTCGGTGGGAGTCGGCACGTTGCCAGGCTAGGCGGCCGCGGGTGGGCTCCGATGTCGGCCACGGCCTTGGCCCTGGGGCAGGGCTTGGCGACGCCGTGCACCGCGGTCAGTCGACGTGCTCGACGGTGGGTTCCAGCACGATCTCGCTGCGCAGCGAGCTCGCGATGAAGCAGCCGTCGTGACCGGCCTCGAGAAGACGCACGACCTCGGCGTCGTCGACCTGGCCACGGACGACGACGTGCGGCCGCAGCACGATGCGTTGAACCCACAACGGTTCACGCGTCACGGGCATGAACGCCTCGGCGTGGTCGGTGTAGGCGACCACGTCGACCCGTGCGCTGGCCGCCTCGGCCAGGAACGAGAGGAGCTGGCAGGAGCTGGCCGCGGCGAGGAGCAGCTGCTCGGGATTGGTCAGCGCGGGGTCGCCGCGGAAGGGCACGTCGGCCGTGACGTCGAGCGTCGCCTCGGCGGGCGGCGTGCGCACGTGGTGGGCGCGGCTGTACGACGCGTAACCGTCAGCCGTCGTCCCCTGCCAGGTGAGCTCGGAGCGGTAGCTGTGCACGCGTGCCATGGGACCTCGTCAGCGCAGCCGGTAGCGGAGGTGCACGAACGTACCGTTCGGTGCCGGCGTTGCGGACAGCAGCGTCATGGGCGTCGTCAGCCGGCGGGGCAGCAGTGGTGCGCCCGAGCCCAGCGTGACCGGTGCCAGCGTCAGCCAGAGCTCGTCGAGCAGCCCGGCATCGGCGAACTGGCCGGCGAGGTCGCCGCCACCCACGACCCAGATGTTCTTGCCGCCAGCCTCGGCACGCATTCGCTCGTGCACCGTCGTGACCTCGTCGGCGGTGAACTCCAGGACGGCCCCGTCGATCGGCTGCAGCTCGCGATGCGTGAAGACCCACGTCGGGCGCTGCTCGTACGGCCAGGGTCCCTCGTCGTGGCGCTGGATCCACTCGTAGGTCGTGGCGCCCATCGCCAGCGCCCCGACGTCCGCGATGAAGTGGTCGTACGGGTTGGCGTCGTCCGCCTCGTCGACCCCCTCGAACTGCAGGAGCCACGACAGGCCGTCGTCGTCGTCCGCGATGTACCCGTCGAGCGACGCGGCCACGAAGTACTGGGTGAGGGCAGCGGTCTCAGCCATGCAGCCACGCTCCCACGCGGCACCGACATCGTGGTGGCAGCGAGACCGTCGTGCCGCGGTCGCTTCGCTGCCACCCCACTCGCCGCTACGGCAAGAACAGCGTGGAGTCGCCGAACTCGTGCCAGAGGTAGCGCTCCTCGACGGCGGCCTCGTAGGCGGCCGAGAGGAGCGCGCGCCCGGCGACGGCCTCGAGCAGGAGGAGGTGGCTCGCCTCGGGTGCGTGCAGCCCGGTGATGAGGCCGTTCACCACGCGTGCCGGGCGGTCCGGGCCCAGGACCAGGTGGGTCCAGCCACTCGTCGCGTGCACGCATCCATGAGGTGACGTGGCCGACTCGAGCGCCCGGGTGACGGTCGTGCCCACGGCCACCACCCGTCGACCGGCCCGGCGGGCGCTGCAGACCAGGCGGGCCGTGTCCGGCGGTACCTCGAACCACTCGGCCATCGGTGGTTCATGGGCCTCCGGGCTCGACACCCCGGCGTGCAGCACGACCGGTGCCACGGTGACCCCCCGGGAGATCAGCTCGACCAGCAGGCGCTCGGTGAGCGGGCGTCCAGCACTGGCCATCTCGGCGCTGCCCGGTACCGACGCGTACACGGTCTGGTAGTCCTCGATCGGGTAGGCGTCGTCGACGTAGCCGTAGCGGATCGGCCGACCGTGCCGCTGGAGGTACGTGACCCTCGTGACCGGAGGTACAGGTGTCGCTCGACGCAGCCGTGGCGCGGACTCGACCTCGTCCGGGTAGGGCGCGCCGAGCCGAAGCAGCACTCCGCCCGGCAACGTCAGCTCCTGGCCGTCCAGGGTGCCGCGATCCGGCCCGCTGTTGCCTGCGGTCCGCAGCTCGACCACCCAGTCACCGTCGTCCAGCGACGTCGACACGTGCAAAGGCTGCACGGAGCCATCGCTGGTCGTGGCGTCGACGGCGGCCGGCACGGTCGCCGAGGTGTTGACCACGAGCAGGTCTCCCGGGCCCAGATGCTCCGGCAGGTCCCGAAATCGTCGGTGCACGGTGCTGGTGGGCGACACGACGAGGAGCCGCACGTCGTCCCGCGACAACCCGCGCCGCTCCGGCGGACGCTGGGCGTCGCTGCCGTCGGGCACCGAGAACCGCACTGACGAGGCGGGCAGGGCGCCGGCGAGCGCCGTCACACCGGCACCGCCCTACTCGTCGTCCCGGCGGCCAGGTCGGCGACGCGGTAGCGACCGCTCGGGCGTCGGTCCTCCACGAGCTGCAGGAGCACCGGCACCACGCTCTCGGGATCGGCCCGGTCACTGACGTCCTCTCCCGGGAACGCCTGCTGCTGCAGGTCCGTCGCCATGTCTCCCGGGTCGAGTGCCAGCACACGGACGTCGGGATGCTCGACGGCCAGCACGGCGGACAGGTGGTCGAGTGCCGCCTTCGCCGAGCCGTAGCCGCCCCATCCCGGGTAGGCCTCGACCGCCGCGTCGGACGACACGTTCACGATCGTGCCGCCGACGCGCGCGAGTGCCGGGAGCAGCAGCTGACTCAGGGAGAGTGGCGCGAACACGTTCACCTCGTAGACCGAGCGCAGGGTCTCGAGCGGGTACTCGGCGAGACCGGGCTGAGGACTGGGGCCGAGCACGCTCGCGTTGTTGACCAGCAGGTGGAGCTGCCCTCGTGACCGGGCCGCGGCAGCGAGCGCGTGACGGTGCTCCGCGTCGGCCACGTCGCCCGGCACCACGGTGAGGCGGCCGGGACCGGGAGCGTCGCTGAGGGACTCCTCGAGCCGGGCTCTGTCGCGGGCGTCGACGGTGACGTCCCAGCCGAGGGCGAGGAGACGCCTCGTCAGAGCCAGGCCCAGTCCGCGGGAGGCGCCGGTGACGAGGGCCGACCGAGAGCGAGATGAGTTGTCCTGTGCAGCAGCCATGTCAGCCAGCATGTAAGTTGAAGTGAACTTCAGGTCAAGGTGGTGTGAGAATTGGCTGAGCCGCTGCTGCTGATTGGCGAGGTCGCGAGGCGTTCTGGTTTCGCGTCGTCCGCGGTGCGCTACTACGAGAGCCAAGGCCTGATCACGTCGAAGCGGGCGCCCAGGGGGCAGCGACGCTTCCCGCGGTCGGTGCTTCGCCGACTGGCGTTCATCCGCGCGGCGCGGAACGTGGGGCTCACCCTCGAGGAGATCGGCGAGGCGCTGTCGACGCTCCCGGAGTCCCGGACGCCGACCAAGGCGGACTGGGCGCGGCTGTCGCGGACGTGGCGCAAGCGCCTGGACGAGCAGATCCACGCTCTCGAGCAGCTGCGCGACGGGCTCACGTCGTGCATCGGCTGCGGCTGCTTGTCGCTGCGCCGATGCGCGCTCTCGAACCCGCACGATGTCATGGGTGAGACCGGCCCCGGCGCCCGGTACCTGGCCCCCGCGCTGCGCCGCCCACGATGAGCCGGTCCACGCCGAGGGTGCGCGCGGAGTCTGCGACTCAGGTGTGCTGCAGGTGCGCCCGGCAGAGCTGAGGGGTCACGAACGGCTCGAGGCGGTCGGCGCGCACCGGTGAGCCCAGTGCCTCCAGGGCACCGCGCATGAGCCCGAGGTGCACCGAGCAGGCGACCTCCGGGTGGCTTCGCGCGACCTGCTCGAACGGGCAGCGGTGCAGGTCGATCTCGGTGCCGTGCCTGGTAGCCCGTGCCTGCGGCTCGAACCCCACCTCGCCGAGCAGGTCGATGATGCGCTGGGTGGCGACGACGTCCGGCACCACGCTCGCCTGATCGGGCGCCGGAGCGTCGGCTGCCCTCGCGGTGCTCGCTGCTGTCAGCGCCAGACCCCACCGGCGGCCGGCGTCCTCGGCCTGCGCCGAGGGGTCGTCTCCGTGCGCCAGATGGCTGGCCAGCATCATCGCGAGCAGCCCGTCGCCGTCGTCCGGCTCACGTCGGGACGTCGCCGCGTAGAGTACCCGCGGCCGACCTCGGATCGTGCGCCGCTCGACGCGCCGCGAGACGACGCCGCCGCGGGCGAGGGCCTCGAGATGCTGGCGCACCGTGCTCACGTGCCGGTCGACCTCGGCGGCCACCTGGGCGGCGTCGAGCGCGTCGTCCGACCGTCGCAGCACCTCCAGGACGGCGCGCCGGCTCTTGGCGGCGAGCAGGTGGTACCGGTCTGAACCGTTGGAGTACAACGGATCTGACGGCCGCTGCTGGCTGTTCAGCCCCATCCCATCATCTTCTTGGCGGCGTCGCTCATGTCGCGGTCCGGGTCCCAGCCGGGCTCCCACACGAGCTGCACGTCCACCCGGTCGATCCAGTGCACCTGGCTGAGCGTCGTGTGGATGTCGTCCTCGATGACCGGACCGAGCGGGCACGCGGACGACGTCAGCGTCATGGCGATGTTCACCTGACCGATGTCCGGCTCGACCGCGACCCGGCGCAGCAGTCCCAGGTCGACGATGTTGAGCCCGAGCTCGGGGTCGATCACGTCGTGGAGCAGGTCGGTGACGAACTCCTCGGGGGTAGCCGTCGGGTTCATCCCCTGCGGCTGGAACATCGCGGCCAGGTCCACTGCCGCCTCCTCGTCGTCGGTCGCACGTCACAGTCTGGGCGTCTCGATCTCGTGGCACCCAGGTTATAGAGTGCCAGCGCCAACTAAAACATGCGAGGTAGCTGGATGACTGTCGGAACGTCGGACGACCTGACCGGGCCACAGGAGGCGGGCCGGCGCGACGCGGTGCCGGCCGACACGGTCCGCGAGCTCACGTCCGTCTTCGCCCGGGCCGTCCGCCGGCTCGGGCAAGCCGGTCACGTCGAGGAGGCGAGTCGCCTCGCCGGCGCGGCGTACGTGGCGCTGATGCGCACCGCGCCTGAGGCGGCAGAGCACGTGAACGGCGTCATGCACTACCTCGCGCGTCTTCCGCAGGACGACCCCACCACGAAGGAGACCACCATGAGCGACCCCGAGCTCGACGTCCGCAGCCAGCCGCACGGACGTCGGCACGAGCTCATCCTGTCCACGTACCACCAGCTCGCCGCAGGTGACGGCTTCGTGCTCGTCAACGACCACGACCCCAAGCCGCTGTACTACCAGTTCGACGCGCAGTTCTCCGGTGACTTCACCTGGGACTACCTCGAGCAGGGCCCCCAGGTCTGGAAGGTCCGCATCGGTCGAGCAGCGGCCTGAGGAGGAGACGTGCCCACGATCGTCGACACCAGGACCGAGCCTGAGCTGAGCTGCGCGGACCAGACCAACGCCGCCTACGACGCACTGGGTGTCGGCGACAGCCTGGAGATCGTCGCCGACCACGATCCGCAGCCGCTCTACTTCATGCTCAAGGCCGAGCGCGGTGAGCAGTTCACCTGGGATCTCGTCGAGTCCGGACCGCAGCTGTGGCGGGCTCGGGTCCAGCGCACGCAGGCCTGACCGCCCGCGGACGTCGTACGGTCGGTCGAGGACGAGTCGAGGACGAGGAGACGAGATGAGCGACGAGGGCCTGTACCCGAAGGCGACCCCGGCGATCGGTGCCCGGCGTCGCGAGCTGGCGCCGGCGATCCACGAGGCGTGGGACGGCTTCAGCAGGGCCGTGTTCGCCGAGGGCGCGCTCGACGAGACGACCAAGCAGCTCATCGCGGTCGCGCACACCACGCAGTGCCCGTACTGCATCACCGGCCACACCAAGCTGGCCAAGCGCAAGGGTGCGACGCCCGAGCAGATCATGGAGGCGATCTGGGTCGCGGCGGAGATGCGGGCCGGAGGGGCGTACGCGCACTCCGCCCTGGCGCTCCACGCGATCGGCGAGACCGAGCCGCATCAGCACTGAGCGCCTCAGTGATGCAGTTTCGCGCGACACGCGGGCGCGCCTGACGAGATCGCATCACTCGTGTCACGGAGCGCCTCAGTGATGCGGTCTCGCGCGACACGCGGGCGCGCCTGACGAGCTCGCATCACTCGTCCGGTGGTCGTGGCCGCGCGGGTCGCCTAGGTTGCGATCATGACCGACAGCAGCGTGTTCGACGTCATCGTCATCGGCCTGGGCCCGGGCGGGGAGGACGCCGCCGGCCGGCTGGCCGAGGCCGGGCTGTCCGTGGCGGGCGTCGACTCCCGGCTGGTCGGCGGAGAGTGCCCCTACTGGGGCTGCGTGCCGACGAAGATGATGATCCGCGCGTCCGACGCGCTGGCCGAGGCGCGGCGCGTCGGCGGGCTCGCCGGAACGGTGGACGACGTCGAGCCCGACTGGGGACCCGTCGCCCGGCGGATCCGGCAGGAGGCCACCGACGACTGGGACGACCGCGTCGCCGTGGAGCGCTTCACGGGCAAGGGGGGCACGTTCGTGCGCGGCCACGGCCGGCTCGCCAGTCGCACTGAGGTCGAGGTCGACGGACGCCGCCTCGTGGCGCGCCGGGCGGTCGTCGTGGCCACCGGCAGCGCACCGGCGATCCCGCCCATCGAGGGTCTCGGCGACATCGACTACTGGACGAACCACGAGCTGGTCGAGGCCGAGGAGCTGCCCGAGTCGTTGCTCGTGCTCGGGGGCGGGGCGATCGGCTGCGAGCTGGCGCAGGTCATGGCGCGGTTCGGCGTGCGAGTGACGGTGGTCGAGGCCGCAGACCGGCTGCTGGCCATGGAGGAGCCGGCCGCGAGCGACGTGGTCGAGACGGCCTTGACGGACGACGGGGTCGACGTCCGGGTGGGCGTGCGGGCAGAGCGGGTCGAGGGCAACGGCCCCGGGGGAGCCGCCCGGGTGCACCTCAGCGACGCCCATGCGGTCGAGGTCGACCGCGTGCTCGTTGCGACGGGACGGCGGGTCGACGTCCACGCCGTCGGTCTCGACACCCTGGGCCTCCCGGGCCTCGACGCCGAGGCGAGAGCGGTCCCGGTCGACGAGTGGTGTCGCGTCACCGACGGCGTCTGGGCGCTCGGCGACATCACGGGCAAGGGTGCGTTCACGCACGTGTCGATGTACCAGGCCGACGTCGTCGTGCGCGACGTGCTCGGCCAGGGCGGGCCCCCGGCCACCTACGACGCGGTGCCCCGCGTGACGTTCACCGACCCCGAGATCGGCGCCGTGGGGCTCACCGAGGCTCAGGCGCGGGAGCGCTTCGAGGACGTGCGCGTCGGCAGCACGCAGGTGTCGTCGACCGCGCGTGGCTGGATCCACGGTCCGGGCAACGCCGGCTTCATCACGGTGGTCGAGGATGCCGGGCGAGGCGTGCTCGTGGGCGCCACCTCGGCCGGACCGACCGGAGGCGAGGTGCTGGGCCTGCTGGCGCTCGCCGTGCACGCCGAGGTGCCCGTGAGCGCGCTGGAGTCGATGATCTACGCCTACCCGACCTTCCACCGAGGCGTCCAGGACGCCGTCCGCGCCCTGGCGTGACCCGGCCGCGCTGCTCCGGTGGCGACGGTTCGGGGCCCGCACTAGCGTTTCTTCGCGATCGGTGTCCGAAATCGGTGGATTTGCCCCCCACACCGACCGTGAAGGAGGCGCAGGATGGCCCACACGGCAACACCGGCTCGGACCCGTCAGGAACCACTGCGCAGCGTGATCCCGGCGCGCATCGACCGCCTCCGCTGGGCTCCGTTCCACACGCGCATGGTGATCGCCCTCGGCACCGCGTGGGTGCTCGACGGTATCGAGATCACCATCGCCAGCGCCGTCGGCGGAGTCCTCAACGACGAGCGCACGCTGAACCTCTCCACCACGCAGGTCGGCGCGATCGCGACCGTGTACCTCGTCGGCGAGGTCGTCGGGGCGCTGGTCTTCGGCGAGCTGTCCGACCGGCTGGGGCGGCGCAACCTCTTCGTCATCACGCTGGGCGTCTACCTGGCCGGCAACGCTCTGACGGCGTTGACCTGGAGCAGCAGCACGATCGGCCTCGTCTTCTTGTACGCCACCAGGTTCGTCGCCGGTTCCGGCATCGGCGGCGAGTACGCCGCGATCAACTCGGCGATCGACGAGATGATGCCCGCTCGGTATCGCGGCCGCGTCGACATCGCGGTCAACGGCACCTACTGGGCCGGGGCCGTCATCGGCACCCTCGGCACGTTCATCCTGCTCAACCACATCGAGCTCAGCGTCAGCTGGCGGCTCGGCTTCCTGATCGGCCCTGCCATCGGCGTGCTGATCTGGAACCTGCGTCGTCACCTGCCGGAGAGCCCGCGCTGGCTCATCACGCACGGTCGCGAGCAGGAGGCCGAGGAGAACCTCCGCAGCATCGAGAAGCAGGTCGAGGACTCCGGCCAGACCCTCGAGCCGGTGGACGAGTCGAAGACCATCGAGATCCACCCTGCCGACCCCCACGGCTACCTCTCGCTGGCCAAGGTGCTGTTCAGCCAGTACCCGTCGCGGTCCGTTCTCAGCGCGTCCCTGATGATCACCCAGTCGTTCCTCTACAACGCGATCTTCTTCACCTACGTGCTGGTGCTGACGCACTTCTACGGCGTGGACAAGAAGAACGCGCCGCTGTACCTGATCGCGTTCGCCGTCGGCAACCTCGTCGGGCCGCTGACGATCGGCCGCCTGTTCGACACCATCGGACGGCGCACGATGATCTCGGGCACGTACCTCCTGTCGGGCCTCTTGCTGGGTTTCACGGCGTTCCTCTTCAACTCCGGCACCTTGAACGCCTACACGCAGACCATCGCGTGGTGCGTGATCTTCTTCTTCGCCTCGTCGGGAGCCAGTGCCGCCTACCTCACGGTGAGCGAGATCTTCCCGCTCGAGGTGCGGGCCAAGGCGATCGCGGTGTTCTTCGCGATCGCCCAGTGCTTCGGGGCGATCGGGCCGGTCTTCTACGGCTGGCTGATCTCCAGCGAGCAGCGAGGGCAGCTGTTCATCGGGTACCTCATCGGCGCGGGCGTCATGGTCGTCGGCGGCCTGGTCGAGGTCTTCCTGGGGGTCGACGCCGAGAACAAGGCGCTGGAGGAGGTCGCCACGCCGCTGTCCGCGGCCACGAGCCGACCCCGGGCGACCGGCTAGCGGTCGCTGCTACTCACGCATCGTCACGACTCCTGCCGGGATGTGACGCTGTGTGATGGACGCATCCGGACAACCTCACCCGGATGCGGCCTCAGGCGAGATGGCGCCGATGCTCTCCTCAGCCAGGAACCACCTGAGAGCAGACAGGAGCAGCAATGCGCAGGATCGTCATGGCCACCGGTGTGGCGCTCGGCCTCGTCGTCGCGTCGGTCTCACCGGCCCTCGCGGCCCCCGGTGCACCGGGGGTGCCGAACCGCCCAGCCGGCCCCGTGTCTCCCGTGGCGCCGTCCGGCAACGGCGGCGACAACGGCTGGGGCAACTGCGGCCACAACTCGAGCATCGGCAACCCGCACAGCGACCCCAACGGCCACCCCGGCAACGGCGGGTACAAGAAGGGTGACAGCTGCGGGGCGCAGACTGACCCGACGACGGACCCGACGGACCCGACGGACCCGACCGACCCGGGCGAGGAGCCCCCGGTCGTCACCAACTGAGCCCGTCGCACGCCCGCGAACGCCGGCGCCCCGCTCACGGGGTGCCGGCGTTCGCTGCGTCCATCACGGTTTCGTGACACTTCGTACGGAGCGAATGACGCTCCGCAACCTCGTGAGGCGAGGTGGCACCGTCCGCCCGACCTGCGAAAAGACATCAGTGTGATTCGGCGTGTCAGCCTGGACGGGCCGGCGCCGAGCAGCCAAACTTGCTGCGGGACCGGTGTGACAGGTGTTTTCAAAGTGACGAAGGTGTTCTAGCCTCGGTCGAGCGCCCCGCCGTCGGGCGCGGCCGACGTCCGTTCAAGCGTCGGCGTCGTCCGGCCGAAGGAAGTTCGTGAGCACGTCCGACACCCGACCAGGCCCGGATGGCCGCCATGCGTCGCTGGTACGTCGCGGTCTCGCGCTGACCGCCATGGCCGGCCTGCTGGCCGCCGGCGCCACCGCAGTCGCAGGCAGCGCCTCCGCGGACCCCTCGTACCCGTCCGCCAAGCAGGTGGAGAAGGCGAAGGGTGCCGTCCGTTCCGCCAGTCAGTCGGTGGCCTCGCTGGAGGCGCAGCTCGCCGTCGCGTCGGCCCAGCTCGACCAGCTGCAGACGCAGGTGCAGGTCGCGGCGGAGGCGTACGACGTCGCGAGGATCGAGCTCGACAAGCGGACCGCCGCGGCGGCGGCGGCCCACCAGCAGGCTGAGCGCGCCCAGCGAGACGCGCAGGAGGCGTCGGAGCAGGCGGGCCGGCTCGCGGTCGACACCTACATCAACGGCCCGGGCTACGGCGGCCTCGAGGTGTTCGTCAGCGACGCCGGACCTGCCGATCTCCTGCGCCGTGCTGCCGGCGCCCGGATCGCCGGTGACATCGCGCACACGACCGTCGAGCGGGCGAGCGCGGCGCGGGTCGTGGCAGCGCTGATGCGCCGGCAGGCCGACCTGGCGCTCGCGCAGCAGCAGGCCGCGGCGGGCCGTCTTGAGCAGGCGCGGAAGGCCGCCGAGGCGAAGGCCCAGGCCGCCGAGGCAGAGCGGCAGCGCATCGAGGGCGAGCGCACGCAGATGATCGCGCAGCTCGCCTCGTTGAAGAAGACGTCCGTCAAGCTCGAGGCCGAGCGGCAGCAGGGGCTCGAGGAGGCGGCCCGGCAGCGGGCCGAAGCCCGCCGGAAGGCAGAGGCCGAGGCCGCGGCTCGGCGGGAGCGCGCGCGCCGCGAGGCCCAGGACCGGGCCGACCGGCCGAGCCGCGACACCCCCTCCCGAGGGGGCGGGTCGGACTCCGGCGGCGCGTCCGCCGACACCGGCGGCGGCAGCTCGCGCGGCTCGTCGTCGGCCGGGGCTGCCGCGCTGGCGTGGGCCAAGACCCAGATCGGCAAGGACTACCAGTGGGGCGCCGACGGGCCGAGCACCTACGACTGCTCCGGCCTCACCATGCAGGCGTGGGCGCGGCAGGGGGTCTCGCTGCCGCACTCGTCGACCATGCAGTACTCGGTCACCAAGCACGTGTCGATCGACGACCTGCGCCCGGGCGATCTCGTGTTCTTCGCGACCGACACGTCGAACCCCAGCACCATCCACCACGTCGCGATCTACGCGGGCGGGGGTCAGATGGTCGAGGCGCCGTACACCGGCGCCCAGGTGCGGATCTCGTCGATCTACCGCTCCGGCCTCATGGCGTACGGCGGTCGCCCCTGACGTCGGCCACTCGTGCCCGGACCGGGGCTGCGACCCGACCGCTTCAGTGGGCGTCGCCGCCGCGCGGGCTGATCCGCACCTTCGGCTGGTGCGTGCCGACGGCACGCTCGCGGGACCGCTCGATCTCCGCCTCGGCCTCCTCGCGGCCGGTCCAGTGCGCTCCCTCGACCGACTTGCCGGGCTCGAGGTCCTTGTAGACCTCGAAGAAGTGCTGGATCTCCAGGCGCTCGAACTTCGAGACGTCGTCGAGGTCCATGATGTCGGACAGCCGCGGGTCGCCGGCCGGGACGCACAGCACCTTGTCGTCGCCGCCCGCCTCGTCGCGCATGCGGAACATGCCGATGGCGCGAGCCCGGACGAGGCAGCCAGGGAAGGTGGGCTCCTCGAGCAGCACCAGCGCGTCCAGCGGGTCGCCGTCCTCGCCCAGGGTGCCCTCGATGTAGCCGTAGTCCGCCGGGTAGCGGGTCGACGTGAAGAGCATGCGGTCCAGCCGGATCCGACCGGTCTCGTGGTCGACCTCGTACTTGTTGCGATGCCCCTGCGGGATCTCGATGGTGACGTCGAACTCCACGGGTCCTCCTGACGATGGCGCGGGCGGGCGGCCGGTTAGGGTCTGCCTGACAGTGGGGTGCACGACCGGCGGCCACGTGCGGGGCAGGCTCGGTGCGGCGCCCTCAGTGTCCCGCATGATGGGCGGGACGACGACAGGGCAGGACGACGAGGGGCTGCGGTGCGCGGGTTCGCGGGTGGGCGCAAGGTGGCCCTCGCTGCCTTGTTCGTGGTCGTTGTCGTCGCGGGCTACGCGACGGCCGACGCCGTCGACGTCGTCCCCGGCGTGATCACGCTCTCGGGACCGCGCACCGTGACCGGAGACCCGCGCCCGGTGCCGTCCATGCCGCCGCACTCGGCCGCCCCCGAGGTGCTCGGGGCCGTGGGCGCCTCGGCGCCGGTCCCGGTCCCGGCGGCAGTGGCGGCCAGCCTCGCGCCGCTCGTCGCGTCACCGGCTCTCGGGCCGGCGGTCTCCGCCTACGTGGTGGACGCCGTCACCGGCGACGTGCTGTTCGACGCCGGGGGCTCGGTGGCGCGCACTCCCGCGTCGACGACCAAGCTGCTCACCGCTGCCGCGGTCCTGACCACCGTCGGTCCGCAGACGACGCTGCCGACGCGCGTCGTCCAGGGAGCGGCGCCCGACGAGATCGTGCTCGTCGGCTCCGGCGACATGCTGCTCGGCACGGGCCCGTCCGATCCCTCGGCCGTCGTCGGTCGCGCCGGTCTCGCGACGCTGGCCGAGCAGACGGCCGCCCGGCTCAAGGAGGCGGGCACCTCGCGCGTGGCGCTCCGGGTGGACGACACCGCGTTCGCCGGGCCGACCGTGTCGCCGGCCTGGGACCCGGCCGACGTCGCGCACGGCTACACCGGCCGGGTGGCGGCGATCGGCCTCGCGCGCGACCGGGCCCGCCCGGGCCACGCCGGACCGGTCGACCCGGCGCTGTCCGCCGGCCGCGCCTTCGTCTCCGCCCTGGGACGCGCCGGCATCAGCGTGGCGGGCCCTCCCGTGCGCACGACCGCACCCGACCAGGCCACCGTGCTGGGCGAGGTCCGCTCGGCGCCCGTCGCCGACATCCTGGGCGTCACGCTGCGCGAGAGCGACAACGCGCTGGCCGAGGTGCTCGGCCGCCTCGCCGCCCGGAGCATGGGCCGCCCGCCGACCTTCGAGGACACGGCGCTCGCGGTCGTGGACGAGGTGGAGCGGCTCGGGATCGACACCGGGGCGACGCACCTGGTCGACGTCAGCGGTCTCGGGGACGGGACCGTGATCCCGGCACGAGTGCTCGTCGACGTCCTGCGCCTCGCGACCTCCGCCGACCACCCGCAGCTGCGGTCCCTGCTGGCCGACCTCCCGGTGGCCGGCTTCAACGGCACCCTGGCCGGACGGTTCACCAAGGGGGCGGCCCGGGCGGCCGCCGGCCTGCTGCGCGCCAAGACCGGCACCCTGACCGGCGTGAGCTCGCTGGCGGGCTACGTGGTGGACGACGACGGCCGGCTGCTGCTCTTCGCCGTCATGGCCGACCACGTGCCGGCCGCCGGCACGCTCGATGCCCGGCAGGCGGTCGATCGCGTCGGTGCGGTCTTGTCGGGGTGCGGCTGCCGCTGAGCCCGGCCGGCGCCGGGGTGAGTGCGCCACCGGCGTGTCGCTGGACTGCGGCCTGACGCGTACGTTGGGCCAATGACAGCAACCGCGGCCACGTCCCTGCTGGACCGCTACGTGGACTGGGAGCTCGCCGCGGCGACGGCACGGCGCGTCGCCCGCCCCGGGCCGGAGGTCAGCACCACCGAGGCGCAGGACGTCGTCACCGAGCTGCGGCTGGCCGCGCAGGTGGCGCGTCCCCACGTCGCCCGCATCACCGGCCTCGACAGCGTCGACCCGGACCCGGTGGTGCTCGTGGTCGACCGCCCGGGCTGGGTGCGGGCCAACTTGTGGTCGCTGCGCTCGATGCTCGAGCCGGTGGTCGAGACCATGGCCTCACGCCGGGCCGTCGAGGCACCCGCCGTCGTCACCGCCGTGGGCAGCAAGGTCACCGGTCTGGAGACGGGAGGGTTGCTGGCATTCCTGTCCGGCAAGGTGCTCGGCCAGTACGACATCAACCCCGACGGCGTCCCGCGGCTCCTCCTCGTGGCGCCCAACGTGGTCCACGCCGAGCGCGAGATGGACGTCGTCGCCGCCGACTTCCGTCTCTGGGTCTGCCTGCACGAAGAGACCCACCGGGTGCAGTTCACGGCGGTGCCGTGGCTGCGGCAGCACATGATCGACCAGGTGCACGAGCTCGCGACGCAGCTCGCCCCCGACCCCAAGGCGCTGCTGGGCACGCTCGAGGAGGCCGCCCGTCGGCTGCCCGGCATCCTCCGCGGCGAGGGCGGGTCGCTGCTCGACCTCTTCACCACGGCTGACCAGCGGCGCCGGATCGCCGCGCTGACCGCGGTGATGTCCCTGCTCGAGGGCCACGCGGACGTCGTCATGGACGAGGTGGGGCCCGATGTCGTCCCCACGGTGCGGACGATCCGGGACCGCTTCAACTCCCGCCGGGGTGGCAAGGACCCGCTCGACCGCGTGGTCCGCCGACTGCTCGGTCTCGAGGACAAGATGCGGCAGTACCGCGACGGAGCGGCCTTCGTCCGAACAGTCGTGGCGGAGGTCGGGATGGACGGCTTCAACGCCGTCTGGACGTCGCCGCAGACGCTGCCCGCGCCCGAGGAGATCGCCGACCCGCGCGCCTGGGTGCGGCGCGTCCACGGCTGATCGCGGTGGCGGGACCTGACCCTGCCGTGGCGACGGCTCGCTCGGCCGTCCGCTCGGCGCTGTCGGACCTGCCTCACGGAGCCCTGGTGCTCGTCGCGCTCAGCGGCGGCGCCGACTCGCTGGCACTCGCGGCCGCCACGGCCTTCGTGGCGTCGAGGCTGGGACTGCGCGCCGGCGCTGTCGTCGTGGACCACGGGCTTCAGGCGGGATCGGACGACGTCGCCGCCGCCGCCGCCGCCGCCGCCGTACGGCTCGGCCTTGCCCCCGTGCGGGTGGGACGGGCCGACGTCCCGCGCGACGGCTCCGGCCCGGAGGGTGCGGCCCGTACGGCACGGTACGCCGTGCTGCAGGACGTCGCCGCCGAGGAGGGCGCGGCGGCGGTGCTGCTCGGGCACACGCGCGACGACCAGGCCGAGACGGTGCTGCTGGGCCTGGCGCGCGGTTCGGGAGCGCGGTCGCTGTCGGGCATGCCGGCGCGGCGCGGCCTGCTGAGACGCCCGCTGCTCGAGCTCGCGCGCACCGACACCGAGCGAGTCTGCGAGGTGCTCGGCCTGACCCCGTGGCGCGACCCGCACAACGACGACCCGCGGTTCACCCGCAGCCGGCTGCGTGCCGCCGCCGGACTGCTCGAGGACCTGCTCGGACCAGGTGCGAGCGCGTCCCTGGCGCGCAGCGCCGACCTGCTGCGGGACGACGCCGACGCGCTGGACGGGTGGGCCGACCGAGCCTGGTCGCAGGTGCTGATCGGCGACCCCGGCGACCCGCGGCGTGCCGTCGAGCTGGACGTCGAGGGCCTGGCGGAGCTGCCCGCGGCCGTCCGCCGACGCGTCCTGCACCGGGCCGCCACCACCGCAGACGCCCCGCGCGGAGCCATCGCGGCCGTGCACGTGCGGGCGCTCGACGCCCTCGTCGTCGACTGGCACGGCCAGGGCCCGGTGCACCTCCCCGGCGGCGTCCGAGGGCTTCGCCGCTGTGGGAGGCTGGTCGTCGTGGACGACAAGGACATGGGCGCCGATCTCGAGAAGGTCCTCATCACGGAGGACCAGATCCGCACGAAGCTCGCCGACCTGGCGCAGCGGATCGACGCCGACTACGCGGGCCGAGACCTGCTGCTGGTGGGCGTGCTCAAGGGGGCGGTCATGGTGATGGCCGACCTCGCCCGGGCGCTGCACTCGCCCGCGGAGATGGACTGGATGGCGGTCTCCTCCTACGGGTCCGGCACGAAGTCCTCCGGGGTGGTGCGCATCCTCAAGGACCTCGACAGGGACATCACCGGCAGGAACGTCCTGATCGTCGAGGACATCGTCGACTCGGGGCTCACGCTGTCGTGGCTCGTGTCGAACCTGCGCACGCGCGGTCCGGCGTCGGTCGAGGTGTGCGCCCTCCTGCGCAAGCCGGCGGCGGCCAAGGTGGCGGTCGACGTCAAGTACGTCGGCTTCGACATCGACCCGGAGTTCGTCATCGGCTACGGGCTCGACTACGCGGAGAAGTACCGCAACCTGCCGTTCGTGGGCACGCTCGCGCCGCACGTGTACTCCTGACCAGCCCCCGGCGGCCGTCACCCTTGTCGTCCTGGCGCGGCTGCTGGGCGGTCGCCGTCCGCCGGTGGCGAACGTCCCCTCGGCAGGTCACGCTGTCAGGAACACGCGACGGTCGGCGGTCGTTGCCATCAGGACAGCGGTTCGGCGCCGTTTCCGCCTGCCGGTGTACCGTCGTCCAACCGACGGCGGCACCGCGGGTGGTGCCGCCGGGCGGCCGCGCGTGCGTGCGGCACCGACCGATCAGGAGGGTGGGGCGAGGCGCCCCGACACCATGAACTTCAGGCGCATCCTGCGGGGCCCGGCCATCTGGGTGCTGCTCATCGTGGTCATCGGGCTGTTCGCCGTCCAGGTCAGCCAGATCGGCAGCGGCTACCAGCGGATCGACACCTCCTCCGCCCTGCAGCTCATCAAGGACGGCAAGGCCGGGAGCGTCACGCTGGTCGACGGCGACCAGCGCATCGACATCGACCTGCGCTCCGGTCAGACCTTCACCGGCGACGGCGTGCGCCAGGCCAAGAAGGTGCAGGCCTTCTACGTGGCGCCCCTCGGACCGACCGTCGTGCAGGAGGTGACCGAGGCCAAGGCGTCCGGGCAGCTCTCGACGTACAACGCGAAGGTGCCGAAGCAGAGCTGGGTGGCCAGCCTGCTGTTCTCGATCCTCCCCATCATCGTGATCCTCGGCCTCTTCTGGTTCCTCATGAGCCAGATGCAGGGCGGCGGCAGCCGCGTCATGAGCTTCGGCAAGTCCCGCGCCAAGATGGTGAGCAAGGAGGCGCCGAAGGTCACCTTCGCCGACGTCGCCGGCGTGGACGAGGCCGTCGAGGAGCTCCAGGAGATCAAGGAGTTCCTGGCCGAGCCGGCCAAGTTCCAGGCGGTCGGGGCGAAGATCCCCAAGGGCGTGCTGCTCTACGGCCCGCCCGGCACGGGCAAGACGCTCCTGGCCCGAGCGGTGGCCGGTGAGGCGGGCGTGCCCTTCTTCTCCATCTCGGGCTCGGACTTCGTCGAGATGTTCGTCGGCGTGGGTGCCAGTCGGGTGCGCGACCTGTTCGAGCAGGCCAAGGCGAACGCTCCGGCGATCATCTTCGTCGACGAGATCGACGCCGTCGGGCGGCACCGCGGCGCAGGCATGGGTGGCGGCCACGACGAGCGCGAGCAGACGCTGAACCAGCTGCTCGTCGAGATGGACGGCTTCGACGTCAAGACGAACGTCATCCTCATCGCCGCGACCAACCGTCCGGACATCCTCGACCCTGCGCTGCTGCGTCCCGGCCGGTTCGACCGCCAGGTGTCCGTCGACGCGCCCGACAAGAAGGGTCGCGAGCACATCCTCGCCGTCCACGCCAAGGGCAAGCCCATGGCGCCGAGCATCGACCTCGAGATCATCGCCCGACGCACGCCCGGGTTCACGGGAGCCGACCTGGCCAACGTGCTGAACGAGGCGGCGCTGCTGACGGCACGCACCAACGCGAAGTTCATCGACGACAAGGCGATCGACGAGGCCGTCGACCGTGTCGTCGCCGGCCCGCAGAAGCGCAGCCGGATGATGAACGAGAAGGAGAAGAAGATCACCGCGTACCACGAGGGTGGTCACGCCCTGGTCGCCGCGGCGCTCAACAACACCGACCCCGTCACCAAGATCACGATCCTGCCGCGCGGCCGGGCCCTCGGCTACACGATGGTGCTGCCGGTCGACGACAAGTACTCGACGACGCGCAACGAGCTGCTCGACCAGCTCGCCTACGCCCTGGGTGGTCGCGTGGCCGAGGAGCTCGTGTTCCACGACCCCACCACGGGCGCGTCCAACGACATCGAGAAGGCGACCGGCCTCGCCCGGCGCATGGTCACCCAGTTCGGCATGAGCGAGCGCATCGGCGCCATCAAGCTCGGCAACGAGGGTGGCGAGGTCTTCATGGGCCGCGACATGGGGCACGGCCGCGACTACTCGGAAGAGGTCGCCGGCATCGTGGACGAGGAGGTCCGTCGGCTGATCGAGGCGGCGCACGACGAGGCGTGGCAGGTGCTCGTCGACAACCGCGACGTCCTCGACAACCTCGTGATGGCGCTGTTCGAGAAGGAGACGCTGGCCGGCGCCGAGCTGCAGGAGGTCTTCGCCCACGTGCGCAAGGCTCCGCAGCGTCCGGTCTGGCTGTCGAGCGAGCGCCGTCCGATCAGCGACCGCCCGCCGGTGCTGACGCCGGCCGAGCAGAAGGCGCGCAGCAACGGCAACGGCCCTCACGACGACTCCGAGCACCCGCCGGCTGCGGTCATCGAGGTGCCCGAGGGTGGCGCCGTCGAGCCCGGCGGCGGCGTGTGACCGTGCCGCGGAGCCACGGGTTCGGCGGCTCACCGACGGTGACGGCGTGATCGACGTGGCGCGCGCCGAGGCCGCCGTGCGTGAGCTGCTGCTCGCCGTCGGCGAGGACCCGGACCGCGAGGGTCTGCGCGACACGCCGGCGCGCGTCGCTCGTGCGTACGGCGAGGTCTTCGCCGGTCTCGACCAGTCGCCGTCCGACGTCCTCACGACGATGTTCGAGATCGGGCACGACGAGATGGTGCTGGTGCGCGACATCGACGTGTACTCGACGTGCGAGCACCACCTGGTGCCGTTCCACGGCGTTGCCCACGTCGGCTACATCCCGGCGAAGGACGGCCGGGTCACGGGCCTGTCGAAGCTCGCCCGGCTCGTCGACGTGTTCGCACGCCGTCCCCAGGTGCAGGAGCGGATGACGGCGCAGATCGCCGACGCGCTGGTCGAGCACCTCGACCCGCGGGGCGTCCTGGTGGTGATCGACTGCGAGCACCTCTGCATGGCCATGCGCGGCGTGCGCCGGCCCGGTGCCCGCACCATCACGTCCGCGGTCCGAGGCCAGCTGCGTGACCCGGCCACCCGTGCGGAGGCCATGAGCCTGGTGCTCGGCCACCGCTGATGCCGAGCGCCGCCGCCGCACCCCCGCCCGCCGGGCTGCCCCCTGCCCTGCGGGACGCCGGCCGCTGCCTGGTCATGGGCGTCGTCAACGTGACGCCGGACTCGTTCAGCGACGGCGGTGAGTGGTTCGAGCCGGACAACGGCATCCGGCACGGTCTCGACCTGCTGGCCGAGGGCGCCGACCTGCTCGACATCGGCGGTGAGTCGACGCGTCCGGGAGCCAGCCGCCCCGGGCTGCAGGAGGAGCTGCGGCGGGTCATGCCGGTGGTGCGTGGCCTGGTCGACGCGGGTGCGGTCATCAGCATCGACACCATGCACGCCGAGGTCGCCCGGGCGGCGCTCGAGGCTGGCGCCGCCCTGGTCAACGACGTCAGCGGCGGGCTGGCCGACCCCGGGATGGCCCCGGTCGTCGCGGACGCCGGCGTGCCGTTCGTCGTCATGCACTGGCGCGGGCACAGCGACCACATGGACGAGCTCGCCCGCTACGACGACGTGGTCGCCGACGTCCGTGACGAGCTGCTGCGCCGGGTCGACTCACTGGTCGGCCAGGGCGTGGACCCCGCGCAGCTGGTCCTCGACCCCGGCCTCGGCTTCGCGAAGACGGGTGCGCACAACCTCGAGCTGCTGGCTCGACTGGGCGACCTGGTCGGCCTCGGCCGCCCGCTGCTCGTCGGCGCGTCGCGCAAGCGGTTCCTCGGCACGGTGCTCGCCGACGCGGACGGCACGCCGAGGGCGGTCCTGGACCGCGACGCGGGCACCGCCGCGACGAGCGTGCTGGCCGCCGTGGCGGGGGCGTGGTGCGTCCGCGTGCACGACGTCCGGCCGACGGCGGACGCCGTCCGGGTCGTCGCGGCCGTCCAGGCTGCCGGAGGTGAGCGGTGACGTTCGACGAGTCGGTGCTCGACGCGCAGGGGCGCCCCCTCGACCGCGTCTCGCTGCAGGGCCTGCGGGTGCGCGGCAGGCACGGGGTGCTCCCCGAGGAGAAGGCGCTCGGCCAGTGGTTCGTGGTCGACGTGGTGCTGCACCTCGACACGCGTGCCGCAGCTGCCGACGACGACCTCTCACGCACCGTGCACTACGGCGTGCTCGCCGACGACGTCGCCGCTGTGGTGGCCGGTGAGCCGGTCGACCTCGTGGAGACGCTCGCGCAGCGCATCGCCGACGTGGCGCTGGCGTCGGGCGACGTGACCGCCG